>CALXBT010000032.1 GCA_944386585.1 uncultured Clostridia bacterium | reverse complement strand
GGATACCCAAGAAACATAAAAATCCGCTTAACACATCCCTGTGCAATAGAAAGTTCTTTTTCCGTCACAATCAAATCCGGATCGAGTCTGTGCGTATAGCCAAGTCCATTGCATTCCGGGCATGCCCCAAACGGCGCATTAAAGGAAAACATTCTCGGCTCCATTTCCTCCATAGATACCCCGTGCTCCGGACAGGCAAGCTTAGTGCTAAAAGTAAATTCCTTTGGCTCCGGACGGTTCCCGTTTCCTGAATCGGGATATTGTGCCTGCACCTGCACCAGCCCCTCTCCGTGTGCAATCGAAAGTTCAACCGCTTCTGCCAAGCGGCCGCCTGCTTCCGGTTTCACAATGATTCTGTCAATCACAATCTCAATGGTATGCTTAAAGGTTTTTTCAAGTTTAATTTCATCCTCTTCCAGCCGATACATTTCGCCGTCAACCCGCACCCGTGTAAACCCTTCGCGGCGAATCCGGTCGAGAATTTTTTCATGCTCACCCTTGCGCTGACGCACAACCGGCGCCAATACCACAATCCGCGTACCCTCCGGCATGCCCATAATCGTATCAACAATCTGGTCGACACTCTGACTTGAAATTTCGCGGCCGCATACCGGACAGTGAGGAATCCCGATTCTGGCATAAAGCAGCCGGAGATAATCATGAATCTCCGTTACTGTTCCTACCGTAGAACGCGGATTTTTGTTTGTCGTTTTCTGATCAATAGAAATTGCCGGCGAAAGACCTTCGATATACTCCACATCGGGCTTTTCCATCTGACCAAGAAATTGACGCGCATAAGATGAAAGACTCTCCATATAGCGGCGCTGCCCCTCTGCATAGATGGTATCAAATGCCAGCGATGATTTTCCGGATCCGGAAAGCCCCGTCAGCACAACAAGCCGGTCGCGCGGAATTTCCAGGTCAATATTTTTCAAGTTATGTTCATTGGCTCCTTTGATTGATATTTTATCAGGCATTCTGTTTTCCTTTCTGCTCTTTTCTTCTTATCTCATTTGTTTGTCTGTTTTTTATAGATATCCGCATCTTATCCGTCTCCTGCGGTATTTACATGCGCAACTTATATTCAAAAATGCGGTCCCTCAGCTCGGCAGCCCTCTCGAACTGCAAGTCCTGCGCCGCCTGCTTCATCTCTGCTTCAAGTTTTTTAACATAATCAGCCAGTTCTTTTTTCGTCAGCTCCAGCGGGCTCTTTCCTTTATAGAATTCATCCTCCGGCTCAAACTGCTTGGTTGCCTCGATAACGGCACGCACATCTTTTTTAATAGATTGCGGTGTGATACCATGCGCTTCATTGTATTGCTGCTGAATCTTCCTTCTTCTGTCTGTTTCATCAATTGCTTTCTGCATTGCAGGACTGACTGCATCGGCATACATAATAACCCGTCCGTTTGCATTTCTGGCCGCGCGGCCGATCGTTTGAATCAGTGAAGTCTCCGTCCGCAAAAAACCCTGCTTGTCCGCGTCAAGAATTGCTACCAAACTGACTTCCGGAACATCAAGACCCTCTCGCAGAAGGTTGATTCCCACCAGTACATCGAATAATCCCATCCTTAAATCACGGATAATCTCCATACGCTCCAGCGTATCAATTTCAGAATGAAGGTATTTTACGCGGATTCCGGCATTCTTCAGGTAATCTGTAAGGCTTTCCGCCATTTTTTTGGTCAGCGTTGTCACAAAAACCTTCTCACCCTTTTTCGCCACCTGATTGATTTCTTCAATCAGATCATCAATCTGACCTTCGCTTTTTCTGATATCAATCGGAGGATCAATAAGCCCGGTCGGCCGGATAATCTGCTCAGCAGAAATACCACCGCTCTGCTCCCGTTCATACTTGGCCGGCGTTGCGCTTACATAGATAATCTGATTAATTTCATTTTCAAATTCCTCAAACATCAGCGGCCTGTTGTCAAGCGCCGACGGCAGGCGAAAACCATAGTCCACTAAAGACCGCTTCCGCGAAAGATTCCCCTCATACATCGCATGCAGCTGCGGCAGCATTACATGCGATTCATCGATAATGATAAGAAAGTCTTCAGGGAAATAGTCGATCAGCGTATATGGCTTGCCGCCCGGCGGAAGATTGCTGATATGGCGGGCATAATTTTCAATTCCCTTGCACATACCAATCTCACGCAGCATTTCAATGTCATACCGTGTGCGCTGCTCAATGCGCTGTGCCTCCAAAAGTTTTCCTCTGTCCTTAAACCACTGCACCCGTTCTTCCAGCTCCGCACTGATTGTATCAATTGCATGTTCCAGATTTTCTTTGGAAGTGACATAATGAGAAGCCGGGTATACTGCTACATGGTTGCGCAGTCCAATGATCTCCCCTGTTACAGGATTTAGTTCTTTTATCGTCTCAATCTCATCACCGAAAAGCTCCACACGAATCGCGTTTTCTGCACCGGATGGATAGATATCGATAATATCGCCGCGTACACGAAAACAGCCGCGTTCAAAACCGAGATCATTTCTTGTATACTGAATGTCTACCAGCTTTCTCAAAATGTCCTGACGATTTTTTTCCATTCCCGGCCGCAGGGACAGCATTTGATTTTCATAGTCGAACGGAGAACCGAGTCCATAAATACATGAAACTGACGCCACAATAATAACATCGCGCCGTTCTGCCAATGCTGCTGTCGCTGAATGCCTCAGCTTTTCAATCTCTGCATTGATATCAGAATCCTTTTCAATATAAGTATCCGTCGACGGCACATAGGCCTCCGGCTGATAGTAATCATAGTAAGAGACAAAGTATTCCACCGCATTTTCCGGAAAAAACTCCTTAAATTCCCCATGCAGCTGCGCTGCCAGTGTCTTGTTGTGTGAAATAATCAGCGTCGGCTTTTGCACGCGCTCAATCACACCGGCCATTGTAAATGTTTTGCCGGAACCCGTTACTCCGAGCAGCGTCTGCGCGCGGCGTCCTCTTTGAATGCCTTCGGCCAGTTTTTCAATCGCCTGCGGCTGATCTCCTGTAGGCTTATAAGGGGCATGCAGTACAAATTTTCCCATCAATAAAATCTCCCCATTCGATTTAATCACATATCCTTATCAGAAAATAGGTTTGCCGCCCGTACATATTTTAAAAGCGTGAGCGGACAGCTTATCAAACAGAGAATGCCGAAAGGCTCTCCGTCTTTCAGCATATTCTGTCAACCTTTTAAGAACAAATGTTTGCATCATAATAATACTGCAATAAAATTTTTTTGTCAATGTTTTAGTATACCATAAAAATAGGATTTTTACAATGCTCCTGCCCTGTAAACAGCCGATTAAAACCGTTTTCCGGCAGGTTTTTCCACTCTCTTTTTTTATCTCTCTTTTCACAGAAAGCTTATCTTTACCTCCTCTTTGCTTGCATTTCATGCGATAAAATGATATACTAAAATAGAAATTTAATGTATACATGTATACATTTTGTATTGAGGAGGGGTTTGAATGACTGCAATTTCTAATCAGAACTTAGACCTGGATAATAATCTCTTTATCAAAGAGATGTCGGAAAAACTGCTTCACAGTGATGAAATTCCGGCGGATTTATATACAAAATACAATGTCAAACGCGGCCTCCGCAACGCCAACGGCACCGGTGTACTGGTGGGGCTCACAAGAGTCAGCAATGTAGAGGGTTATACAGTAAATGAAAAAAAAGAAAAAATTGCAATTCCAGGCAAACTGTATTACCGCGGTTTCGATGTCGAAGATATCGTCAACAGCTTTATCGACGAAAGCCGCTTCGGATTTGAGGAGGTAACTTATCTTCTGCTTTTCGGCGAGCTTCCCAATCAAAAGCAACTTGACGAATTTCAAAAGCTGCTCGGCGCCAGAAGAGAACTGCCGCGCGGTTTTGCACGCGATATGATTCTGGTAGCACCTTCCTCCAGTTTAATGAATAAACTGGCGCGAAGCGTGCTTGCGCTTTATTCCTATGATGAAAATCCGGACGATACTTCGATTGAAAACGTGCTGCGGCAATCAATCGAACTTATAGGATATTTTCCAGCGCTGATTGCCTATGCTTATCAAGCAAAGCGCAATTTCTACAATAATGACAGCATGCACCTGCACTATCCCATTGCAGAGCTCTGTACTGCGGAAAACATCCTGCGCATGATCCGGCCGACCGGTGAATTCACACAGCTGGAAGCAAGACTGCTCGATCTATCTCTTATTCTTCATGCAGAACACGGCGGCGGCAACAATTCCTCATTTACGACGCATTTAATTTCATCCTCCGGGACTGACACCTATTCGGCCATTTCGGCTGCGGTAGGTTCCCTCAAAGGCCCGCGACACGGCGGCGCCAATATTAAAGTAATAAACATGATTTCTGATCTCAAAGAGCATGTAAATGATATCACCGACGAAAAACAACTGGAAGCTTATTTCCGCAAGGTACTGCAAGGGCAGGCAAACGACGGAAGCGGCCTCGTCTACGGACTCGGCCACGCTATTTATACGCTGTCCGATCCTCGTGCCGTACTGCTTAAAGGAATGGCAAAAAAGCTTGCAGAATACAAAAATATGCAGGCTGATTTCGCTCTCTGCGAATATATCGAAAATAAAGTTCCCGACCTTTATCGGGAAATCACCGGCGAAGACAAGCTGATGCCTGCCAATGTCGATCTTTATTCTGGATTCGTTTACCGCGCACTCAATATTCCGGACGATGTCGCTACACCGCTCTTTGCAACAGCAAGGCTTTCCGGCTGGTGCGCACACCGTCTTGAGGAACTCATTACCGGAAAAAAACTCATGCGTCCGGCCTATCTTGGGATTCAGCCGCATAGAGATTTCATCAAAATAAAAAGCAGATAAAACAAGTACCATTAAAAAATAAAATTTCACTTACAAAGGCTTAAAAAAGGTGATAAAATAAAGAAAAGCACTGAAATACACGGCAAAAAGATAAGGAGGCGGCGTAATGTTTCAATGCGGTGATTATATCATTTACGGCAGTACCGGTGTATGCCTGATAGAAGAAATTTTAGTACCTGACTATGTAAGAGAACATTCCGGTTGCGAAAAACTCTACTATAAGCTTTGTCCCGTTTTTAACAGTGAAACGATTTACATTCCAGTAGATACAGATCTCTTTATGCGGCCTATCATCAGCCGCAAACAGGCTGAAGCACTGCTCGACAGAATTCCGGAAATCGACGCAGCTTCTTTCGACGGCAAAGACCGCAGAGAGATCGCTGCGAGCTATCAGAATTTTATCAAAAAGCATAAATGTGAAGACTTAATCCGCCTGATTAAAGCCATTTACAAGAAAAATCTCGAACTGACCCAGCATGGGAAGAAACCCGGTCAAACAGATTTGCAGTATATGAAGCAGGCAGAAACCCTGCTGCACGGAGAACTCTCCGTTGCGCTCGGAATTTCTCCTGATGAAGTACCAGACTATATTGCAAGACGCGCAGAAGAAAAAACAAACAAGAGATAAAACAATGCTCATGGTTAAATAAAGAAGCAGAACACAAAATACAAATAGAAACAGCCAGCTTGTCACTATTTCGCCAATATTCTTATACCAGAAATTCTCCAATACTGACGTAAATTATATAAATATCCTGACAAATGGAAATTGTATAGTTGTATAGGAAAAAATCATATTTTAAAAAAATTTTGGACAATATTGCAACATTTTGTTTCTCCCAGTTGTATATAAGGCAAAGAGGCAAAAAGCCATTCAAAATTATATAACAATCAGGAGGACTTAAACATGAAACTTAAAAGAATTTTTTCCCTTATCTTGGGTATCGCTTTAACACTTTCTCTTGTCGCCTGCGGCAGCAATAACAATCCCGCAGCTGATAACAGCGAACCCGGTGCGGTACAGCCACCCAGCAACTATGTCGACTGCGATACGCTGGAAGAAGCAATCGAGATGTCGGGGATTGAAATTTCCATTCCCGAAGTTATCAAAGACTATGATGATTGCATTTTCCGGGCAAATAAGACCGACGGTATGATTGAAGTTATCTTCCAAAACGGCGATGACGAAATTCGATTCCGCAAAGGACTTGGTGATGAGGACATCAGCGGCAACTATAATGAGTTTGCAGAAAACAATACTGTTGATGTGGATGGCTATACTGTTCAGATGAAAGGATCTGACGGCAAGGTAAATATTGCCACCTGGAGCAAGGACGATTATTCGTACTCTATCGACGGCACCGAAGCGATGGATAAAACTGCTATGACCGACCTCATCAAGACGGTCAACAATGATGATAATGCACCGATCGGCGGAGACCCTGCTACCTGGGGACCCGATAACCAGCCCAGCGACAATAACCTTCAGCCACCCAGCCCCTTTCAGTCTTGCGACACGCTTGATGCTGCCGAAGAAATGGCAGGATTTGATTTGACTCTGCCCAAAACTGCCGACGAGCTGGAAGCGATTGAGAATGAGATGATTCAGGCTTTTTATGGCGAAGATGGCTCTGATATGCTGATTCGTAAGGCACTTGGCAGTGAGGACATCAGCGGCGATTACAATGAGTACGCACAAACCGAAATTGTAGATGGCGTAACCCTTAAAGGCGCAGATGGGCAGTTTTCTCTTGCCCTATGGACAGACGGCGATTATACTTATTCTATCAGCGTTGGAAGTGCTCTTTCTAAGACCGATATGATGGCACTTGTAGGTAGCGTGAAATAAGGTTAATACAACTCAAAGGACAGGCTCATTGGGCCTGTCCTTTGAAGCATGAACAGGAGGGATGATGTGGAATATTACCTTGCAACAGAAAGATACTTGCTGTCTTTCATAGATATACTGACAAAATTATTTTACTTTCTAGCAGTAACACTGTTTGGAAATGCTTGCAGCCAAACTGATTTATCAAAAGCGAGCAGTCGTGAAAGAATCAATTATCAAGCAGAACGGATGCTTAGTGAGTATGGAAACACCGTGTTGCAGCTTGCATACTCCTATCTTCATAATGCAGCTGATGCTGAAGAAGTATTACAGGATACGCTTGTCCAGTTTCTCAGAACGGCTCCTGTACTGAACACAAAAGAGCATGAAAAAGCGTGGCTTCTTCATGTTGCGTCCAACCTGAGCAAGAATCGTATCAAGTACAATTCCATCCGTCAGACGGATGAACTGATGGAGGAACTGGTCGCAGAAAATCGAGATGACCTTTCCTTTGTATGGGAAGCGGTAAAGGCTCTGCCGGACAAGTATCGTGAGGTCGTACATCTTTTTTATCACGAAGGCTACCAAACGGCGCAGATTGCTCAAATACTGGGAATGAAAGAAGCAACTGTCCGCTCCAATTTGTCTCGTGGCAGAGAGAAGCTGAAAACTGCGTTAAAGGAGGCATATGACTTTGGATAATAAATATGATGAAGTAATGAAACATATTGAAGTTACGCCTGAAATGCGTAGTCGAATCTTAAGTAATATCAAGGATATGGATTTTGCAGAAAAGAAACAGGCGAGGATTGTTCATTTCCCAAATATAAAACGCTTCGCTACGCTTGCGGCTTGCTTTGCAGTTATGCTAGTCGGGGCGTTGACTCTGCTTAATCTACTGAACATCTCTAACGAGCCGCCTGTTGTTGGAAATAACGATATTGTTGAGGTATCCTCTGCTAAAGAATTATCGGAAACGGTAGGCTTTGAAGTGGCCGAACCGGGAAACTTGCCGTTTGAACCTGAAAGCGTTGTTTATACTGCTTATTGGGCGGAAATAGCTGAAATCGTCTATACAAACGGTGAACAAACAGCGGTTTTTCGCAAAGGTATTGGGTCTGATAATGTAAGCGGTGACTACAATTTTTATGAATTAACAAGCGAAATATCGGTGAATAACATCAATGTCACGCTAAAAGGCAATGGCGAAAACTATACTTTGGCAATCTGGACAGACAGCGAGTTTGCATATTCATTATCACTAAACGGGGGGATAAGAGAAACGGATTGGATTAAAATATTGCAAACAATGATAGATTGAGTAACGTAATTCAGTTTTATTATATTGATAACTCCTTTTTCAAGAAAGGAAATAGCACAACCAGCCGGAGCAGTCAACGATCAAAATGAACGGGCTATGCCCGCCGTTGGCAGCTTCTCCCCGTTTCTATTTGCGGCCAGATAATTATATTGAACAATCCCCCACTTGCACGCCAAGCAGTTTGAATAGGTGCAAAGCCTGACTGCCGAGTTAATCCACTATATCAAGCGTCTGTATGAGGACAATGTAAACGGGAAGCCAACGATAAACCTTTTATGGAAACATCCGCAAGACTATGAATTCGAGCAACGGGAACTGAAAGACAGAGCAGCCGTTCTGCAAGGCGAACTGAACAAGGCACAGGAAGCTACGATAAATGCTGAAAAGTTTATGAGTGCTGTCCGCATGTACGAAGAACTGACACTCTCTTACGTGAAATGGTGGAGAAAATCGTTGTCTATGAATGTGAATATGATGAGAACGAAGTACGCCGCCAGTACATTGATATTTATTACAGCTTTGTAGGTAAGTAAGATCGACTTGCCCGAAGAATAAGCTCGGCCTATCTGACACTCTGCGCAAGTTCCGGACAGGAACGGCAAAATTTTTTACACTTCTATTACTTCTTTATCACACATAAACAAAATCACCCCGCATATAGTAAATACGGGGTGATTTATTTGTATACAAATTTTCACATGCAATGGAAGTCTTTGATTCTCTGTCTTGCGCTGCCTCTCTGTGTTGGTGCTCTTTCCGCCGCCATAACAGGAGACATTCGTGCAGAATTCGCTCAATTGAACAAGCCGCCTCTTACGCCGCCGGGCTCTGTTTTCCCGATCGTCTGGACTCTTTTATATCTCCTAATGGGTTTTGCATCCTATCTTATTCTGATTTCCGGACGGCCAAAGAGTACTGTTCGCTCTGCTCTTCAAGCTTATGCATTGCAGCTGCTCGTCAATTTCCTCTGGCCGATCTTTTTCTTTCGGCTTCAGCTCTATTTATTCTCCTTTTTTTGGCTCATTTTTCTGTGCCTTCTCATCTTTTTAACATTGCTGCGGTTTTACCATACTGCAAGGCCGGCTGCTGCTCTGCTGCTGCCTTATCTTCTTTGGACGCTTTTCGCCGGCTATCTCAATATCGGTATCTTTCTGCTGAATTAATTCCGTTTCAATTCAATAATTCTGTCGCTTACATGCTGCAACATTGGCAAATCATGCGCAATCAACATCACTGTAAGCTGACGCTGCTGCTGCAACCGTTTAAACAGATGTACAATCTGTGATTGTACTGAAATATCAAGCGATGAAATCGGTTCATCAGCGATTAGAAGCTGAGGCTCTACCGACAAGGCTCTTGCAATAGCAACACGCTGACGCTGCCCTCCGGAAAGCTGGTGCGGATGCCGGTTTATCAGATCGGCCGGCAGCTCAGTCTGTTCCATCAACGACAAAATCAGCTGACGGTCCGGTCTTTTTTTCTGTGCAATCAACAGGGGTTCGCCGATGATTTCCTCCACCGTCATACGCGGATTAAAAGCAGAAGCGGAATCTTGAAAAATCATCTGCTTCCAATTTTTTTGCTCTGCTTTCGACAATTTTGGATTCCCGCTGTCACGCAGATCCCCGTTGCGGAAAAAGATCTCGCCGCCGGACGGCTCATAAATTCCCATAATACACCGCGCCAGTGTCGATTTACCGCCACCGGACGGTCCTACAATCCCTAAAAGCTCTCCTTCGTAAACATCAAGTGTGAGATTTTCAAACGCCGTCACGGCCTTCTTTTTTGTCAGCATAAAATATTTACTGAGAGCGCGGATTTCAATCAGCGTCTTTTGGGGCAGCTCTGTTTTTAATAAATCCCGGCCGTCTGTACCAGGCAGTTTCTCCTTTTCGCCCAGCCTTCTTTCTAAGCCGGAATTAAAATATTTTCCATGACTATGTCCGGTTCCCTTTCCATAAGCGGTGTAAGAAAGAAGTCTTTTTGTATATTCATGCTGCGGATTTGTAAAGACCTCCTCCGTCTCCCCAAGCTCTACAATTTTCCCGCCCTGCATTACTGCCACACGATCAGCAATATCGCCTGCCAGACTAAGGTCGTGGGTAATGAAAACAATTGTGCAGCAGCGGTCTTTCTGTATCGTTTTTAGCAGTGCAAGAATCTGTTCCTGTATTCCGATGTCCAGTGCCGTCGTTGGCTCATCGGCCAGAAGCAGCTTTGGCTCTCCTGCCAGCGCAATTGCCAGCGCCACCCGCTGGCGCATACCGCCGGAAAACTGATGCGGCATCTGAAAATACCGCTCCGGTGGATTAGAAAGACCTACCTGCACCATCAAAGCCTCCGCTTCTTTTTTTGCTGCCGTTCTTCCAAATCCTCTATGCCTGCGCACCACTTCCGCAATCTGTTCTCCGATGCAGACAGTCGGATTCAGTGAGGTCATCGGGTCTTGAAAAACCATTGCAATTTCACCACCGTGATATTTTCTCAGCTCTTTTTCAGATTTCTGAAGCAGATTTTCACTGCCGAGCAAAATCTCACCGCTGCGAATTCGTCCCCTTTCACAGAGAATTCCCAGCATTGTTTTGCACAATACAGTTTTTCCGCAGCCTGATTCTCCGACAAGCGCCAAAAGCTCTCCGCGCTTCAGGGTCAGATCTACTCCTTTAAGCACAGTATTATCTCCTTCAGGTCCCTCAAAAGCCACCTTCAAATCTTTTATTGTCAATACATTTTCAAGCTGCTTTTCCATAGCATCCTCTTTCGTCTTTTGCTACTCCGAAATATCCCATTCATAGATATTGTGAAAAATTCCAACTCCGTGATGCCCCAGTACAGTATCCTCTGTAATACCCGTAATTTTATCCTTTCCAACATACATCGCATCGATATAAGCAATAAAAGTATACGGCATATCCTTTGTTATCTCCTCCTGAAATTCCTGATAAAGCGGAAGTCTTTCTTCATAAGAAGCCTTTTCGCGCGCCTGCTGAAGCAGGCTGTCTACGCGCGCATTGGAATAAGCACTGTAATTTGCACCCTTGTCTGTTCCGAATACCTTATATGTATGATCGTCCGGATCAAAAGGACTTCCCCAGCCGATGAGATAAGCGTCCTGACCTGCCCAGTCTGTTTCAGCATTGACCGTTACTGTCGCATTTACGCCGATTTCCTGCAAGTTCTGCGCACAGATATTCGCCATATCAATCCGTACCTGATCACCCTGCCCGTTATTGATAGCAAAGCTCAGCTGCTCGCCGCTTTTATAATAGTATCCGTCATTTTCCTTTTTCCAGCCCGCATCCTCAAGCAGTTTCTCTGCCTTTTCCGGATTATATTCGAACTTTTCCATATCCGGATTATTGTACGGTCCCATCTGCAGCGGCGAATACGCCGGTACTCCATATCCCAGAAGCACGCTGTCAATAATCGCCTGTCTGTCAATCGCATAGCTCAGAATATTCGGCAGTTCCCTGTGCCTGCTGAAAAAGTCGCTGTTAAAATTATAGAGGATACCGCGATAATCGGCAGTACTCATCTTATATACCCTGTATCCGTCCGCATCTTCAAATTCTGTCATTCCTTTCGGCGTAATCTGTGCAAAATCAAGTTCTCCGCTTTTAAGCTGCAGTGCTCTGGCATCCGTATCCGGTACGATTTTAAAAATTATCTGATCGATCTTCGGCTCTCCGAGATAAAAATCATCAAATTTTTCCAGCGTAATACTCTGACCAAAATCCCAGTCGATCAGCCTGTACGGGCCTGCACCGACCGGGTTCTGATTAAAACTGTCTGTGATAATATCCTTACCCGCCAAGAGATGTTCCGGTAAAATTCCTATCGTCAAATAATCGAGCATCGCTACATTCGGTGCAGTAAGCTTGATTGCAATATGCCGGTCATCAAGCACTTCGATTTTATCGATATCTTCAAAATTGGCAGCGTTTTCAGAGCCATTGTCCGGATTCATAATCGTTTCCAGTGTAAATTTTACATCATCTGCCGTAAGTGCCTCTCCATCGTGAAAGGTAAGGCCCTCCCGCATTGTAAAAGTATAGGTGTAAGTTGCTTCATCATAAATCCAGCTTTCTGCCGCAGCAGGAACAATATCATTCTCCGCGTCGTGCGCCGTCAGTCCCAAAAACAGCAGCAGATTGATTTCCCCATGTTCATACAGTGCCGGGTTAATAGCCGTATAATCGCCGCTTCCATAAATAAGCGTCTTTTCATCCGTTTTTTGGACCTCACTATTTCCGCAGCCTGCAAGCGCCAGCAACATTGCAGCAGTTAAAATCGCAGCAGCCAGCTGCTTTCCTTTTGTTTTCATTTTCAGCATAAACTATTTCTCCTCTCTTTTTTCAGCTGTTTTTCCGGATTTTTTGTTTCCTTTTCCCTACTCTTTCTATTTCGGCTGCAGCTTCCTGCCGCAGTCCTGATTTTCCTTATAAAAGTCTCTCCCGCCGGCCGGACGTGCGCAGATATTCCCCGATTTCGGTAATACAGATAATTGTGGTTACGAGCACCGTGCCCGGTATCAAAAGCAGCCACCATGCACCCGAAAGAATCGCCCCCTGTGAAAGTGACATCAGAGAGCCCCATGAAATAATATTGGTAGGAAGACCAATGCCGAGAAAACTCAGCGTTGCTTCTGTTGCAATCGCACTTCCGATACTTGTTACAACCATGAACATAATTGCTGACAAAAAATTTGGCGTTAAATGCCGCCGCAGCACATAAAAAAATCCGCCTCCCATTGTCTGCGCCGCCAATATATAATCCGAGCTGCGGATTTGTTTTACCTCACTCCTCACCATCTTCGCGACCGGCATCCAGCCAGTGATGCCAATCACAACTGCAATAGACAAAACAGATGCCTCTCCGAGTATCGCCTGCAGGAAAATGACGAGCAGGATACTCGGAATACTCATAAGAATCTCCGAAAACCGCATAAGCATCTCATCGAGGTGGCGCGGTGAAAATCCAGCAATGGATCCATATACTATTGCGATTATAGTTGAAATCAGTGTCGCAACAAGCGCTACAAACAGGGATATTCTTCCGCCGTACCAAATGATTGAAAAGATATCACGGCCCAGCGTATCTGTTCCCAAAAGATGCGACGATGATGGCGCCTCACTGACTGCTGCCAGATTCATATAGGTCGGATCATACGGCATAATAAGCTCTGCCAAAAGGCATCCTGCCGTCAGCACTGCCAAAAATAAAACAGCAGCATACGGAATCCGTCTTTCGTTTTCTTTTGCTCTCTTTATTCTGCATCTCTGGCTATTCACTGCCTTCACCTCCAGCCTTTACAGAAATCCTTTCTCCGTATCTCATGCGCGGATCAAGCTTCTCGTTTACTGCCTGCGCCAGCATGTTAGCCGTAATGACAAAGAAGCCTGTAATAAGAGCAATCACCATCAGCATGTTATAATCATGGTACTGCGCGCTTTCAAATCCCAGCGTTCCGAGTCCCGGATAGGAAAACACCATTTCTACGATATATGTACCTCCCAGAAGATGCGGCAGAAAAACTGCCATAATACTGACAATAGCCGGCATGATGTTTTTCAGACAATGCTTGAAAAGAATCTCCCGCTCCGATAATCCCTTTACGCGGCAGAGAAGCACATATTCTTTGCGGATTTCATCCGACAGTTTATTGCGCATAAGATATGCACAGTACCATAGATGTGAGAAAACAATTGCCGCAACCGGCAATACCAAATGCAGCGCCCTGTCCGCAATGTTTCCGCTCTGTCCAATTGAATACGCGCCGGAAGAAGGCAGCAGTCCGAGACTGACAGAAAAAATGAACATAAGAAGAAGCGCTGCTAAAAATTCCGGCACGCTGTTTGCTGCTACGCCCAGCCGGCGAATGATCCGATCTGCCGCCTTATCTTCCCGCATAACGCAAAAAACTGCGAGGAGCAGTCCCAGCACAAAAATCAGCATAAACGACACCAGCGTCAGAATCAGCGTATTGAAAGATACTTTTCCGACAACAGACAGCACATCCTGCTTATATTGAAACGAAATTCCAAAATCTCCTGTCAGCGCTCCCGTCAGCCAATTCCAGTACTGTACAAAAAGGTTTTCATCAAGTCCCAGCCTATCTCGGGCAGCCGCAAGCTGTTCCGGACCCATGCGTTCTACTGCGTCACCGTAAAAAGCTCTCAGCGGCTCTCCCGGCGCCAGGCGCGATATAAAAAAAACAAGAACGGACAATACCAATAAAGAGAGTACCAACTGCCCCGCCTTTTTTAAAAAATATACCGGAAAAAATTTTTCTTGCGCAATCCAAACAGCATCATTTTCTTCGCACCTGCTATTCTTGAATTTATGCTTTTTTCCTTTTACTTCCGCCACTGCAGTTTTCTTTCCTTTCTACAAAAATAAAAACCACGAAAAACTGCCCAGATCCGATAGTTTTACCGTCTCTGCACAAACCTTCATGGTTTCATATTGAAAGCTTCCTGCTTTCTATCCTTGTTTATTTTATCACCTGCAAAATGATTCGTCAAGCATACCGCCGGAGCCCCTATCAGAATTTTTGTCAGAGAAGTTCCAGTGAAATTTTCATGCGCAGGATACGCGCTGCTGATTCTTCGACCCGTTCCTCTGAAACTTCTCCGTTCCTTACCGCTTCCACTACAGCCGGAATTTGCACTTCAAAATCAGTACAGCACAAAAAATCGTTTCCTGCCTTGACCGCCAGCACGGCAATCCTGTCGTCGTCAGCAAATTCACGTACTCCTTCCATCGAAAGATCGTCTGTAATGATTACACCTGTAAAGCCAAGTTCTTCCCGCAAAATCCGATGTACAGACTCTGAAAGAGATGCCGGGCAAAACGGATCCATGCTGTTTACTACATTGTGCGATACCAGTACCATTTCTGCTCCGGCATCGATTCCTGCCTGAAACGGCAAAAAATCAACTTCTCGAAAATTTTCACGGGAGCGCAGATCATAGGAAACGCCTGTATGCGTATCTGAATTATTGCCGTAACCCGGAAAGTGCTTCAGCACGCTGCCAATCTTTTCTTCCTCCATTATTTCGACAACAGCCTTTACATACTCCGCCGTCTCAGCCGCGCCCTTTCCAAAACTCCTTTCATAAATAAAATCCAACGGGTTTTGCGATACATCGGCGACCGGCGCAAAATTAAGATTAATTCCAAGCCTGCGCAGAAAAACACATTTTTCTCTAGTATCCTGCCGAACCATATCAAGACCTCCCGCCTGATACAATTCCTGCGGGGAAGAAAATTTTTCAGCGCGAAATGCCGGATTCTGGCTGATTCGCGTTACAGTTCCTCCTTCTTCATCCACGCCAATCAACATCGGAATCAGCGCCGTGCTTTGGTAGCCTGCAATTTCCTCTTTCACCTGTTCCGGCGTCTTTCCACGAAAATCACGGGCAAACAAAATATAGCCGCCCATATGATACCTTTCTATCATCTGTTCTGCATTTTCTTCCGGAAAGCGAACAAGAAACATCTGCCCAACTTTTTCCTCCAGCGTCATTCTGTCAAGAATTCCGCGCACCTGCACTTCTATTTGCGCCTGTTTTGCAAGCGCCTGCCAAACGGCCCCTCCGCATACCTCATCAATGAAAAGATGATCCTCAATGCTTTCTGCTGTCATCAGATAAATCAAAAGGATTGCCGCTAAAACAAAGAGCAGAGCCGTAAGAATTCCTTTCAGCTTTCTGCGCCTTTCTGCACGATATTCACGCGCTGCCATTTTCTAATTAACTCCTTATCAGCATAATACAGAGAAAAAATTCATATCTGTTTTTCCGCTGTTTTTTCATTCTTTCGGTATTTCTTCAAAAATTCATCCAGAGCACGCCGATGGCCGTCCCGATCAACCATATAAGAGGTTGCATGGGAAGCTTCTTCCACGATGAAAAGCATCTTTTCGGCGTTGCAGGCTTTATAATTTTCAATGCTCATGGAAACCGGCACAAAATCATCCATCCCTCCGTGTATAAAAAGTACCGGGATCTGATTCCCCTTTAGCGCCCTTCTTGTATCAGCTTCCTGAAAACAGAATCCAGCCTTTTTCTTTGCCATATGTTCCGTCGCATAAAGCAGCGGAAACTTCGGCAGATGATAGTCTTTTTTCAAAATATGACAGAAAATCTCATATGGAGAAGTGAAGCCGCAGTCCGCAATGATCCCGCGTACATTCTGCGGCAGCGGAAAGCCGCTTGCCAGCAGCACCGCCGTTGCCCCCATAGAAATACCGTTCAGAAAAATATCATGCCTGCTTCCAAAGCGGTCTGCCGTCCACTGCGCCCAGTCTGCAAGATCACGGCTTTCCTTTACGCCCATCGTAATATACTTTCCTTCGCTCTTTCCGTGCGCCCGATGATGAACAAAAAGCAAATGAAAGCCTTTTTCATGATAATACTGTGCCACGCATGCAAAGTTATATTCCGGCGTACTCCTGTAACCATGAGACAAAATAATTGTACCGCTGGCTTCCGGCGCTTCCAGAAGATCTGCCGCCAGCATGAGTCCGTCGAAGCTCTCAAGCAAAACCATTTCTGTTTCCTGTTTTTTTAGCCATTCCATTCCCGCCTGGATTTCATCATTGTACGCCGCCAGTACGCGATCTGCATTTTTCTGCGTCTGTGGTCTTTTCCTTTTTCTTCTTTTTTCGTCATCCCTAACAACTGCAACTTGAAAAAAATGGTTTGCTGCCGCGCAAACTGCAACGGCAGAAGCTCCGGCGGCAAGCAAAGTACCGCCGGCAACTTTTATTTTCAAACCCGCGTTTTCTTTTCTTTTTTTTGTACTCATGTCACGCTTCCTTCCGATTCCCTTCAATTTTCGTGCACATTTCAGCGCCCGATCTAATTCTGCTCTATTTTATCATACAATTCTTTCCTTGCAAACATCAATCCGCAAATTATCACGCCTATATCTTCCGCCTTTTACGAAAGAATGATCCTTCGCAATCCGCCGCTGAAATACACAGCTTCCGGTGTTGTACCTCATTTGATAAAAATACCGTTTTGTGGTATAATAAATGAAATAGCATGTGTAGGAAAGCACAGCGCAAGAGAGGAACCGTTCTATGAAAATAAACGATTTACTGAAACAGCAACAAGACTATTTTTGTGCCGGAAACACCCGCTCCTATGAAACACGGATTTGTGCTTTGAAAAAACTGCAGACAGCTATCCGGCAAGAGGAAACACAAATTGCCGATGCTCTTTTTGCTGACCTGCGCAAATCCGCACAGGAAGCCTATATGTGCGAAATAGGTCTGACGCTCAGTGAACTTTCCTATCAGATTAAGCATCTTCATACTTTCATGCAGGAAAAGCGCGTGCGCACGCCGCTTACACAATTTCCGTCCAAAAGCTTCATTTCTCCCGAACCTTATGGAAGTGTTCTCATCATGGCGCCGTGGAACTACCCATTTCTGCTTTCTATCGGGCCTCTCATCGGCAGCATCGCATCCGGCAACTGTACTGTTATCAAACCCTCGTGCTATGCATCCCACACAAGCCATGCAGTACATCGCTTGTTAAGCACAGTTTTTCCGCCGGAACATGTCGCCGTAATAGAGGGAGGCCGTTCTGAAAATAAAGCGCTGCTGGCAGAAAAATTTGATTATATCTTTTTCACCGGCAGTATTGCCGTCGGCAAAGAAGTTATGTCGGCGGCGGCACAAACACTCACGCCTGTTACTTTAGAACTCGGCGGCAAAAGTCCTGTTATCATTGACCGCACCGCCGACCTTTGCCTCGCAGCACGGCGAATCGCCTTCGGTAAAATCCTCAATGCAGGCCAAACTTGTGTTGCTCCTGACTATGTACTCATTGACAAACAGGTAAAAGACAAATTTCTTACAGAATACCGAAGCGCTCTCACTTCGTTTTTCCCTGACGGAAAAATGCAGAATATGCCCGTCATTATCAATGAAAAGCACTTTCAGCGCCTTTGCTCTCTGCTTTCCGCAAGCGCGCAGCACATCGTCATTGGCGGTGCATCAGACCCTCAAAAACGTTTCATTGAGCCGACTGTACTTGACCATGTTACTGACGATGCGCCGATCATGCAGGAAGAAATCTTTGGACCGATTCTGCCGGTCCTTTCCGTTTCCGATTTAAACTCTGCAATCAATTTTGTCAGAAATCGGCCGCGACCGCTGGCCCTTTATCTCTTTACCAAAAGCCGTGCAGCCGAACGGCAGGTTCTTGACTGTCTTTCTTTCGGCGGCGGCTGTATTAACGATACAGTTCTTCACCTTGCTACGCCGCATCTTCCTTTTGGCGGAATCGGCGATTCCGGGATGGGACAATATCACGGAAAAAGCAGCTTTGATACTTTCAGCCATTATCGCGGCATCGTCAAAAAAGCGGCAAGATTCGACATCAGCGCACGCTATCATCCATATTCCGCAAAAAAATCTCAGATCCTGCACCGATTTATGAAATAACAGCTGCTATATTTTCTATATCTCTTTTAAAAGGCCCAGTTTCCGTTTTCAAAAATCTGTATTCTGCGGCCGTCTTTTGTTACACCGACAATAGAAAGATCCTCTGTGCCAATCATGAAATCCTCATGAATAATGGAATCGTTAATTCCTTTTTCCCGGCACTCTGTCAGCGTATATCGTTCATACTCCTTAATACAGCTTGTAAATCCCATACCGAGCGCCAGATGACAGGCGGCATTTTCATCAAAAAGCGTATTGTAAAAGGTAATACCGAGATTAGAAATCGGCGAATCGCAGGGTACCAAAGCGCATTCTCCAAGATACGCCGCCGATTCATCCATGGAAATCAGTTTTTTCAGAAGCTCCTCATTTTTTTCCGCATGGACTTCAACTGCTCTGCCATCTGCAAAGCGAATCCAGAAATCTTCAATCAACTGTCCCTGATAGGAAAGCGGCTTGCTCGCATAAACAATTCCCTCCGCTTCACCGCGCTTCGGCGAAGTAAATACCTCCTCTGACGGGATATTGGCATTAAAATCAATTCCCTGCAAAGATTTTTCATTGGCACCAAGAAAAACTGCATCCTCAATCAGTCCGACTTTAAGATCCGTTCCGTTCGCAGCCTTGTATTCCAGTGTTTTGAGGCCCAGTCCGTTTAAATACTCACAGCGCCTTGTCAGATCTGCGTTGTGCTGCTTCCAGGCAGAAATCGGGTCCTCTTCTGCCCTCGCCGCATAGAGAATTGCTTTCCAGAGCAGCTCTACTCCGGTATTTTTCGGTACGCCCGGAAATACCTTTTTCGCCCAAGCCGCACCCGGCACAGCTGCAATACACCACTGCCTTTTGTTTTCCGCCGCATCTTTATAAGGTTTTATAATCGGATACTTTGCCTGTCTCGCTTTTGCCATTTTCTCCTGATTAACACCGGAGAGACCATCTGGATCCTCTGACATGAGGTAAAGTTCGCACGGTAAGGTTTCCGCCTGATGAATCATTCTTTCTTCTTCCCATTTTTCTATTGTTGAGAGCGTCTTTAAATTTTGATGCCGTACATGCAGTTTGGTCAGCGGCTGATAATTCCAATCTACAATTACCTTTTTAGCTCCTGCCCGATAACATTCTTCCACTATATATTTTACAAATTCAGGCTGGTCAAGTTCAGCACGAATTACCACTTCCTGTCCTTTCTGAACATTAAGCCCCATTGTTACAATCAGTTTTGCATAGTTTTTCAGCACTGTTTTTTTCATATCCCGTCTCCTTTTTCTCTATCATCACCCTCACTGCTATTAGCAGCTTTTCGGACACCTTTCTGTATTCTGCGTTTATAGTACCACATTTTCCTTCTGAATACACGCTTAAATTTTCCGCCTTTTAAAGAAAATTCCATTTATTCAGTCTCTCTTACCAAAGCTCATCAGACAAATATTCTTTCAGCTCCGAAAGCACTGCCACTGTAATATCTCTTGCTGTCCCGGAAGCCCATCTATAGTTCAGAGCTGAAGCATCCGTCCCGCTGTGTTCTCCTGTATCGACAATGGTGCGAATAGCAAGGAAAGGAGTCCGGTTAACATAACAGACATGCGCGGCATTAGCCGTTTTCGTATCTGCTGAAAGCAGCGCATATTCCGCCTTTATTTCTTTTTTTCCTGCTAAGCTAAAGAGTCCCTCTCCGGTAGCCATTCTCCCCCAGAAAATACATGGTTTTCTGTTTTGCTTTCCTATCATCCTATCTGCTTTATCAGTCCTTGTCTTTTCACTCTGCATCACAGTTTCAAATCCAGTAAGTTTTCTTGCTGCTGCCCGCGACAAGACAAGCAGTTCTTCATCAGCTGGAAAAAATACAGAACTCATCTGCGGAGAAAGATTTGTCAGTGAATTCTCTGCTATTCCGTAATACACCGCTTCTGTAGAAATCACTGTATCAAAAACCCGAATCCTTTTATCCATACCAAACGCAATGCCTGCACTGATGATCGCATCGACATGATAGCAAGAAATAAGGATCTGCGCTGCGACTGCCGTATCAACTCTGCAAATACCGCTCATCAGCAATGCTGTCGGCACACTGTTTATCGTCCCTTCATAAATTCTCAGCATTGCCCGCTCCGTTACCGTACAGCCCTCTATCTGTGAAAGGAACGGCTGAATTTCAATATCCTCTCCACAGAGAATTCCTATTTTCATCGTTCTTCCCTCCTAATCTCTCATTTTCTCCTTTTCTTTTTTCTGCACTTTTTATCGGCATCTTATTCCATTTTTCCTATTTATACATAATTTTTTGTATATCTTTTAATTTTGCTGAACTTTTGTCTCCCGCTATTTTCCTCTCTTGACATCCTGCTGCTACCAAAAACGCCTTATCTTCTGCGTTTTTCAGAAAATAAGGCGCTTCATTTATTTTTTTATTATTCCGATTAAAAATCTGCCTTTAAGTAAGTCAGAGCTTTTATTCTCTTGCTACAGATCCCCGCTCATGCGCTTGTACGCCGCTTTTTTTCTTACCCTGTAAACCGCTTTGCCGGCAATAATCGCAGCAAGCACTAAAATCGGCGGCAGACCCCACTTCAAAAAAGAATCTCCCTGCGCCATGACTTGTGTCCAAAGCTGATCCATCAGCAAATTCGTTTCCTCTGAAAGATGAATGAACTGTTCAGAGGTAGCAATCACGGATTCAGGCGGATAAATCGCCTCATCCTCCTGAATTTCTTCATCAAGCAGCTCGTACGCTGCAAGATTCGGCGTTGCATAACCGATATATTCTGCATTTTCTGCTGCTACATCCGGCTCGTTCAAAAAATTGATAAACATCTCCGCCGCATCCTTCTGCCGTGCATCCTTTGGAATACAGGCCGCATCGATGAATAAATTGGTGCCTTCTTTCGGAAATGCAACCGCAATATTTTCATTATACGGCATCATCAGCGTCGCATCTCCCGAATAGTACGGCGCAATCGCGGCTTCGTTATTTTCCATCTTATCAAAAATTTGATCCATGACATACGCTTGTACCAGCGGCTTCTGCTCAATCAACAGCGCCGCCGCTTCATGCAATTCTTCTTCACTCTCTGTATTCATTGAATATCCCAGTGCCTTGCATGCGATTGCAAAAGCGTCGCGTGAATTGCTGAACATCAGAATCTGTCCTTTATACTTCTCATCCCAGAGAATATCCCAGCTATCCGGTACCTCATCAACCAGTTTGGTATTATAAATAATCCCGACTGTATTCCATGTATACGGCACGCTGTAACGCGATCCCGGATCATATTCCGGATCCATAAACTGGGGATCAATATATTTCAGATTGGGAATATTCTCATGATTCAGCGGCGCAAGCATATCCTCTTCAATCATTCTGGCCACCATATAATCCGATGGAAAGATTACATCATAACTTGTGCTACCGCCTTTCAGTTTAGCATATAGTTCTTCGTTTGTCGCAAAATTAGTATAGTATACATCAATTCCCGTCAGTTCTGTAAACGCTGCACAGATATCCATAAGGTCATCGCTGCCGTCCGAAAGATACTCACCCCAGTTATAGACGCTGATTGAAATTCCCGCATTGCGAAAACGGCTGTAATACGCTTCGTCATATTCGCCGTATTCATAGTCAAATTCATCCTCTGCACCCTCCGCTTCCGGCTCTGCAAGCTCATAGCTTTCCTCCTCCGGCTCCGCATAAGAGTACGCCTCTGTCATTATCCATAGTTCTGTCCCGCCTTTTTCAGAAGTGATAAGCATTCCAGCTGCACCAAATACAAACGGCGCTGCTATCACTGTCAGAAGAAAAACGGCAATTATTTTGGAAATCTGTACGCACTTCTGCACTGCAAAATTCCTTTTATCAGCATTTTTGCTGCTCCCTCGAATCTCCTTTTTTATCTTATTCATTCAGCGCAGCCTCCTTTCTCCGAAGCTGCTTTTCTCTTCGCGCATCCTGCACATTTACAATGATGAGCACCAGCAGCACAATCACAAAAATAATTGCGGAAAGCGCGTTGATTTCTGGGCTGACCCTTCTTCTTGTCATAGAGTAAATCAGAATCGGAAGCGTCTGGAATTTATCACCGCTTACAAAATAGCTGACATTAAAATCATCCAGTGAGAAAGTCAGTGCCATTAAAAATCCTGTTATGATCCCCGGCATAATTTCCGGCAGCATTACCTTGCGGAATGCCATACCCGGCGTACAGCCAAGATCCATCGCCGCATCAAACAAATGCTTATCCATCTGACGCAGTTTTGGCATTACCGATAAAATCACATACGGCAGATTAAAGGTAACATGCGCCAAAACCAAAGTGATCAGTCCCGATTCCATCCGCAAAAGCACAAACAACAGCATAAGCGATACGCCCATCACAATTTCTGGACTGACCACCGGCACATAAGTAAAATTCATGATTGCTGTCTTAGAACTGCTTTTCATTGACTGAATTCCGATTGCTGCCAGCGTACCGATGACAGTCGCAAGAATCGCTGAAACAAACGCTACAAAAAGCGTTACAAGAAGCGCGCTGATAATCGCATCATTTTTAAAAAGCTCCCGGTACCAGTGCAGACTGAAGCCCGCCCATCCGCTTCTGCTCTTACTTTCATTAAATGAATAAATCATCAGCACCAGAATCGGAGCATAAAGAAAAATCATTATGAGCGCAATATAACTGTTAGAAAGCCATCCAGCACCTGTTTTTTTATTTTTCATAGCAGCAGTCCCTCCTTTTCCTCCGGATCCTTGAAAAGATTCGTCAGCGCCATGCAAATCAAAATGATAAACATCAGCACCATTGAAATCGCCGCCCCTAAATTCGGATTATAAGCGTTTCCGAGAAACTGCATTTCTATCAAATCCCCGATCAGCATAAAAGAACCGCCGCCTAGCATTCGTGAAATGACAAAGGTCGATACCGACGGTACAAAGACCATGATAATGCCTGTCGTAACGCCTGGCATTGAAAGAGGCAGGAGCACATGCTTCATTGTATCAGAAGCGCTGCATCCAAGATCGGAAGCAGCCTCTACCAGTGAATTTTCTATTTTTACCATTACGGAATAAAGCGGTAGAATCATAAACGGCAAGTAATTGTATACCATGCCAAGTACGACCGCCCCTTGCGTATTGATCATTTCAAATGGTCCAAGCCCAAGAAATCCAAGCAGTTTATTGATGAGTCCGTTATTTTCCAGCAATGTCATCCATGCATAGGTCCGAAGCAGAAAATTCATCCACATCGGCAGCATAATCAACATAATCATCGTCCGCTGACTGCCCGCCGAACGGCGTGAAATGACGTATGCCAGCGGATAAGCGATGACAAGACAAATTGCTGTTGCAATCATCGAAAGCCAGATAGAATTGAAAATCACGGGAGCGTAGTCCGCTGAATTTTTAAAGTTTTCGAGAGTAAAACCGCCGCCTGTATTTGTAAAGGCAAACACTGCCACCAGCACCAGCGGAATAACAATGAAAAGCACCGCCCAAAGCAGATACGGCGCCGCTGTAATTCTTGATCTCATCTCCGCGCCTCCTATTCTTCTTCTGAAGCCGCTTCTTCCTCGTCCGTCAGGAGAGAATCTGCTGCAAGCGCACCCAGTTCCAGCGTCTCGTCTTTGCCCATTTTATGCATGATATGAATATAATCTGGAATAATCGAAAGTCCGATGCGACTTCCCGGCTGATGTTCCTGCGTTGTATGTACCATAAATTTGATATTGCCCGCATCCACAATGTTTTCAAAGTGTACACCTTTAAAAATCGTCGATTCCACCACACCGTTAAACTGGCCTTTGCCGTCCTCACTGATTTCCCAGTCTTCCGGACGGATTACCACATCAACAGGCATGTTCTTTCCAAAGCCGCTGTCTGTACAAGGAAGCATTTTTCCGGCAAATTCTACGAAATAATCCTCCCGCATGATCCCATCGATGATATTGCTTTCTCCAATAAAGTCTGCCACATAAGCATTTACTGGTTCATTGTAAATATCTGTCGGCGACCCTATTTGCAGAATTTCTCCGTCGCGCATAACAACTACACGATCCGACATGGTGAGTGCCTCCTCCTGGTCGTGGGTTACATAGAGAAAAGTAATTTCAAGCTGCTTTTGAATGCGTTTCAGCTCAATCTGCATTTCTTTCCGTAGTTTTAGATCAAGCGCACCGAGAGGCTCATCGAGCAGCAGCACACGCGGATGATTTACAAGCGCCCTTGCGATTGCGACTCTCTGCTGCTGTCCGCCGGAAAGATTCCCTACCCTGCGCAGCTCAAAACCGCGCAGATTTACAAGCGCAAGCATTTCTTTCACTCTTTTTCTGCGTTCTTCCTCTGGGATCTTATTGATTTTAAGTCCGAATTCTACATTCTCGTAAACATTCAAGTGTGGAAATAGTGCATACCGCTGAAAAACGGTATTAACCTGCCTCTTGTGAGGCGGCAGTCCGTTGATTTTTTTTCCGTCAAAAAAAATATCACCCTCCGTTGGGTCTACAAATCCTCCGATAATTCGCAGAGTCGTTGTTTTCCCACAGCCAGACGGCCCAAGGAGCGTAACAAATTCTTTATCGCTGATATCAAGGCTGATTCTGTCAAGAACCTTCTGCCCGTCAAATTCAACGGATATGTTGCGTAAGCTAATTAAAGTATTGTTGTTCTGCATTTTGTGCATCCCCCTTTGCGGATTTAGTCATGCAGGCTGCTTATCTCCTGCGATGGCCCAGAGTCCTTTGATGCCACGCCCCGCAAAGGGTTTTCACCAGGTGGTACCTTAGTCTCCGTATGTTGCCAGATGCTCAATATAGAATATTGTTAAAGCAAAGCTAATCATACCTACAAATTACCAAAAAGTCAATGGTTTTTGGCAATTTTTAAGGTGTGGCAATTTTTAGATGATTTACTTTTTCTTCTGCTTCTCTTGTTTTGAGCTGTCTCAAATCGGGTATAATATGGAAAATACTACAAACAAAACAGAAAGGTGGTTATTCTATGAAAAGAATTACGATTGCTCAGGCAACAGAGTTTACTTCTCCAAATCCGCTGACCCTTATTTGCACAAACAAACCGGATGGTTCAACGAATTTAGCGCCGGTTTCCTTTGTATCCTATCTCGCCTTCGAGCCGCCAATGATTGGCTTTGCAATGGGAAAGACTGCCTATACCGGAGATTGTATCCGGCAAACGGGTCAGGCTGTCATTACCGTTCCGGGAAAAGATACCGCAGAGCACGTAATTCCATGCGGTGCTTCTACCGGAAGAAACATTGATAAGGTGAAAACTCTCAATATTCACCTTGAGAAACTTCCGGACTGCGCTATCAAGATTCCGGCTGGTTCTAAGCTGGCATTCGTTGTAAAATTAAATCAGACAGTAGAAGTCGGTGATCATTATCTGTACATTTGCGATATTGAAGATATCTACGGAAATGAAAATACGGAAGCTTTATTTGCATGGAACGGTTATGCAAAAGTAGCTCCTGCACAGGAAAAATAATAGAAAAAGAAAGGCTTTCAGAATCATTCTGGTAGTCTTTCTTTTTGGTTTCTTATCGCTGCATTTTTACCTCTAATCTTTCCAATTTGCTTGCTTTATCTCGATAGTTTTTTAATTTCAGCAAGTTTTTATTGACTATCTGCCTTTGAGGGAGTACAATAAATATGCTGTTTTAAACAGACAACGGGATGTGGCTCAGCTTGGTAGAGCGTTGCGTTCGGGACGCAAAGGCCGCAGGTTCGAATCCTGTCATCCCGACCAAACAATGACAATCCGAACTGCATTATCCAAGCAGGTAATGTGTTCGGATTTATCATTTCTATTAAAAATATGCTCTGATTGAACAGGATTGGAAGCAATTTCCCAATCCTTGTTTTTTATCGTAATTCTTGTTATAATTCATCCAATAATATATCATTCTGTCTAGTAGATTTACTTCAAGAAATTCCTCACAAATGTCACATTCATAAGGGAAATAGCAGTATGATATCGCAGAAAGGAAATTAATATGAAACGAAATGTAGTTATTGCAATAATATTTTTATTTGTATCCTTCGCATTTTCTGCTTGCGCACCTGTAGCCCCTAACGACCAAACGCCAGAAGACTCCAACATTGCGCAGAATGGTGCATCAACGGAGACAAGCACACCTGAATTTTTTAATGACATTGGAAAAACACTTAGTGAATTAAAAAATGAGCATCCTGAAGGTGAATTTATTGTAAGTTTAGATGGATTCCCAGATAGCGCTGCTGCATGTTTTGGAAAGCAGGGAGCGGAATATATTTACTTCTTTTTTGGAGGACAGAGCGGTGATTTTGAAAAGGCCATGAACGAATATGAAGAACAGATAGAATGCGCTGGTTTTATAACAACAGCAAACATACTTTTCACAGACATGGAAGATGACATGTCCTTTCAGGATTTCTTCTCCTTGATCGGTGTCGACGATTATGAATACTTATCAGGAGAAGACACGAAGACCGCAGAAGGTTGGTTAAGATTCATGTATAGCGGTATGGAAGTAATGGTAAATACAAACGAAGCTGCTGCTGGCGGCGGATGGGATATCACAGGAGCAGAAAGAGTAAAGAGTAATGCTCCGGTGTCTATTGTAAACTTAGAAATATTAAATACCAATCAAGACTTAGCTGAGACGGTTATGTTCGATTAAGCTGTATCATGAGAACACATTACTCAGCTGTGTAAATACCAAAAAGCACAAGATTTGTAGCGCCAAACACAGGAGCGTCCGCAAGTTACTCCTATAAAATGCCGCGGTAAACGCGCAAGCTTATCTTTCCAGCGCTATGTTTCAAAATGATGTATTCGTTGGCTTAAAACCTCTTTGAAATAAAGAACCTGAAGTAAAAATTTACAGCATTGCTTAAACTGTAGCAAAACGATAAACTCATAAACAATTATAAAAGAGAACAGGGCTATGCCGCAATGTCATTTAGTTAAGACGCATTTTTGAAGAATGGTCTTTTCAATG
>CALXBT010000031.1 GCA_944386585.1 uncultured Clostridia bacterium | reverse complement strand
GGAAGCAGAAGCGGCACGGGAGGCGTTTTTAAAAGCAGAACAGGATGGAAGGACTACGGGTGCAGGTCAAAACGGGGATAAAAGTACTGCCGGTCTGCGCAGCAGCACGGGAGGAAATCCGGGCGGAAGCGACCGCCTGCAGAACGGATTTCGCCGACGCCAGAAGTATGAACCGGTAAAGGACAACCTCATTATGGGCAAACCTTTTGAAGGCACAGCAATGGATATGGCTTTGCTGACACCGGACAGCGGAACAGTGATTGTGGAAGGAATTCTCTTTAAAAAGGACTCGCGTACGATAAAAAATGATAGAAGACTGGTGACACTGCTTCTGACAGATAAAAAAACATCGGTGTGCGTAAAGGCGTTTGTGGTCCCGCAGAAATGGGATGATATCGACAATTACTTAGAAAACGGCGATTTTATTCGAGTACGGGGCGAAGCACAGTGGGATACCTTTGAAAATGTGCTTGTTATTATGGGAAAGGATATTGAAAAAGGAACGCTGCCGAAGCGGGAGGACCGAAGCGAGAGAAAAAGAGTTGAGCTTCATGCGCATACAAAGATGAGTCGTATGGATGGGTTAAACGAAATTTCTGATATGGTGCGGATTCACGGACACTGGGGATTTCCTGCGATGGCGATTACGGATCATGGTGTTGTACAAGCCTTTCCGGATGCAGCAAAAGCAGCAGAAAAATATCCTGATATGAAGATTATCTATGGGATGGAAGGCTATGTTTTTGAAGATCGGGATTACAGAAATGAAGACGGTACAATTGAATATAAAAAGCCACCGACGAATCATATCATTCTGCTGGCGCAAAATCAGACAGGGCTGAAAAACCTGTATAAATTAGTTTCTCTTTCACATTTGGAATATTTTTATAAAAGGCCCCGCCTGCCTAAATCGGTGATTGCACAGTATCGTGAAGGAATCATTATTGGTTCAGCCTGTGAAGCGGGCGAGGTATTCCGTGCAGTTGTACAGAATCTGCCGGAGCAGGAGCTGGAAGAGATCGCTTCTTTCTATGATTATCTAGAAATCCAGCCTTTGACAAACAATCAGTTTATGATTGAAAACGGAACTGTAGAAAGCAGAGAGGAACTGCGCAATTTTAATAGAAAGGTTGTGGACTTAGCAGATAAGCTCGGAAAACCTGTTGTTGCAACGACAGACTCTCATTATTCGGAACCAGAGGATGCACTTTACCGCAATATTCTTATGGCCGGACAAGGTTACGGCGATGAGGGCGGACAAGGGCTTTATCTTCGCACGACAGAGGAAATGCTGGAAGAATTCAGCTATCTTGGAAAAGAAACGGCAGAACGTGTCGTCATTGATAATCCAAATCTAATTGCAGATAAAATTGAGCGGCTCCGGCCGGTGCCGGAGGGAAAATTTCCACCAAAAATTGAAAATGCAGATACCAAGTTACGGGAAAAATGTATGGAGCGGGCGCACAGTATTTATGGCGATCCGCTGCCCCTTGAAATTGCGGAACGGCTGGAAGCAGAGCTTGTGCCTATCATTCGAGAAGGTTATGCGGTGATGTATATTGCGGCAGAGATGCTGGTACAGAAATCGCTTTCAGATGGATATCTTGTTGGTTCTCGGGGCTCGGTAGGCTCATCTTTTGCGGCTACGATGGCGGGCATCACAGAGGTGAATCCACTGCCGCCGCATTATATCTGTCCAAACTGCAGGAATCTTGAGTGGGGCGATCAAAATGAATATGACTGCGGAGTGGACATGCCAGAGAAAAATTGTCCTGTCTGCGGTACGAAATATCGACAGGATGGATTTACTATTCCGTTTCAGACTTTTCTCGGTTTTGAAGCGGATAAGGAACCGGATATTGATTTGAATTTTGCCGGAGAGTATCAGCCGGTTGCGCATAAATATGTTGATGAGATATTCGGAAGCAAGAATGTGTTTAAAGCAGGGACAATCGGCACAGTAGCTTCCAAAACAGCATATGGTTTTGTAATGAAATATTATGAGGAACGGCAGCTTCCGCTTAATAAATTTGAAGCTGATCGCTTGGCACAGCGCTGTACGGGGGTGAAAAGAACGACCAGTCAGCATCCGGGCGGAATTATTATCGTGCCGGATGATCATGAAATCTATGAATTTTGTCCGGTGCAGTATCCGGCAGATGATATGAAAAGCGGCATTGTAACGACGCATTTTGACTATCATTCAATCGATCAGAATTTACTGAAGCTCGATATTCTTGGTCATGATGTGCCGTCTATTATCAGACATCTGCAGGATATGACGGGGCTTGATCCAATTCATGATGTGCCGCTGAAGGATGAAAAAGTAAACAGTATTTTTACGGGAATAGAAGCACTGGAAATCAAGGATTCGGATTATCGGTTTGTACATGGCAGTTACGGGATACCGGAGTTTGGTACGCGCTTTACAAGGCAGATGCTTGATGATACACATCCGACGCGTTTTGCAGACCTTGTCCGGATCTCCGGATTTTCACACGGCACTGATGTATGGCTTAATAATGCACAGGAATTTATCCGAAGCGGGCAGGCGACGATGAAAGATGCGATTTCTACACGTGACGACATCATGAACTATTTGATTCTAAAGGGACTGCCAAAGAAAAAGGCCTTTACGATTATGGAAAAAGTCAGAAAGGGAAAGGGAGTTGCGCAGGAGGATGCAGATTTGATGGCAGAGCACAATGTACCGGAGTGGTATATCGAATCCTGCCGCCGGATTAAATATATGTTTCCGCGTGCCCATGCTGTCGCCTATGTTATGATGTCTTACCGCGTTGCCTATTTTAAAGTTTATTATCCGGCAGAGTTTTATGCGGCATATTTTACGATGAAGGTATCTGAGTTTGACGCAGATACGATTCTTCGGGGCAAGCTGGCAGTGCTGGAAAAGATGGATGCACTGACGGCAAAGGGGAAGAATATGACAAAGAAAGAAGAGGATGAGGTAACGGTTCTTGAAGTTGCATATGAGATGTATGCACGGGGATATGAGTTTTCTGATGCGATTCTTGGAGAATCGCAGGCGCTGCGGTTTATGGTGAAAGACGGTAAGGTGCTGCTTCCGTATGTAGCTTTGAACGGCGTCGGGGAGCAGGCAGCACGACAGTTTTATGAGGAATATGAGAAAAAACCGTATGAAACGATTGAAGAGGCGCAGGGAAGGGCAGGGCTGAATAAAACAGTCGTAGAGACTTTTAAGGCGCATAAAATCTTTCAGGGGCTGCCTGAGACTGATCAGCTGTCATTGTTTTAAAGAAGGAATTAGGCATCCGACAAGCGGGATATTGTAAAGAAGGGGTGAGGAGAAAAGAAGATGTGGTTTGTATTTGCACTGCTTTCGGCAGTTTTTGCAGCGATGACTTCTATATTTGCAAAAATCGGCATTGAGGGAGTTAATTCCAATTTAGCAACCGCAATCAGGACGATTGTAATATTGGTGATGGCGTGGGGAATCGTTTTCTTGACCGGCGCGCAGGGAGGGGTTTCTGAAATCAGCAAAAAAAGCTGGCAATTCCTGATTTTGTCGGGACTAGCAACAGGTGCTTCGTGGCTCTGCTATTATAAAGCGCTTCAGCTCGGATCGGTATCGAAGGTCGTTCCTATTGATAAGCTGAGTATTGTAATTACACTGATTTTGGCAGTTGTCTTTCTTCATGAGGAGCTGACAGCGAAATCAGTAATCGGAGCGATACTGATTACAGTGGGAACGCTGGCAATGGCTCTTTAATCGAGTATGGCGTGAAATTGCCGCATTACCGGTAAAAAGTG
>CALXBT010000030.1 GCA_944386585.1 uncultured Clostridia bacterium | reverse complement strand
AGTGTCATTTCGTTATTTCTCAGTATTCTGCTCTTTGGTTTGGCAGTTAAAATCGGTGCGGAGAGTGTTAGTATACTGATTTCGGGTGAGTATAAGGATAGTGAAATGCCGACAATGCTGCCGCTTGTAGCGGCAATCGTTTCGCTGTGTGCAAAAGAGTTTCTTTATCGTTACAGCATTCAAGGGGCCAGACAAATGAATTCTGTAGCGCTTCGCGCAGTTGCGTGGCATAACAGAGCGGATGCATTTCTTACAATCGGAAGTCTTGCGGGAATTGTAGGTGCGCGGCAGGGATATCCGGTCTTTGATCCGCTTGCTTGTACTGTTATCAGCATTTTGATTTTAAAAGCGGCCGGAGAGATTTTTCGAGAAGCATTTCAAAAGCTTCGGTGTCTTTGATAAAAATTTTATATTGCAGGCAAAAAAGCAGATGAAGCAGAAAATATTTTGTGATATACTACTAATATATGTTAACTGGTACAGACAGAGAAAAACAGAAGGAGAACTGTAATGGAGCCAAAATATAAAAGGATTGTACTGAAAATAAGCGGTGAGGCTCTTGCGGGAGAAAGCAGAACAGGGATTTCAGACGATATGCTTTCAAAAGTTGCGCGCGAAGTCAAGGAGATTAAGGAGATGGGAGTAGAGATTGCCATTGTCGTCGGCGGCGGCAATTTCTGGCGCGGACGGACGAGCAAATCTATGGACAGGGCGACTGCCGACTATATGGGGATGCTTGCGACGGTTATCAATGCACTGGCATTGCAGGATGCTTTTGAAAATGTAGGAATGAAGACGAAAGTGCAGACGGCAATTGAGATGAGAGAAGTCGCAGAGCCGTATATTAGAAGGCGGGCAATCTCTGAGCTGAATCACGGCGATATTGTGATATTCGGAGCAGGTACAGGCAATCCGTTTTTCTCGACAGATACGACAGCGGCTCTCAGAGCAGCGGAAATTGATGCAGAAATTATTCTTCTTGCCAAAAAAGTAGATGCAGTATATTCCGATGATCCGGAGGATAATCCGAATGCTGTGAAATATGATGCGCTGACCCATCAGGAGGTGCTGGAGCGAGGACTCGGCGTAATGGATTCTACGGCAGCTTCACTTTGCAGAGATAACAACATTGCAATTCATGTATTTGCGTTGGCAGAAGACGGCAATATGAAACGCGCAGTATGCGGCGAAAGAATAGGAACGATTATAAAATAAAGGAGAAATACACATGAGTAAGAATTTAATGGATTCATTATCTGACAAAACGGCAAAGACGATATCGGTTCTTAAGGAGGAGCTTAATACAGTACGGGCAGGAAGAGCAAATCCCGCTTTACTTGATAAGGTGATGGTAGATTATTACGGAAGCCCTACCCCGCTTAAAAATATTTCTAATATATCAGTACCGGATCCGAGAACACTTTTAATTTCTCCATTTGATCCAAAATCGATCGGGGAAATTGAAAAAGCGATCAATATTGCCAATATCGGTATCAATCCTTCTAACGACGGCAAGAATGTTAGATTAGTGATTCCGCAGGTAACAGAGGAAAGAAGAAAAGAACTGACAAAGACTGTGAAGAAGATTGGAGAGGACGCGAAAGTAGCAATCAGAAATCTCAGAAGAGATGCTAATGATGATTTGAAAAAACAGGAAAAAACAGGAGAGCTGACAGAGGATGATTTGAAAAAGGACCTTGATGATGTTCAAAAGGCGACAGATAAGGCAATCAAAGAAATCGATGATATCTGCGCAGCAAAAGAAAAGGAAATTATGGAAGTCTAAAGACACGGTGCAGGTGGTCGGGAAACCGGCCACTTGTGTTTCGTTTGCAAGGAGAAAAGTAAAATAATGCTTGATATGGAACGGATTCCCACTCATGTTGCGATCGTAATGGATGGTAACGGCAGGTGGGCAGATAAACGCCGGCTGCCTAAAATGGCAGGGCATAATGCTGGTATGAAAGCAATGAAAGAAATTGTAAAAAAGGCAAGCTCGCTGGGGATTAAAAATCTCACAGTATATGCGTTTTCGACGGAGAACTGGAAACGCTCGGCAGAAGAAATCGGAGGAATATTTAAACTGATTGTTGTGTATGTTGACAGTGAGCTGCGGGAGCTTCATGAGAATCATGTGCGTGTACAGATACTGGGTGATTACAGCGGGCTTCCTACTGCTTCTGTAGACCGGATTCGCAGAGCGCTTGCTGTGACGGAGAAAAATACAGGCATGCAGTTTAATATTGCACTGAATTACGGAGGAAGAGATGATATTAGGCGTGCGGTAACAGAGCTTGCGGCGCTTGTGGTAGAAGGAAAAATCAAATCGGAGGAGATTACAGAAGAGATGATCGGAGAACATCTCTGGACCGGAAAATTTCATGCGAACTGCGGAGATCCAGAGTTGATCATCAGGACGAGCGGCGAAATGCGGCTTTCGAACTATCTTCTATGGCAGAGTGCTTACAGTGAATTTGTTTTTACCGATACGCTGTGGCCCGATTTTACACCGGAGAAGTTTGAGGAAGCGCTCCTTGAATATCAGGGACGAAATAGAAGATTCGGAGGAAGATAAAAATGAAAACGAGAATTCTTTCCGGACTGATCATGCTGCCACTTTTGCTGCTTGTTTATTTTGGCGGCCCGGTGCTGACAGCAGCATGTTTTTTCATCGGAATTATGGGAGCGAGGGAGTTTTATCAAGGGTTTGCTGCAATTGGTGTAAAACCGTCGTATACAATTACCTGTGTGGCGGCGCTGATTCTTTATGCATTTGATTTATTTGTAGAGGAAGGTGCATGGTATATAGAGGCCTGCCGACAGCTTTGGTTTTTCGGTGTGATTGCAGCAAGTCTATTATATCTCTTTAAAATTGAAGAGCGCCAGCTCACCGATGCGATGGCAACAATGACAGGTACTTTTTATGTAGTATTTTTTTCTTATCATGTAACGCTGGTGGAGCAGACAGGAGAATACAGCGGGCTTGTGTGGCTGATTTTTCTGACTGCATTCGGAACAGATATTTTAGCGTATTTTACAGGATATTTCTTTGGAAAGCATAAGCTCTGTCCTAAAATCAGCCCTAAGAAGACGATTGAAGGGAGTATCGGGGGTATTTCTGGAAGCGTGATACTTTGTGCGGCTTTTGGATACTTTTTCTTTGAAAAGCTCTTGCTTCACTGTATTGCCATCGGCATTCTCGGCGGAATCATTTCGCAGTTCGGTGATTTAACAGCATCGATTTTTAAACGCAAGATGGGAATTAAGGATTACGGAAATCTGATACCGGGACACGGCGGAATTCTTGACCGTTTTGACAGTGTGCTGTTTACAGCGCCGATGGTTTATTACTATATTGCGCTAGTGCTGGCATCATAGAAAGAGAATAAAAAAATATGAAGAAAGTAGCGATTCTAGGAAGCACCGGTTCAATCGGAACGCAGGCGCTTGATGTTATTGAAAAAAACAGCGATCAATTTGAGGTTTCCGTGCTGTCGTGCGCAACAAAGATTGAGCGTCTTATACAGCAGATCGAGAAATTTCATCCAAAGATGGTTATTGCGGCAGAGGAAAAAGACGCTCTTCTCCTGAGCAAAAAGTATCCCCATATTGAAGTGGATTTTGGGCTTGCTGCGCTGAGTACAGCTGCGGCAGGGGAAGCGGATATTATACTAAATTCGCTTGTTGGCATGCACGGACTGGTACCGACTTATCATGCAGCCAACGCGGGAAAAACAATTGCTTTTGCAACTAAAGACACGCTGGTTGCGGGCGGAGAATTGATTATGAAAACGGCAGCGCGATGCGGCGCAACGCTTTTGCCGGTGGACAGTGAACACAGCGCCATTTTTCAATGTTTAGAAGGAAATAAAGGCAGGCGCGTGCGGCGGATCTTACTGACTGCTTCTGGCGGACCGTTTCGGGGGAAAAGCCGTGCTGAGCTGGAAAATGTAACAGTAGAGCAGGCGCTTTCACATCCAAATTGGAATATGGGTGCTAAAATCAGCATTGATTCAGCAACGATGATGAATAAAGGTCTGGAAGTTATTGAAGCGCGGTGGCTGTTTGATATACCGGCGGAGCAAATTGAAATCGTTGTACATCCGCAGTCGGTGGTCCATTCGATGGTGGAATACGAGGATACGGCAATTATTGCCCAGCTTGGTATGCCAGATATGAGAGTGCCGATTGCGTATGCACTTTCTTATCCGGAAAGATTGAAACTTCCTTATGCTTCACTTGACTTTTTCGGCAGTGCAAAATGCCTGACTTTTGAAAAAGCCGACCGAAGTGTCTTTTCCTGCATTCAGCTTGCCTATGATGCACTGAAAGCAGGAGGCAGCATGCCTGCGGTATTGAATGCGGCTAATGAAGAATTGGTAGCGGCGTTTTTAGCACGGCAGATTTCGTTTACATCGATTCAAGATACGATTGCGGAGATTCTGGCGCGACATAGCTGTAAATATTGCTGCTCCCTTGAGGATATTTTAGAGATAGACAGAGAAACGAGAGCGATTACAAAAACATTGATTTGATAGATTTGAAAAGGGGAAACGGAAATTATGACGGTGATTTATGCAATTTTGATATTTTGTGTACTCATATTATTTCATGAGTTTGGGCATTTCATGGCTGCAAAGCTGTGCGGTGTAAAAGTGAATGAGTTTTCACTTGGAATGGGTCCTGCGATTTTCAAAAAGCAGAAAGGTGATACGCTTTATTCGCTGCGCGTTTTTCCGATTGGCGGATATTGCGCAATGGAAGGAGAGGACGAGGATTCAGACGATGAACGGGCTTTTAATAAAAAAGCGGCTTGGAAAAAGGCGGTAATTGTAGTAGCCGGTGCATTTATGAATTTAGTGCTGGCAGTGCTGATTATGATTGGGATTTCATTCGCGGCCGGAACTTCGACGACGACAGTCGATACTGTAAGTGAAGGAGCGCCGGCGCAGCTTGCCGGAATTGAACACGGCGATACAATTATCGCAATTGATGGAAAAGAAGTAGACACATGGAGCGATATCTATACCTTTATTTCTACGAGTGAGGGAGACACTGTAACGCTGAAACTCCTTTCGGAGGAAGGAACAGAACGAACTGTCGTTTCGGGACTGATGCAGGATGAAACGGGCAGAAAAATTATCGGTATTACGCCGATGACAGAACATAATCTTTGGAATTCTATGATAAGCGGTGCAAAGAATACCTGGATTATGGGCGTCAGCATGCTGGATATTATGAAACAGCTTTTTACAGGTAATGTGGCGGCAAGTGAGCTTTCTGGTCCGGTAGGTATCGTGGCGGCGGTAAATACGACGGTGTCTTTAGGGTTTGTTTATATTGCTTATCTAACGGCTTTGATCAGCCTGAATCTGGCCGTTGTCAATATGCTTCCGTTTCCGGCACTGGACGGAGGCCGGCTGGTATTTATTATTCTTCGGCGGATTACCGGCAAGGCGATTACGGATGAAATGGAGAGCAAAGTGCATTTTGCAGGGATTCTCCTGTTGTTTGCTTTAATGATTTATGTAACATGGCACGATATCGTGAGATTTGTGCTTCCTATTTTCAGTTAAAGCGGAGGAAAAAGAATGACAAGACAGGTCTTTTGCGGTGGTGTGCCGATTGGCGGCGGAGCACCCGTATCGATACAGTCCATGCTGAATGTTGATGTGAGAGATACGACTCAGGCATCAGCACAGCTTCTATCGTTGGCGAAAGCGGGTGCGGAGATTGTGCGGGTCGCAGTGCCGGATACGGAGTCAGCAGAGGCTTTTGGAAAGATACGCAGAAATTCACCAGTGCCGCTGGTCGCAGATATTCATTTTGATTATCGCTTGGCGCTTCTTGCAATAGAAAACGGTGCTGATAAGGTGCGGATTAACCCGGGTAATATCGGAGGTCCGGAGCGGGTGCGTGCGGTTGTTAAGGCAGCAAAAAAACGAGGGATACCCATTCGGGTTGGGGTTAACTCAGGCTCGCTTGAAAAGGAACTGCTTCAGAAGTACGGTGGTGTTACAGCAGAGGGACTTTGTGAGAGCGCGCTAAGGAGCGCGAATCTGCTGGAGGATATGGATTTTGATGATATTGTAATTTCATTAAAATCCTCTGATATTCGGATGAATCATGCGGCGCATCTTTTGATTGCCGAAAAGACAGAGCATCCTCTTCATATCGGGCTGACAGAAGCCGGAACGCCGAAAACGGGTATGCGTAAATCCGCAATTGCACTTGGGGCGCTTCTTCTTTGCGGAATCGGAGATACCATGCGTGTTTCATTAACGGGTGATCCGGTATCGGAGGTTATTTTTGCAAAGCAGCTGCTGATGGATATAGGCTTGCGCAAAGGCGGGATTCGGTTTGTGTCCTGTCCTACATGCGGCAGAACAAAAGTAAACCTGCCGGAGATTGCCGGTCGCGTTGAGGAGGCACTGCGTCCGCTTGCAGCAGTGCGGGAAAAAGAGGGGAAACCGTCGATTACCGTTGCGGTGATGGGCTGTGCGGTCAACGGACCGGGAGAAGCGCGTGAAGCAGATCTTGGAGCAGCCTGCGGGGAAGGAAAGGCTGTTTTATTTATGAATGGAAAAATTATTAGAACAGTATCAGAAAGCGAAATTGTCAGCGAACTTTTGAAGCTGGCAGAAAAGCTATAAAAGACGGCGATAAAAAGGCATGACAGGTGGAAGAACAGGGCGAAAAGGAATTTAATTGATAGTACGATGAGAGAAATTTTTGAAAAGTTGATCGATCTGGACCAGATTGGGAAATATAAAAAAGAAAAACTGCATTTTATGCTGGGAGACGCTGCTATTTCCAAAGAGACAGCGGTTCTTCGCGTTCCGGTAACGCTGAATTTCATTATTCCGTATGAGGAACATCTGAAGATTAAAGCAGTTATTAAAAATAAACTTCCGATTTTGTCTGATGTGAAGATAGAGTATCATTACCAAAATGTAGAGCTTTTGCGTGAAGATATTATCCGGCTTGCAATTCCACATATTATTGAAGAAATTAACGGCAGATTTGCGACAATAACAAAAACTATTCGTGCGGAAGAATACTGCTGTGACGGTGAAAAGCTGAAAATTATGGCGCTTGGCGAAACTGCAGTGAATAAACTGAACGATGAGGTGGCGCCACTCTTTGAAAAAGCGTTTGAGACGCATTTTGGCCTTACACTTTCAGTATTTTTTCAGAATCATGATGACAGCTATATAAAGGCCTGCAAGGAGCGGGAAAGAAAAGCTGAGGCAGAGG
>CALXBT010000029.1 GCA_944386585.1 uncultured Clostridia bacterium | reverse complement strand
AATCACCTTCCCCTTCCGAAGATAATTTGACATTATTTTTTATAAAGAAAGCAGGAAAAAATAAAATTTTAAGTATAAAAAAATCAGCAAAGTAGTCATTTGCTGATTTAATAAAATGAGAAGATTTTAAATTTTGAAGACTAAGCAATTATAGAAAAATCAGAAAATTGATATTGCTTAATTTCAGGATTGGCCTTTTTTTGTTCATAGACATATAAAAAGGCATTTTCTACCTCGAAAAGAGCCTTGCCCTCCCATATAGGATTGTTATGTGAACACATTAATGTGTAGTCAGAAAATTCAGCTGCAATTCGTTTTATTGTATTCATATATGTTTCAAGATTTGACTGCGAAAGATGAGCGTATAACGGTGCAGGATAGACGGTATCTCCGGTAAATAAAATTTTGTTTTCATCATCGGCGAGCATAATACTGTCATCAGAGTGACCGGGTGTTGCAATTACCCGCAGGCTGCGGTTGCCGAGATGAAAAATATGACCAGCAGAAACAGGAATAATTTTAGATGGTTTTACTTGTAGTTTTGTGTAATCAAACCAAAGATCTTCAGGATAACGATATGCATTTAAAGACAAATTTTCATCGCCGGCAGGAAGTTTGTAACCTTTTTCAAGCAGGAAAACGGATTCCGGCAAATTTAACAGATGTACAGCTTCAAAACGCCAATTATCGCCAGTATGGTCAAAGTGGCTATGACTGTTTACAACGATAAGCGGCAGAGAAACGAGCTGTTCTATCACGGATTTTATATTTCCGATTCCCATACCAGTATCGAGAAGCAGTGCTTTTTCGTTGCCGCAAATTAAAAAAGAAATAACTTCTTGAAAATGGTATGGTTCAAAAATAGCAAACACATTATACGGAAGCTGATATACTTGAAACCATTTGTTTTGAATTGCCAATGGGCTTAGCTCTGAGAAATGTATCAGCTTTGTCATAAAAATACCTCCTGTATAAGAAATGATAGAGATTCAGTTGATTTAATAAAGTATAGCATAGAAAGAAACAAATAGTCGATGATTTTTGTGATATAAAATGTTATAATAAATGACAAATAATATCGAAAAGGACTATTTATGAGTGATACATCGAATATAAATAATAATACATCCAATCTTGGAAAAACAGTTGCTAAAACTGCGGCTTTAATGACGGTGCTTACACTTGTTTCTAAATGTCTTGGCTTTGTCCGTGAAATGGTAATCGCGGTTTTTTTCGGCACAAGTTATATTGTAGACGCCTATGTTATGGCGCAGAGTATCCCGGGAATGCTGTTTGGAGGGATTTTTAGCTCCATAGGAACTGCATACATGCCGGCATTTTCCAGAAAAAAAAAAAAAAATGGGCGGGATGCAGGAAACCGTTTTACGAATGAAATTTTAAATTTGTCAATGATTTTGGCAGTGATTGCTTTTGGAATCGGTGCGCTGTTTGCAGAGCAGCTTGTAGCTGTTATTGCGCCTAAATTTGCACCCGAAACAGCAGCTCTGACGACTTTCTATTTAAGAATTTCGTTTTCCTATATGATTTTTTCCTGCGGAATCAGCATCTTCAGTACGTATTTGCAGTATAAAGGAAATTTTTTGAAGCCTATTATATCGGGATATTTTCAAAATTTAGGAATTGTTATTATTGCAGCTGTCAGCGCCTATACGAATTATTATTATTTGGCCTTTGGCATGCTTGTAGGGTATGCGCTGCGGTATCTTTTTATTTTTATTGCAGTAAAAAAAGAAGGATATCAGTATGAGCCCAAAATAGTGCTGAACGAGCCAGTTAAACAGATTATGGTGTTAGCAGTTCCGGTGTTTATCGGCAGTTGTATTTCGCAGCTCAATAACTTTGTAGATAAAACACTGGCATCTGGATTGCAGGAGGGAAGCATTTCTGCCTTAAATTATGGTATGATGCTGGTCTCTCTGATTACGGGGCTTACTACTTCTGTTATTGCATCAATTATTTATCCTAAAATTACAAAGGCACGGAGCAATGACGACTGGACATTCTTTAATACTGCGGTTGAGAGAGGAATGACAGTTATCATGATAATCGGAATTCCTTTTGGACTCGGTGCAATGGTATTTGCAGAGGATGTTGTGCAGATTGTATACGAACGAGGAGCCTTTGATGAAGCAGCAACCGCACTAACAGGAACAGCATTTTTGTATTATGCTTCCGGACTTGTGTTTATTGCCCTGCGGGAACTCCTTACTTATGTTTATTATTCAGTACGGGATATGAAAACGCCGGTTATCTGCGGCGCAGTCGGCGTTGCTGTAAATATTATTTTAAGTTTGATGCTGGTTGGAAAGATGGCACACGGCGGGCTTGCATTGGCAACAAGTATTGCGACGGCTGTTAATGTCGTGATGCAGTATTTTCTGCTGATAAGAAAGTATCGGGAAATAAAAATCTTTCGCTCGAAACAGCAGCTGGTTAAAATTATTATTGCTTCAGTAATAGCGGTGGGAACAGCATTCGGAGTGCATAGAGGCCTTATTGCTGTTGTTTGGATGCCCCGTTTTGTTTATCTCGGGATTGCAGTAGCAGTGTCCTGCCTTGTATATCTTGCGATGCTTGCGGCATTAAAGGTTGATGAAATTAAAATTTTAAAGGCGATTGTAGAGAAAACTGGACAATAAAAATGATTTATTAGAATGTATAAATATAGAAGGAGACAAGAAATGAGACAAGAGATACCGTTAAGTGTACCTTATTTAAACAATAGTGAAATAATTAATAATTTGAAAGAGTGCGTTGAGACTGGCTGGATATCGACAGGAGGGAGATTTATTCCTGAATTTGAACAAAAAGTAGCAAAATATGTTAATACGCCGGATGCGGTATCCTGCCAGAGCGGTACAGCAGGATTGCATACTGCTTTACGGATTTTAGGAGTTACCAATGAAGATGAAGTAATTGTGCCGACTTTGACTTTTATAGCAGCAGTAAATCCTGTTTTGTACTTGGGTGCGCATCCTGTGTTTATGGATTGTGACAGTTATTTTTGCATGGATGCGAAAAAGCTTGAAAAATTTTGTAAAGAAGAATGTAAAGTTTTGGAAAAAAATAAAAAAGTTTTGATTAATAAAAAATCAGGCAGACGCATTTCGGCGATTGTTGTTGTACATGTATTTGGAAACGCCGCAAATATGGAAGCCATAATGGAAATAGCCAGGGAGTATGATCTAAAGGTCCTTGAAGATGCAACGGAAGCTTTTGGAAGTTATTATACAGAAGGACGATATAAAGGAAAATCGGTTGGTACAATCGGGGATATGGGAGTATATTCCTTTAATGCAAATAAGATAATGACAACGGGCGGAGGAGGGATAATCGTTTCTCAGAATCAACAGTACCTTGATGTAGCAAGATATTTGACAACTACGGCAAAAGAATCTTTATTAGAGGATGCATTACATTTTGTTCATAATGAAATAGGATACAATTATCGCATGTTGAATATACAAGCAGCAATTGGTGTAAGCCAAATAAAGGAAATAGAGAAATTTATTCAATTAAAAGAACGCCATTTTAAGTGCTATCAAAAGAACCTGAAAGATATTCATGGTTTAAGAATTCTCCCTTTTTCACCTGGAGTTCGTACAAATTACTGGTTTTATGCCGTATATATAGATGCGGAAGAATTTGGGGAAACCAGAGATGAACTAATGCATAGATTAATTGAAAATAAAATACAATGCCGTCCGGTATGGAAGCTGACTCATACGCAGGTCCCGTATCAGAGCGAGCAGAATTATGAGATTGAAAGAGCATATGATTACGAAAGGAATGTCCTGAATATCCCATGCTCTGTCAGTCTGACATCGGAAGAAATTGAGATTGTCTGTGAAGAAATTCTTCGCAAGAAATAAATGAAAATAAGAGTATCGGGATGGGGAAAAAGAAAAATATTGCAAAAACAAATATTAGTTTTCAAATGGCAAAGCAGGGAATTTATGCTAGATTTTTCAAAAGAGGAATCGATTTGATACTTTCGCTTGCCGCACTGCTCATTTTGTCTCCAATCTTGCTGATTTTGATGATTTGCGGGACGGTAGCGATGAAGGGAAATCCGTTTTTTGTTCAGGAACGACCCGGGAAAAATGAGAAAATCTTTAAGCTGATCAAATTTCGCACGATGACCAGTCAAAAAGATGCTGAAGGAAATCTTCTGCCGGATGAGAAAAGGCTGACTGCTTATGGAAATTTTTTGAGAAGTACCAGTTTAGATGAATTGCCGGAGCTTTTTAATATATTTACAGGGAAACTTGCAATTTGTGGGCCAAGACCACTTTTGACAGATTATTTGGATCAATATGACGAGCGACAGCGGCATCGTCATGATGTGCGTCCGGGACTCACGGGATATGCACAAATACATGGTAGAAATGCGCTCTCATGGGAGGAACGATTTGATTTGGATCTTTGGTATGTCAATCATATTACTTTTTTGACAGATCTGAAAATCGTGCTGCAGACCATTCGGATTGTTTTGAAACGGGAAGGAATTTCATCAGAAACTTCTGTTACTATGGAAAAATTTCAGGGAAACAAGCGCCGTAGCGAAGAACAGGGGAAGAAAGAAGCTGAAGGAGAAAGAGAAGACGGGCATGAATAAAGAAGTGATTGTAATTGGTGCGAGCGGACACGGTAAAGTGATTGCCGATATTATCCAACAGTCGGGAGATCGGGTGATTGGTTTTTTGGATGATGACAGGTCCTTGCCAGAGACTTTTATAGGGCTTCCGGTGCTGGATACGACGGATTTTTATGAGAAATATCAGGATTATTTTTTTATCATTGCGATTGGGAATATGGCAATTCGTGAAAAGATGACACAAAAAATGCAAGGGGTCAGGTGGTATACAGCTATTCATCCGTCAGCAGTCGTTTCAGATAAAGCTGTTTCAGTGGGAGAAGGAACGGCAGTGATGCCCAATGCGGTGATCAATGCGGGTGCGACGATCGGAAAACATTGCATTATCAATTCCAGTGCGGTGGTCGAACATGATAATGTAATTGACGATTTTGCCCATATTTCTGTTGGAGCAAAACTTGGCGGTACAGTGCGGATCGGACAGAGAAGCTGGATTGGCATCGGAGCATGTGTCAGGAATAATATTTTTATTTGTGCAGATTGTATGATAGGTGCAGGTGCAGTGGTTGTAAAAAATATTGAAGAGGCAGGAACCTATATAGGAGTTCCGGCGAAAAAACGGCATTCATTTTAAAATACAAAAAATGCAACATATATCTAATGATTTTACATAAGGCTACAAGGATAGCACATAAAGAACAAAAAATTTTGAAGGAAAAAATGTATGTATCTTATTCGACTGGACGATGCATCAGAGTACATGGATGTGGCTCGTTGGCGAGCAGTAAGAAATATTTTAAAAAAGTATGATGTAAAACCTATTATAGGGGTGATTCCAAATGATTGTGATTCAGGTCATGTGACGGCATATAAAAGAAATAATGATTTTTGGGATACATTGAAACAATGGGAAAAGGAAGGAAGCAGGGTGGCTCTTCACGGCAACACGCATCAGCTGTTTGATAGTAAGGGAGGAATAAACCCTGTGAATAAGAGAACAGAATTTGTGGGGCTTTCTTTAGAGCATCAAAAGAAAATTATTAGAGAGGGATATTTCGCATTAAAAGCAAAAGGATTCTTCCCCGATATTTTCTTTGCACCGGCACATACCTTTGATCAGAATACTTTAGAAGCTTTGGAGACGGAGACAAGCATTCGAATTATCAGCGATACTATTGCGAACGATATATATAAAGAAGGAGCATTTTATTTTATTCCACAGCAAACAGGACACCCTCTATCGCTGCCATTTAGGGTTGTTACCATTTGTTTACATCCTAATATAATGGAAGACAAAGATTTTGCATGTTTGGAGAAGTTTATCAGAAGACATAAGCATAAATTTTTATCTGCAGGAGAGCTGAGAATGAAAGACAGGAAGATAAATGCTTATGATAAAGCTTTAAGATTGCTTTACTTTACAGTAAGGAAAATAAGAGGTTTGTAATTTACATGGGTACGAAAAAGATAAAAGTGCTGCAAGTTCTTGCTTCTTTACAATGTGGGGGGGCAGAAAGCCGTATACTGGATGTTTATCGTAAGATTAATCTTAGCGAGATTGAATTTGATTTTGTCTGTATGCAGGAAGGAAAGCAGTTTTATGAGGATGAGATTTGCTTGAGAGGAGGAAAGGTGATAAAAATTCAGCATCCTCGTAGCTCAGGTGCAGTCCGTAATCTAATACAGTTAGTCACGATAATAAAAGAAGGGGATTATGATGTGGTTCACGCACATACTTCTTTTCATTGCGGCCTCGTAATGTTCGCGGCATGGATATCAAAAGTTCCTGTCCGGGTAGCACATGCACGCACAACTTCTACAGAACATCAAAATTGGAAGAATAAAATATTTTTGATGATTGGAAGAAGTCTAATAGGCAGATTGTCTACAGACAGGCTGGCAGTTTCTGATGAAGCAGGCAAATATCTTTTTGGCGGGAAACAATATCGAATTGTTCCAAATGCGATAGATTATAAAAAATATGGTAGCATTCAGGAGAATCAGATTGAAGCTTTAAAAAAGGAATTTTTAATACCTGACAACAAAACTATTATTGGCATGGTGGGACGCTTTGAACCTATGAAAAATCATGAATTTGCAGTAAAATGGTTCGCACGGTATGCTAAAAAAAATTATCAATCGATGTTGATTTTTGTTGGGGACGGGCCTAAAAGAGCATATATAGAAGAATTGGTAAAGTCTTTTAATCTTTGTAAACAAGTTGTTTTTACAGGTATTCGGAAAGATATTGATGTATGGATGAATGTATTTGATGTATTAATCGTTCCATCCCTGTATGAAGGACTTGGAGGAGTAATACTGGAAGCACAGGCAGCGGGAACTCCGGTTTTGAAAAGCGATTCTTTTACTGACGCGGCAGACTTAAATATTGGACTGGTTTCATCGGTATCCGTTGAAAAATATGAGAATTGGAATGCGGAAATAGAAATGCTTTTGAATGTTCAAAAACCATCAGCTAACACTATTCAGAAAGCATTTTGTGATAAGGAATATAGTCTTGAAAAGGAAATAGAAATTTTAGAAGGAATATATGGTGTTTCATCAGCTCACAATTTTGATTAAGGTTGTCTGATGTTTTTAAGTAAGAATGGAAAAGGAGAGTTCTCTTGGATAAAATTTTAACGATATATACACCAACATATAATAGAAAACATCTATTGCCGCGTTTATATGAGAGTTTGAAAAATCAGACGAACTTGGATTTTAGATGGCTGATTATTGATGACGGTTCTGAGGATGATACAAGGTCGTTAGTGTCAGATTTTATAAACAAGGGCGATATAGATATTGAATATCATTATAAGGAAAATGGGGGGGTACATACGGCGAAAAATGAAGCATGCAGGTACGTCAATACGGAGTTAATGGTATTTGTTCCTTCCGATTGTATTGTAAAAAAAGATGCGGTACAAAAAATATGTGATTATTGGAGAGATGATAAAAAGAATCATTCAATAGGGATGATCTTTCATTATGAAAATTTAGAAACAGGGGAAATTATCGGTGGTCAATTTCCGGAAAATGTAACAGTAGTCAACGGGATGGCGGTAGGTGAGGGATATAGAGTTCAATCCGATAAAGTTTTTGTATTTAAAAGTAGTTTTTATAAGCAATTTCTTTATCCTGTTTTTCCAGATGAAAAATTATTTCCAGACAGTTGGAAGCTCTACATGCTGCATGATGCAGGATATTTTCATTTAATAAATGAGATTTTAATTGGGGTTGAATATACTAATGACGGCTATACAAAGAATTTATTGAAAACAATGGCGAACTCACCGAAGGGGTATTTTGAATATAACAGAATAAGATTAGAGTATGAAAAAGAATTCAGTGTACTGGTGCGGGCAACAATACACTATATTGCTTTTGCAAAATTTTGTGAGAAAAAAGAAGCCTTTTTTATTACAAAGAGAAAAGGATTATACCTCTTATTATATCCGATGGGGGTGTTTTGGTTTTACAGATTAAAAAGAATTCGTGAGGGACGGACTTCTTTGCTCGCATCTAAGTTACTTAATTTATATAGAAAAGGAAAAAATAGGAAATGAAAAAAAGGAAAATTTCCCTAGTGGGTCTTGGTTATGTAGGTTTGCCAATTGCTGTTGCCTTTGCAAAGAATGGCATAGATACCATTGGATTTGATATTAATGAAAAGAAAATTGAATTGTATCGAAAGGGAATCGATCCTACAAAGGAAGTGGGAGATGAAATTATCTCTAAAACAAAACATCTTTTTTTTTGTAGTGATTATAAAGAAATATAAAAAAGTAATTCTGATAT
>CALXBT010000028.1 GCA_944386585.1 uncultured Clostridia bacterium | reverse complement strand
TTTTATCAGAATCAAAATAATTCCTCGCCTTATTTCTGCTAGAATGAAAACTGCAGTTTAGAATTCAAGATAGGTCTTTGGGTCGACCGGCGTTCCGTCTTTGTGCATCTCGAAGTGAAGATGACTTTCTTCGAGAGATTCAAAGAGCGATGTATCGCCGACACCGCTGATCACCTGTCCTTTTTCTACTACGTCGCTGACCTCTACCATACTGCCGGTGGACAGATTGCTGTAGACGCTTGTCAGACCGTCGCCGTGATTGATTTCGATAGTGATGCCGTATTTATCGTCCGTATAGACCTTCGTAACCGTGCCTGCGGCGACAGCTTTTACCTGTGTGTCGAGCGGCGCTTTAATATCTACACCATAATGTGTCATGTATTGATCGAGCGTCTTGGAATATACAGGTGTATCTGCACTGAATTCGGTAATGATGCTGCCCGAAAGCGGTATTTCATAGGCAGTGTTTCCCCGTGCATCTGAATTTTCATGCTCTTGGCTGTCTACAGTAGGAATTTGCTGTGTTACGGGCTGCTCCTGCTGCGGAAGCGGCTCCGGGTCGCTCAGATTTTGCAGATTCAATTTGTCAATGCTTGATTTTACGGTAAATACGGAAGCGATCGCAATGACGCTGAAGCACAGCACCAATGAGATTGCGGCTTTATCTCTTTCTTTTTTTCTTTCTTGTCGCATAATGTTCACCTCCATTTAAAAGTATTGTTGCCGTAAAATCTGAAAAACATTCTCAAATTTCTATGGATACTTCTTGTAAAGAAATGGCTTACGATATATAATAGTTTTATATATAATAAAAGGTATCTATAAAAGTCAAATGAGGTATAAAATGGAAAAATTAGTTTTTGCGGACGGAAATGACAGAGAATTAAATTTCACTGACAAAATTTTTGGAATTTCAAATAAGGCGCAGGAAATGGCAGCGCGTGAGGGAAAAGATAAGGTCATCGACGCAACCATCGGCGCACTTCTTGACGACAACGGTGCACTGATTGTGTTTGACGCAGTAAACCAAGCGCTGCATCATTTAAAACCGAATGATTTTGCGGCCTATGCGCCGATTTTAGGATTACCGGAATATCTTGATGTTATTAAAAAATATGCATTTGGCGCGCATACTCCAAACATGTATACGGCGGCTTGTGCAACACCGGGCGGAACCGGAACGATCAGAAATGCGATTGTGAATTATTCCAAAAAAGGCGATACGGTAATTACAAGCGATTGGTACTGGTCAGCTTATAAAACGCTGGCAACGGAGAACTATAGAAATCTTGATACATATACGCTGTTTGACGAGAAGGGAAAATACAATCTTAAATCGTTTGAGGAATGCGTTGAAAAATATATGGCGGTTCAGGATTCACTTCTGATTATTATCAATACGCCGGCACATAATCCGACGGGATTTTCACTAACAGACAGTGATTGGAAACATGTGATTGAGGTCTGTGAAAAATATGCGGCACTTGGAAAAAAGCTGACGATTTTTGCGGACGCGGCATATATCGATTATACAGAAGACCCGGATTCTGCGAGAGCTTTTTTAAAGCTGTTTGAGTCTGTGTCTGACAATATTCTTGTGCTGCTAAGCTATAGCGCATCAAAGAGCTTTACGCTGTACGGTATGCGTTGCGGTGCGCTGATTTGCATGACAAACAAAAAAGAAATTTGTGAAGAATTTGAAAATATTATGGCATTTTCAGGAAGAGGCACGTGGTCTAACGGGACAAGGGCAGCACAACAGGTTTTAATAAATCTGTATCAGGATGCGTCTTTAAAGGAGGCTGTCGACAGGGAGCGGGACGAGAGCAGGAAGATGCTGCTAGCGCGCGGCAAGGCGTTTGAGGAAGCAGCAAAAGAATGCGGTCTTGAAGTTCTTCCGTATGATTCCGGCTTTTTTGCCTCAGTGCCTTGCAGTGCACCGGATGCGGTCGGAGAGCTGCTCCAAAAAGAAGGAATTTTTACTGTACCGCTTGCAAAAGGGCTGCGTGTTGCATTGTCAGCAGTTTCTGAGGAGCGGTGCCGAATCATAGCACCAGCGATAAAAAAAGCGATGGATGAATATTTCGGAAAGTAAATGGAAAACACAGCAGTCTATATGACGAAAAAGATAGAACGCTCATAGAAAAAGAAAAAATCCGTATGGCAGAGTATTGTATTCTGTCATACGGATGTGATATAATTGTTTCAGATTTTTTAGTTTTTGCGGATGTAGTTCATTGGTAGAACTCCGGCTTCCCAAGCCGGCAGGGCGGGTTCGATTCCCGTCATCCGCTCCAGAATTTACCCGCTGGAAACAGCGGGTTTTCTTTTTTATCTTACAGCAGCTGACATGATGCAATTTGCTGTGCAGCTTCATAGTTCTACCTATCTGTTTGCGCAGAAATATGCGCGGCAGAAACCATTTTTTTATTCTCTATTCTACTTTTTCAAAACCGCTGTTAAGAAGCGCCTCTTCTGTAGCTTTCAGAGAAAGAACGCCGTCTGCGTTGCCTTCAACGGCTAAAAGACCCATCTCTGCCAAAGTTCCTACCGCATCACCTGTTGCGTCGATTACAACGGTCATCGTATAGGATTTGTCACCAGGTTCAGAGGTGCATTCCACACCTTCTACAGAATTGTACTGCTCTACCAGAGCATCGTAAGTAATATAAAATTGTTCAATCGTTGCATCATCAAAAGCAGAAAAATCCATTTCAATTATTTCTGTCATCTTTTCAATAGAATCGCCCTTTGCATCAATCGTCATCGTATCTACCATCACAAGGCCGTTTTGTTCCATTTCGGTGCGGTAGGTGGCGGTCGTCGGCTCTGTACTGCCGCAGGAAGCCAGCAGCAGTATCATTGATACCACGAGTAAAGCGCTGATTAATTTTTTCATAATTTGATCCTCTCTTATTTGATATTTATAATTTATTATCCTATCATTTTTATAAGGAAAGTCAATCGAAAGCAAGAGAGCCTTCAGCAAAGGAAGTGAAGATGGCTCTTTTTAATTTCATTAGAAAACTAAGAGAAAGGGGGAGCTTTTTTGCAGTCTAATTTTGAGATGGTGCATGGTTAAAGCAGGCCGTTTTCTGTCACAAGAAAATCCATACGGATATCATTTTTATCGGCGTCAATGAGTTCGACTGTTTTGCTCATGAAATCTTCATTCTTGCAGCATAAAAGCTGATCTGAAAAGCAAACTCCGACTTTAATAATATGCGGCGCGTCCATAAGGTAGCGATCGTAATAGCCCCTGCCGAACCCGATACGGTTTTTGGCAGTATCAAAGCAGATGCCCGGTATAATCATTAAATCAATGGCTTCTTTTTTTACGAGTGTATTTTTAATGCCTTCAGGCTCTGAAATGCCGAAAGCGCCTCCTGCCGTAAGCTCCTTTAGAGAACCAGTGCGGTAAAAGGACATGCATCCTTCGCCCTCTACCTTTGGAAAAACAGCGCATTTTCCTGATGCAAAGATTGTTTCTGCAAGATATCTGATATTGACTTCATTTCTGAGGCTGCTGTAGAGTGCGATCGTGGAGGCACTGCTGAAAAATTTCTGCGCTGCAAGCAGGCGGCAGATCTGTTTTGATTTTATTTCTTTATCTTTGGTTTCTTTTCGTATCTGCAGATACTGTTTTCTAAGTTCGTTTTTTTCCCTGTAGACTTTTTTATCATACATGTGTACTGCTCTTTTTCTCTTTTCTTTTTAAAATAAAGACCACTTTATTTTTATTATACCGGGCTGCTTTGTCTTTGTAAACTTTCCTTCTCATTTTACGGAATTTAAAAATTGAAAGAATATACTGAATTTATTACTATTGTTTTACAGCCCCTTTCGTGATATGATAGAAAAAATAATATGTGATATTGCCGGAAAGGAGCAGACAAAATGACCAAAATTGAATTTTTAAATGATCGTTATACATCTGACGGGCTGAGACTGCCAATGATGCATTTTGCCCCAGAGGGCAGTGAAAGAGATATCTGCGTTGTGTGCATACACGGTATGTGCGGTAACATTATGGGAAGCTATTTTGCTACGGTGTGGGCTGATTTACTGACGAATCACGGCATTGGCTTTCTCTTTGAACACAACCGCGGTCATTCAATTGAAAATAATCTTGTTTCCAGAGACGGAGAATATATCCGCTACGGAACAAACTTTGAAATTTTTGAAGAGTGCGTGATTGATCTTGAGCTTGCGGTTGAAACAGCAAAAAATTTCGGATATAAAAGAATTATCCTGCTTGGGCACAGCCTTGGCTGTAATAAGAGCATCTACTA
>CALXBT010000027.1 GCA_944386585.1 uncultured Clostridia bacterium | reverse complement strand
GAACAGTTTTAAGGCTTTCCTGCGTAGTTCGTATAATGATCGGCAGCGTCATAATTACAAGCGTCAGCGCACCGGCAATCAAACTGGTTTCCAGCCCGAAAAACTGTGCAAAAATGAGCATGCCGACTAGTCCGTAAATAATAGACGGAATTCCCGCCAGTGTTTCCGTTGCAAGCTCAATTATCCGCACTGCTTTTTTATTTTTTGCATATTCATTGATATAGATCGCCGCTCCCACACCAATCGGAAGCACAATCAGAAGCGTCATGACAATGATATATACTGTATTTAAAATGTTCGGCAGAATTCCTGTTGTTCCGCGTATCAAACTTGGCTTCGTGCTGAGGAACTGCCAAGATATATTTGTAACCCCTCTATACAGAATGTATCCAATCACGCCAAGCAGCAGCGCGATGATAACCGCCGCCGCCAGATACATCAGAAGATGCAGGACAAAAGCATATATTTTTCTTTCCAGAGATATTTTTTCTTTCATCCTGATCACCTCCTGCCTTTCTTTACAACCAAATTAAGAAATAGATTGATCAGCAAAATAAAGACAAAAAGCACAAGCGCAATTGAAAACAACGCTTCTCTCTGAAGGCCTGAAGAATATGACATTTCACTCGCTACCGCCGTTGTAAGAAACCGTACACTGGTAAAAAGTCCCGGCATATTAGCAACATTTCCCGATACCATCATGACTGCCATCGCTTCTCCAATTGCACGGCCAATGCCAAGCACGACTGAAGCGAGTACTCCGCTTTTGGCTGCCGGCAGCACAACCTTAAATACTGTTTCCGTCTTCGTTGCTCCCAGCGCCAGTGAAGCTTCTTCATATTCACGCGGCACAGCGTTGATTGCTGTTTCCGATACGCTGATTACCGACGGCAGAATCATAATCGTCAGCACTAAAATAGCCGAAAACAGATTCGCACCGTCCGGCAGGCCAAAAGCCTCCCGCACAAAAGGCACAATGATAATCATGCCGACTAGGCCGTAAATGACTGACGGGATTCCCGAAAGAAGCTCTACAGCAGTTCGAATTGATAAGCCGGCTTTTTTCGGCGCCATCTTTGAGATATATACCGCGCAGAGTACGCCGAGCGGTACACCGATTATGACTGCCCCAAGCGTACCATACACGGAAGTAAGAATAAACGGCAGTATCCCATATGACGGATCGGCGGATGTGGATTGCCACACCCGTCCGAATAAAAACTCCGTAATTCCGATTTTTCCGATTGCCGGCGTGCCTGATACTACCAGAAAGCCGGTAATAACGAGGACAAACAGGAGAGCCGCACAGCCGCACAGTGTAAACAGCATGCCCATTACCTTTTCAAAGACCGCCGCTTTTCTTTTCAAATCTTCCATCGTTTCTCCATTCACATGATTTGCTTTACTTTGCTACAGGAATCGCACCCGCATCTTCAATCAGACTGTTTGCAGCAGTACTGGTTGCGAAATCGAAGAACGCCTGTGCTGTTTCGCTGAGCGCTTCTCCTTTCAGCGTTGCAAAAATAAAGTTTCTCTGAATCTTATAAGTTCCGTCCATAATTGTATCATGCGTCGGAGCTACGCCTTCCACGCTGATCGCTTTTACTGTATCCTGCACGGACGCAAGCGACGCATAGCCGATTGCATTTGGATTGCTTGCTACTGTCTGTACTACATCACCTGTAGAAGTCAGCTCTTGATCATACTGACAAACATCTTCCGTTCCTGTAATAGACTCAAATCCGTCTCTCGTGCCTGATGCCGCTTCTCTGCCGATGCAGACAATCGGAGCATCATCACCACCCAGCTCCTGCCAGTTTTCTACTTCACCCGTATAAATTTGAGCAATCTCTTCAAGGCTGAGATCCGCAATTGGATTTTCCGGATTTACAATCATAGCAATGCCGTCAATCGCAACGACTGTCGAATCGAGTACCTTTGCTTCTTCAGCAGTAAGATCACGGCTTGCAAGTCCGATGTCACATCTGCCCTCCTGCACAGCCTGCAGTCCAGCGCCAGATCCTGTCGGATTATATGTAACTGTTACATCCCCGTTTTCCTCCATATACGCCTCGCTTAAAAAGCCAATCACCTTTTCCATTGAAGTAGAACCGTCTGTCGATACAGTGCCGCCTTCTTCTCCGCCAGCGCTGCATCCTGCAAATACCGTCATTGCCAGTAATACTGCCATCATCAGGGCAAATATCTTCTTCATTATCTTCATCTCCTTAATTCTTCTTTTATTTTTTGATCTTCTTTAAGACGATTTCATTCTAATGCAGGCTGTGTTAACTCTAAAAGTCAATGTATGTTAACTGTATGTAACAAATACAAAAGACAGTGCCGCCAAAAAATATAAAAGCCTTTTGAACATCCAGCAAATTTCCGGATATCCAAAAAGCTTTGTTTTCTCTGCTTTTCTTATACATTAAACAGAAAATGCATCACATCTCCGTCTTTTACAATATATTCCTTTCCCTCTGACCGTACAAGGCCCTTTTCCTTTGCCGCCGCCAGATTGCCGCCGCATTCGATCAGTTTGTCATATGCGATCGTTTCCGCACGGATAAATCCTTTTTCAAAATCAGTATGGATTTTGCCGGCCGCCGCCGGTGCTTTTGTTCCGCGCTTAATTGTCCACGCCCTGACCTCCGGTTCTCCTGCCGTCAGAAAAGAAATCAAATCAAGCAGACTGTAAGAAGCTTTAATCAATTTGTCAAGTCCTGATTCTTCAATGCCGAGTTCTTCGAGAAACATCGCTTTTTCTTCTTCCGGCAGCTCTGAAATCTCCGCTTCAATCTTAGCGCAGACTACGATAACTTCCGAACCCTCTTTCGCCGCAAATTCCCGCACCATCGCTACATATTCATTTTCTTCTTTTGCCGCAGCTTCATCCTCCGATACATTCGCTACATAAATAATTGGCTTATAAGAAAGCAAATCAAGCGATTTTACAAATTCCTGTTCTTCTTCGCTAAAAACACTGTTCATCGTACGTGCCGAAAGTCCTTCAGCCAGCACAGCGTTTATCCGGTGCAAAAGGTCCAGCTCTGCCGAAAGCGATTTATCTCCCTTTAAATTTTTAACCGTCTTTTGGATCCTTCTTTCCAGCACCTCCATATCGGAAAGAATCAATTCCGTGTTAATTGTATCAATATCAGAAAGCGGGTTAATCTTGCCGTCCACATGAACGACATTCGCATCCTCAAAGCAGCGCACTACATGCACGATTGCGGCAACCTCCCTGATATGTCCAAGAAATTTATTGCCAAGTCCCTCTCCTTTTGAGGCCCCTTTTACTAAACCTGCGATATCATAAAATTCAATTGCTGTATAGACCGTCTTTTTGGAATGATACATTTCGTGCAGTACTTTCAGGCGCTCATCCGGCACAGAAACAACACCCACATTCGGCTCAATCGTACAAAACGGATAATTGGCCGCCTCTGCTCCTGCTTTTGTAATCGCATTAAAGAGTGTGCTCTTTCCTACATTGGGAAGTCCTACGATACCTAATTTCATAAATCCATCTGCGGCACAAAACTCTGTGCCAGCTCCTTTCTTTCCTTCTTGCTCTTTTCTTTTTCCTGTTCCTTCTATTTAAGACATGCTTCCTCATGCACCGTGCCAGCATCTATTCTCCGGCTCTATAGAATCAGTCATAAGCGCTTTTTCGCTCGTCTATGGTGCCAAAGCACGAAGTATAATACAATCGCAAAAATAATCACTGCAAAGCTCAATACCTGCGCCTGCCGCAAGGGACCGATCATCAGGCTGTCTGTACGCAGTCCCTCTACAAAAAAACGCTCCAGCGAATACAGCATTGCATATAAAAGAAAAATCTGTCCGTCAAACTTCTTTTTTTTGCTAAACAGCAGGAGAAACAAAAACAGCAGAAAACACCATACCGATTCATACAGAAAGGTCGCATGATAGGCCTGCCCGTCAATCAAAACATGAATCGGAAAATCGGTCGGTCCGCCGTGTGCCTCTTCATTAAAAAAATTACCCCAGCGTCCGATCGACTGTGCAACTGCGATTGAAGGCGCAGCCAAATCCAAAGCGGCCGGTATACGAATTTTCCAGATGCGGCAGAGAACTGCTGCGCACAAGATTCCGAAAATCAGACCGCCATGTATCGCAAGACCTCCGCCTCTAATATCAATTATCTTGCCAAAATCTCCGGCATACCGCTCCCAGTTAAAAGCCACATAATACGCCCTCGCGCCGATTACACCTACCGGAATTAAGATAATCAGCACATCGAGCAGCTTTTCCTGATTAAAGCCGAAGCGCGGCGCCCGAAGATAAACAATCGTGCAGGCAATCAAAATTGCAAGACCGATGAGAACGCCGTACCACCGCACATCAAAGCCAAAAATGCTGAATGCAACAGGATCCGGTGCTACCATGCTAAAAACTCCTTTACTCTTTTTTCAATATCAGGCGCACCGAACACAGATGAGCCTGCCACTATCAAAGAAGCACCGGCATCTTCTGCCTGCCTTACATTGTCAAGTGTAATTCCTCCATCAATTTCTATCTCAAAAGAAAGTCCTGTTTCTTCCCGTAAAGCAGAAAGTGCTCTTACCTTGTCTAGTGCGGAGGAAAGAAACTTCTGTCCGCCAAAACCCGGATTCACACTCATCACAAGCACTAAATCAATATCAGCAAGCACATATTCCAGTACACTTTCGGGTGTAGCCGGATTAAGCGCCACACCGACTTTCACGCCAAGAGCTTTGATGTTCTGAATGCTTCTGCATAGATGCGTGCACGCTTCTTGATGAACGGTGATGTATTCTGTATTTGGCGTAACAAATTCCGGCGCATATTGATCCGGATTCTCAATCATAAGATGCACATCAAACGGCAGATTTGTCTTTCCCTCAAGTGATTTCATTACCGCTGCTCCGAAACTGATATTGGGCACAAAATGCCCGTCCATAATATCAACATGCACAAGATGCGCTCCGGCTCTCTCAATCAAGCTTACCTGCTCGCCGAGTCTTGAAAAATCCGCTGCCAAAATAGACGGAGCAAGTTTTGTGAGTCTCTTTTCCATGACCTTTTCCTCTTCATTTCCTCTGTTTTTGTTTTCCGCTACAGATATTTATTCTTCTCTCTCTCCCGAATTTCCAGAAGCTGCATCACATACGAACGATAGCGTTCCTTTTTAATGCTGCCACCTGCAACAGCCGCGCGTACAGCACAGCCCGGCTCTTTTAGATGACGGCAATTATCGTAACGGCACATTCCAAGCAGCGCTGTAAATTCCGGGTATAGATGCGGAAGTTCCTCCTCTGCTACATCCGGTATTTCAAATGAGGTAAAGCCGGGCGTGTCAAAAATCATGCCGCCGAGCGGCATTTCAAATAGCTCTGCATGCCGCGTCGTATGGCGTCCCCTTCCTGTTTTGCTGCTTACATGTCCTGTTTCCATCAGCTCTGAACGCTGCAGTACATTTAAAATCGTTGATTTTCCAGCACCTGAAGGTCCTGCCAGTGCTACATTTCTGCCTGCCAGTGCCTGTTCCAGCGGAAGAATTGTTTCCGGTTTAACAGCACTGACGCAGTAAACAGGATATACACTTTTATATACGGCCTTCACCATTTCCAGCTCATCGGCCTTCGCTAAATCGGATTTATTGATGCAAAGAATAATTTCCGTGCGGTTTTTCTCTGCCATTACAAGAAATTTATCGATAATTCCCAAATTGGGATCAGGATTTTTTGCCGCCGCAACAATTACAAAAGTATCCACATTCGCAACCGGGGGCCGGATAAATTCATTTTTACGCGGCAAAATTTGATCCACAACAGCATCGCCGTCGGGTAAAACCGTAATTTCTACCCGGTCTCCTACCATCGGAACAATGCCGTCCTTTTTAAAAATTCCGCGCGCCCTACACTGATAAACCATGCCGTCTTTTGTTTTTACATAATAAAATCCAGCAATTCCTTTGATAATGATTCCTGTCATTATTCTATTACTCCGGTATTAAAATCAACATTTGATTTCAGTACTACATCGTTATTAAAAATCACCATCACAGTCCCTGTACCAGTACCAGTCAGCACCACTGTTTCTCCACCGTTTTCCTTCAGTCGCTGCTCCCTTGTAATAATATTGTGCGTCCCTGTCTCATCCGAAACTGTTACCGTCAGCCAGAATACAGAATCTTCCGCCATACTGTAGTCAATATAAAGTGAAAGCTCCTCCGGCTCCGGATCCTCATCGCCGCTGCTCACCCGCAGGTCAACTGTCGTGCCCTCCGGAATCACACTCTCTGCTGTATACTGCTGCCATACCACCTGATTCTGCGAGTATTCCGTGCTTCTCTCATAACTGATATTACCCGGCTTAACGCCCGCCTCCTCCAGTGCCAGTTTGGCCGCATCAAGATCCTTTCCCACAAGAAGTGGCATAATAGATTTTCCTTCTTCTCTGCCGGAGCTCACTTCAAAAGATACTGACGATCCCGGCGTTGCCTCCTCTCCTGCCGCAGGACTCTGTGAAAGCACAATTCCCTCTGGCTGCGCACTTGGCTTTGTCGTTACAGTCCCTACTTTAAAATCATATTTTTCAAGAATATGAAGTGCGCTGTCATGTGTCAGCCCTTCAATTTTCGGTACGGTCCCTTCTTTCATGCCTTTGCTGATATTGACAGTAATTGTCTTTCCTGCCTTGACGCTGGCACCGACATCCGGTGTCTGTGAAGAAATTTGTCCTTTCTCATATTCAGAGCTGAACACTGTATCTCCTTCCGAAAGTTCCAGCTTATATTCAGCCGCCGTCTCTTGTGCCTGCTCCAAAGTCATGCCGCGGAAATCAGGATTTTCAAATTCGCCTCCGCCTCCGCTGCTGATTAAATTCGTTACCAGTGTTACAAGTCCGTACGACAAAGGGAGTGCTACGATCAGTGCTGCAATCACAGCCAGAATCTTCAGCCTTTTGTTTTTCTTTTTCTCTTCAAGATGTTCTTTCACAGCTTTTTTATCCATCGGAGACGCACCATCCTCTATATCTAACGAAGAACTGTTCTCCTCTGATCCATGCTCTTCCTCCTCTGAAATGCTGTTGCTTCCTTCACCCGTCGTCTTACCGAGCATTTCATTAAATTCGGCATCCTCCAGCGCCTTCAGCATCTCATCGGCACTGGCATACCGGTTAATCTGCAGTTTATCTGTCGCCTTCATCACAACTGCCTCAACAGAAGATGGAATCGCAGGATTCAGCTCTCTTGGCGGCTTCATTTCATCATTGATATGCATAAGCGCTACCGCCACCGGATTTTCACCGTCAAACGGTACTTTTCCGGTCAGCATCTCGTAAAGCACTATGCCAAGTGAATAAATATCAGATTTTTCATCGACATAGCCGCCGCGCGCCTGTTCCGGTGAAAAATAATGAACAGAGCCCATTACTGTACCGGTATTTTCTGCTACATTAGAGGAGTTAATTGCCTTTGCAATTCCAAAATCCGTAATCTTCGCCGTTCCGGACTGCGTAATCAGAATATTATGCGGCTTTACATCACGGTGAATGATATGATTTTTATGAGCAAAAGAGAGTGCTAATGCAATCTGCTTTGTAATTTCGACTGCTCGTTTCCACTCAATCAAGCCTTGTTCCTGAATCAAATCACTTAATATGTAACCTTCAACCAGTTCCATAACAATATAATGAATGTTTCCTTCTCTTCCAACATCGTAAATATTGACGATATTCGGATGAGAAAGACTTGCCGCCGCCTGCGATTCTCTTCTGAAATTCTCGATAAATTTCACATCACGGGCAAATTCCGGCTTTAATATTTTAATTGCAACATACCTGTTAAGCAATCTGCATCTGGCTTTATAGACAACCGCCATTCCACCGTCGCCGATCTTTTCGAGCAGTTCATATCTGCCTGCAAGTAGTCTGCTACTCATTCAGTGTCCCCCTTATATTTTAAGACAAATTACCGTAATATTATCGCGCCCGCCGAGCCGGTTTGCTTCGTGAACAAGAAGACTCGCCGCATCGCGCATACTTTCGGCATCTGTCAGAATATCAGCTGTGAGGTCCTCTTTAACCTCGCTGTAAAGTCCATCCGTACAAAGCAGCACGATATCGCCATCTTCCAGATCTACACGGAAAAAATCAGGCTCAACTACCGCATCGCCGCCAATTGCTCTTGTAATCATATTACGCTCCGGATGCGTCTCCGCCTCCTCCGGCGTAATTACGCCCTTCTTCAAAAGTTCGTTGACATATGTATGGTCCTCTGTAATACACTGAAGCTGTCTGTTTCGGCACACATATGCTCTGCTGTCTCCGACATTGATAACATAGCACAATTTTCCTACGAAATAAGCAATTACCATTGTCGTTGCCATTCCTCTGTTTTCTTCATATTTCCGTGCCAGTGTATAAATCTCTGTATTTGCCTTTGAAAGGCATGCCATAAAATACTTCTGAAGTTCTTCTTCTCTGACGATATCCTTGATGGGATTTTCCCGAATATACCCGGCAACAGCAGATACTGCTGTACGCGAAGCAATTTCACCGGCATTGTTTCCACCGACACCGTCGGCAACAATATACACATGATCGGCCGGAATTACAAAACAAGCATCTTCATTATTTGTCCGTCTGATTCCTTTGTCGCTCTTAAATCCTACTTGTATCATTTATCCTATATGCTGTCCTTTCTCATTTTACAAATGAAGAACCCGTCTGTGTCATTTACATTCGGAAGCAGCTGAATCGCTTCCTCTTTTTTAAACTTCGGATATTTTTTTAAGAACTCCGCAACAACCCGCTGATTCTCATAAGGGTTGATTGTACATGTGCTGTAAAGAAGAGTGCCGCCCGGCTTTACATATTCAGAAGAAGCCGAAAGAATTTCTAGCTGCTTTCTCGGCAGCAGGTCCATTTCAGCAGTACGCTTTCTGTATTTGATTTCCGGCTTTCTCCTTACTACGCCAAGCCCTGAACAAGGAACATCCACCAGCACCTTATCCGCTTTCTGCACTCTGGAAGAATCCGTTTTTGTTGCGTCCCATGTCTTTGTTTCAATATTGGTAATACCGAGTCTTTTGGCCTCGTTATCAATAATAGCAAGTTTTCTTTTATAAATATCGGTTGCAATAATGCTTCCCATGTTATTCATACGCTCTGCAATCGCCAGCGTCTTTCCGCCCGGCGCCGCACAGACATCCATCACAGTATCGCCCTGTCTTGGATCGAGCATTACTGCCGCAAGCTGTGAAGCCTCATCCTGCACGGAGAACATTCCCGTCTTATAAAGCTCTGTATCAAGAAGGCCCGTTCCTCTGACGCGCAGCGCATTCTCACAGATTTTACCGTTTTGCACTTCAAACCCTTTTGCCGTAAGCGCTTCTGTCAAATCCTTTTTCATCACGCGCAGCCAGTTCAGCCGAATTGTCGTATCCGGCGTGCTATTTCCGGCCTTGAGAAGTTCCTCTACAAATTCTGTGCTGTATTGTTCAAGCCAAAGCTCGACAATCCACGGCTCATAGGAATATTTCACCGCTAAATACATCACCTCATCCTCCGTCCGATCCGGAAGCGCGATGCTGTATTTGCTCTTGATATAGGAGCGCAGCACTGCATTGACAAAAGCATCTCTGCCTTTTGCATATTTCTTCGCTAACACGACGCTTTCGTTTACCGCTGCATATTCTGGAACAGAATCCATGAACCGCAGCTGGTAAAGTCCCATTCTCAGAATAATGAGGTCCGGCTGTTTGATTTTTTCCACACCCGACGGTACCAGCTGGCCGATAATATAATCAAGCAGTACTTTGTTTTCCAAAACACCGTAAGTCAATTCCCTGACGAATGCCGGTGAGCTTGGCCGGCCGCATTTGATATGATGATTCAGTGCAATATTGGAGTACGATTTTTTCGTCTCCACATCAGATAAGGTGAAATATGCAGTCCTTCTGTTCACATCCATCTTAATCGTCCCTCCTCAGGATGAGTATTCGCAATAAGTTTGCAACTGCCATTGCCAGTGCGGCTACATAAGTCATTGCAGCTGCAGATAAAACCTTTTTGGAACCCGCAGTTTCTTCCGGATAAACAATATCAAGCGAAGTAAGCTGAGCGATTGCCCTGCTGCTCGCATTGAACTCTACCGGCAGCGTAATTGCATGAAATACAACAACACCGAGAAAAAACAGTACGCCCAAATTAAAAATAAAGGAACCAGTGGCCGAGCCTACAAGAAGTCCGATGATCAAAAGCGGCCATGAAAGCATTGAAGCGATATTGACAACCGGAACAATCGCATTCCTGATAGAAAGCGGCACATATCCAGCACTGTGCTGAATCGCATGTCCGGATTCATGCGCTGCAATACTTACCGCCGCAATCGAAGGCGCATTGTATACCTCCGGAGAAAGTCTCATAATCCTTTTCGACGGATCATAATGGTCGCTCAGTCTGCCTTTTGTAATCTCAATCGGCACATCAGCAAGCCCGTTTGCATCAAGAATCATTCTTGCTGCCTGTGCCCCCGTAATATTATTTCTGTTTCTCACTTTTGTATATCTGCCGTATGCCGAGCTTATTTTTGTCTGTGCATAAAAAGCGAAAATAATTGCTGGTAACAACAGAATATATGTTGGATCATAATAAAACATATCTATTCCCCCAATCTTTTTCCTATCTCTAACTTGTTTCCCCTCAAATAATCATCTGCACTCATGCGCCTCTTTCCCGGCATCTGCACTTCCAGCACGCGCAGAATGCGGGAGCCGGCAGCAACATCAATGCCATTTTTACCAGCAGCCAGAATCGTTCCGTTCGGCGCATAAGTTGTAGCGGAAAGCGGCTCTGCTGCCCATATTTTCAGTATTTCTCCCCGCAGCAGTGTATAGGCGCCAGGCCACGGCGAAACAGCTCGTATCAGTCTTTCAATCTCCTCCGGACTACGGTCAAAATCAATTTTACCGTCTTCCTTAAAAATCATCGGTGCATAAGTTGCAAGACTGTCGTCCTGCTTTTCGCGCCTGGCTGTTCCCGCTGCAATTTCCGCAATGCAGCTGACAAGAAGCTCACCGCCCATTTTTGCAAGCTCAGAAAGAAGCTCCTGTGAAGTTTTGCGTCCGATACTTGTCTCTTTTTTTGCAATCATATCGCCGGTATCCAGTCCTTCTTCCATATACATCAATGTAATCCCGGTAGTTTCATCTCCTTCCATAATCGCCCGCTGAACAGGTGCTGCCCCTCTATGACGCGGAAGCAGCGAACCGTGTACATTGACGCATCCGCAAGGCGGCAGCTCCAAAATTTCCTTTGGAAGAATTTTGCCGTAAGCCGCAACAACAATCAAATCCGGTGCATAGTGCGAAATTATTTTGAAAAATTCTTCATTCCCCTTTATCCGTTCCGGCTGAAGCACAGGAATCCCTCTTTTTTCGGCTTCTTCCTTTACAGGCGTCGGAAGCAGCTTTTTTCCTCTGTTCTTCGCTTTGTCCGGCTGTGATACAGCGTAGCCGATTTCATGCCCGCTGTCTGCAAGATGCGACAGGATCACAGCAGCAAATTCCGGCGTGCCCATAAATATTATCTTCATGCTTCGCCGCTCTCCTCCTCGTCATAATTGACTTCCTGTATGCTTTCGGCTTTATCAATATACAGCACTCCATTGAGATGATCATACTCATGCGCCATAACTCTCGCCGCAAAATCATGCACCTCTACGATGCGCTTTTTTCCGTCAAAATCGAGCGCTTCCAGCTTAAGATAAGTCGGACGCTTTACAATCCCGGAATATCCCGGCACAGAAAGGCATCCTTCCTCTCCTTCTTCACTGCCGCTCTCCTCAAGGATTTCAGGGTTAACCATATAATAAACCTCTCCCTGCGCCGGTTCTGCAATAAACATTCTGCGCATAATTCCGACCTGAGGCGCGGCAATCCCAACACCTTCAGCCTCACGCATCGTTTCGAGCATATCCTCTAAAATACCTCTTATCCGATCGTCTACCGCCTCTACCGGGCGGCAATTTTTGCGAAGGATCGGGTCTCCCTCTGTTACGATATTTCTAAGTGCCATAACCTTGCTCTCTCCTTTTTACATAAAACTATACGGATTGATATCAACATGCAAACTAAATTTATTTTTTCTATTTTCTAAAATTTTCTGCTGCACTACCGCGATGCATCTGCTGTATGCAGGCCTTTGGCCTTTCGGGCACTTCAGTATCATCTGATAGCGGAAGCGTCCTAAAGCTCTGCCAATCGGCGCCGGTCTTGCCCCGATCAGATTTCGGGAAGCATCTTCTCCGAGCGCCTGCTTTAAAAGCAGCTCTGCCAGCACAGCTCCGTTTAAAGCGTCTTCTTCCGCCTCTGCCGATATC
>CALXBT010000026.1 GCA_944386585.1 uncultured Clostridia bacterium | reverse complement strand
AAAGGACATTTTGCAAAGACCAATATACTGATGATTGTAATATCAGCGGCATTGGTGATTACGATGTCCTTTATTTTAATTTTTGTGTTTTCTTTAAGCAATCCGGACGGATTCAAGACTCTGTTTGGAACTGCAAAAGAAGTGTTTTCCGGTTCACTTGAACGCTCTCAGAGATATCTTTATTATTTTATCATATGGGCAGTTCTTACCGGCTTTACTGTTCTGGTTACCTGTCTTGCCCTTTCAACTAACTTGGCGCGGACGGTGCTGACACCGATTCATCGGCTGAAGGAGGCGGCAGAGAATATCGCGGAGGGAGAACTTGATTTTGATGTACTGACAAGCGGAGACGCAGAAGAACTGGCGGAACTCTGTAATTCAATAGAGCGGATTCGGAAAAAGCTTAAGGAAAACGCAGAGCATGAACATTTTCAGAAAGAAGAGCGAAATATGCTGGTGGCCAATCTTTCGCATGATATGCGCACACCTGTTACAGCAATTAAAGGATATATTGAGGGGATCAACGATGGCATTGCTGATACACCGGAAAAACAAAAACAATATCTTGATACGATTTATAATAAAGCCTTAGTACTGGAAAAACTGCTGGACGGAATGACGGAATATTCAGAGCTGGAACTGGGGCGCATGCAGTATGTTTTTGAATTTGTAGATATTACGGAGTATCTCAGAAATGTAGCGGAAGAATACAGTGCGGAAATAGAAACAAAGGGGTTTGTTTTTGAAAGCAGTCTTTTGGAACAGAGCCTGACGGTAGTAGCTGACAGAGATAAGCTGAAAAGGGTGCTTGATAATCTGATTGGAAATGCTGTAAAATATAATAGAAAAGGCGGCAGTATCAGCCTAACGCAGGAAACTGATGGACGCGGTGTACTGATATCAGTAACAGATACCGGAGTCGGTATTCAAAGAGAGGATTTAAACCGTGTTTTCGACGGATTTTACCGCGGCGATTCGGCAAGAAGCAACATCAAGGGAAACGGACTTGGACTTGCTATTGCAAAACAGATTGTTGAAAGTCATCGCGGAAAAATCTGGGTAAAAAGTGAAAAGAATAAAGGAACACAGGTATTTGTCTATTTGCCGCTGCGGGAGGAATAGATACGGCTTGTATTTCAAAGGATAGAGATATAGAAAAAGGATTGACAGAAAAAAGGGGTGAGCGCGGATGCATAAAGTTTTAATTATAGAGGACGATAAAAGCATTGCTGAACTGGAACGCGATTATTTAGAAATTAACGGGTTTGTATGTGACATTGCAGAGGATGGAAAAACGGGACTCAATATGGCACTGACAGGAGATTATGCGCTGACGATTCTCGATGTTATGCTGCCTGGTATGGATGGCTTTGAGGTCTGCGCCCGGCTTCGCAATGAAAAGGATATGCCGCTGATTATGCTGTCAGCAAAGAAAGATGATATCGATAAGGTGAGAGGACTTGGACTTGGTGCTGATGATTATATGACAAAACCATTTAGCCCCAATGAGCTTGTTGCCCGCGTAAAAAGCCATATTGCGCGTTATGACAGACTGACAGGACATGTCAAGGATGATACTGCAAAAGGAAGACAGATACTGCATATAAGAGGTCTTGAAATTGACAAAGACGGAAGGCGCGTTTTTGTCAATGGAGAAGAAAAGAGCATGCCGCAGAAAGAGTATGATCTGCTACTGTTTCTAGCGGAGAATCCGAACAGAGTTTTTTCAAAGGACCAGCTCTTTGACAGGATATGGGGCTTTGATGCTTACGGCGATATTTCGACGATTGCAGTGCATATTCGGAGAATCCGCGAAAAGATTGAAACTGATATGAACCATCTTCAATACATTGAAACCGTCTGGGGCGTGGGCTACCGCTTCAAAGGTTAAAAAACGGACGAGGCATAAACAGAATCACTGCTGAATATATTTGATAGAAAATCAAAGATATTTGGTGGTGATTTTTTATGGCAGTTTTTATCAATCGGAAGAATTTTAAAAAGCGGGCGAGAAAATATGGAAAAGTGCTTGCTTTCATGTTTCTTTTTACAGCGCTTGCGACTTTCGGAGGCGTGCAGCTTTTCAGCAGTATGATGCTGCCTGCGCAAACAGGCAGCGAGACTTCAGTATCGGCAGCAGCAGAAGGAAACTGGGGGCTTAGCTTTCAGACGGAAGGGGAGCCTCCGGCAGGAAATGCAACGGCGGAGGATCTTGCAAAGTATAACGCGTTTTTTGTAGGAAACACAGAGGAAAAAGTAATTTACCTTACTTTTGATGCAGGATATGAAAACGGATATACGGAGCAGATTCTTGATGTGCTGAAAAAGCACGAAGTGCCGGCATGTTTTTTCCTTGTCGGCAATTATTTAGATACCAGCCCTGAGATTGTAAAACGGATGGTAGCAGAGGGGCATATTGTGGGAAATCACACAATGCACCATCCGGACATGTCTGCAATCGGTACGGAAGAGGCCTTTCGTGAGGAACTTACAGGACTGGAGGAAAAGTATAAGGAAATAACCGGAAGCGAGATGATGAAAATTTACCGTCCGCCGCAGGGAAAGTACAGTGAAAGCAATCTCAAGATGGCGAATGAAATGGGGTATAAAACGATTTTTTGGAGTCTTGCTTATGTTGACTGGTATGAATCAAAACAGCCGACAGCGCAAGAAGCGTTTGACAAACTGATCCCGCGGATTCATCCGGGAGCAATTGTGCTTTTGCATAGTACATCAAAGACCAACGCAGAGATTCTCGATGAGCTTCTGACGAAATGGAAAGAAGCGGGTTACAGTTTTCGATCTGTGGCGGAACTGTCTTAGAGGGAAACTTAAAGACGAAGGTCTTCCTGCGCCGGTCCGTCGAGTACTTTGCCGTCTTTGGCAAAGCGTGATCCGTGACAAGGACAGTCGAAACTATCCTCATCTTGGTTGTAAGTGAGTTTGCAACCAAGATGCCTGCATCGTTTTTTCTCGTATGGTGAAAGCAGGAGATCGGCGGTACTTTTCAAAAGACCCTTTGACGCTTCATATCCTTCTGTTAGCATAGCTTTTAATTCGCCGGAAAGATTGTGGCGCTGAGGTGAGAAGACGGCAGAATAAGGGTTACTGCGTTTTTCAATGAGATCCGGCAGTATGCCGGCGGCGACCATAGAAGATGTCATGCCCCACTTTTTGAAACCGGTAATTACATACCAGTCAGGAGTATCGGAAGAAAACGGTCCGATATATGGAATAAGATCGCCCGTCATACAGTCCTGCGCTGACCAGCAGAAGGCTGCATTTGCTTGCGGAAAAAACTGCGAAGCAGCAGTCTTCAGCATTTCGTACTGACTTTCTCCTGGATGACTGCCAGTGCGATGATTGCCTCCGCCAAGCAGCAGATAAGAACCAGCACGGCGAAAAGAAAAAGTATCCTCATCGATGCAGTAATACATTCCCTTAAAAGGAGTTCCGGCTTTCGGTCCATTTTGATAGATTCCACTTTCATCTAAAATACCGGAGAGTGCAAGTACATAGCTTCGTTCCTGATGCATCCGTGCAAAATAGTAGCCTGGTATATTAAGGAATGGAAAATGGCAGGCAAAAATAATCTTTTCAGCTTCAATGATAAAACTGCCATGACTGCTTTCTATCTGTGCACAGGAAGTTTGTGTTTCTCCATTTTCATTCTTATTTAGTGTGACATCAAGCACTTTGCTGTTTTCATAAAGCTCAAGTTTTGCGGCAAGAACGCGGAGAAATTTGAGCGGATGGAATTGTGCCTGCTCAGGAAAGCGCAAAGCGGAAACAATGGAAAACGGCAGACTTGTTTCTGTTGTAAGCTCGCAGGGAATATCAAGCTTTCGGGCGGCTTCATATTCAGACAGAATTTTTTCATCAGAGAGAGTGGAGTAGAGATAAGCACTTTCTCTCTCGAAGTCACAGGAGATGCTGAAATCTTTTACTAACCGAGCATATTCCTCAATTGCGTTTTTGTGGGCTTCGGCGTAGAGGCGGGATGCAGTTTCACCGATATCGGAAATTAAATCGCTGTAAAAAAATCCATGCTGGAGAGTAATTTTAGCGGTTGTATTTTTGGTCTGCCCGCTTCCGGCTTCTGCGGCATCTACAATAATAACACGATGTCCTTTTTCTTGCAGTCGATAGGCAGTGAGGATCCCGGCTAAACCGGCGCCGATTACAAGAATTTCTGTGTTTAGATGTTTGGAAACAGATGAATATTTTTTTCTCGGCAGTGCATTTTCTATAGCTTGTATTTCTGTTGGTTCGGAAAATTTTTCCCAAAGGGAGAGTTTTTGCATGAAAGTACCTTCTTTCCATATTCTACATTTTGTTTTATAATCTGTACTAAATATAGCCTGAACATGCATGAAGTGAAAAAATTATTTGATGATTTAAAAAAATTGTCATCAAGATGTCATTGACAGCGGAAAAAAATGTATATATAATAAATATTAAAATAAAATTAGTTTGCTAAAAGGGAGTAGTTTTAAGCCTGTGCTTCAACAATCGGCCTTAATATTGGTCTGGAGGCAGGTCCGTTCATCAGGTAACAAGACTTTGGCATAATTTATTAGTCGCTTGCTAATATTATGTACAGAGTCTTTTTTCTATGTTATACATAAAAGAATGATGTACGGTTAAAACAGCGGGCACAATTAGGAGGGATAATAAAAAATGATAGAACAAAAAGATGCGGCATCAGTTTTATCGGAATTGTCCGTTGCACAGGACAGAGGTCTTGATACAGCAACGGTAGAAAAACGACTTGCAGAATACGGAAAAAATGAATTTGAAGAGAAAAAGAAAAAAACAAAAATTCAGATGTTTGTGTCGCAGTTAAGAGATCCGATGATTTATATTTTGATGGCGGCAGTACTGATTTCATCATTCCTTGGGGAATACAGCGACGCACTGATTATTGTAGCCGTAATTCTTTTAAATGCGGTGATTGGTATGGTGCAGGAAGCAAAAGCAGAGCAGTCGCTGGAAGCGCTGAAAAAGATGTCAAGCCCAATGGCGCTCGTTAGAAGAGAGGGCAGAACCATGGAAATTCCTGCGGCAGAATTGGTGCCGGGAGATATCGTGCTTTTGGAAGCAGGCAGGGTTGTACCGGCCGATCTTCGTTTAATTGAGACAGTTAATCTAAAAATAGAGGAGTCGGCTCTGACAGGTGAATCCGTGCCGGTTGATAAAAATGCCGATTTTGTTGCTGATGGGGAAGTAACGATTGGGGACAGAATCAATATGGCTTATATGTCGACCAGCGTTGCCTACGGCAGAGGGGAAGGCGTCGTTGCAGCAACAGGAATGAACACAGAAATCGGTAAAATTGCCGGCATGCTGAGCAATGCGGTAGAGGAACTGACGCCGCTGCAGAAACGGCTTGCAGATCTGGGAAAACTGCTCGGTATTGTCGCGGTGATATTGTGTATCGCACTTTTTGCTATTGCACTTGTGCAGGACAGAGATGTTATGGAAATGCTCCTGACTGCAATATCTTTGGCAGTAGCTGCGATTCCGGAAGGGCTTCCGGCGGTTGTAACTATTGTGCTCGCACTTGGCGTGCAGCGCATGGTAAAAGTAAATACAATTGTAAGAAAGCTACCGGCTGTAGAAACGCTTGGAGCGGTTAGTGTTGTCTGCTCTGATAAGACCGGTACTTTGACACAGAATAAAATGACGGCTGTGAGATTATATATTCCAGGCGCGATGCAGGATGTTTCTGCTAATGTTTTAGAAAAAGCTGCCGGAGAGATTACAGAAAGATACGGCACCTTAATCAAAGGCTTTATTTACTGTACCGATGCAGAAGTACGCGAGGATGCTAGAATCGGAGATCCAACAGAACTTGCGCTTGTAGATCTTGGTATCAGTTTAGGGATTGAAAAACAAAGGCTTCTTTCTGAAGCACCGCGTATCAATGAGCAGGCGTTTGATTCAGACCGTAAAATGATGACTACTGTACAAAAAAATGCGGCTGACGGAAAGATTATTTCTTATACAAAGGGTGCAGTAGACCGCATGCTTGGACGCTGTGTTTCTATTGCGGATGGAGATGCTGTACGGGCACTCACGAAAGAAGATGCTGTAGCTATTGAAAATGCTGCCCTTGATATGGCAAAGGATGCACTGCGGGTGCTTGCGCTTGCCTGCAAATATGATGATGAAACGGCAAATGAAGAAAATCTAGTCTTTCTTGGTCTTGTCGGCATGATTGATCCGCCGCGTCCGGAGGCAAAACAAGCAATTCAGGTCTTTAACGAAGCTGCTGTTAAAACGATTATGATTACCGGAGACCATAAGGATACTGCATTTGCAATTGCAAGGGAACTTGGAATTGCAAGCGATATTTCACAGTGTATCACCGGAGATGAATTATCGAAGATGACACAGGAGGAGTTAAACGAAAAAGTAGAGGGTCTTCGGGTATTTGCCCGCGTTTCGCCGGAAAATAAGGTGATGATTGTAAATGCATTCCGCTCACACGGGGATATTGTTTCGATGACAGGAGACGGTGTTAATGACGCACCTTCGCTTAAAAGTGCTGATATTGGTGTCGCAATGGGAATTACCGGTACTGATGTGGCAAAGGGTGCAGCGGATATGGTTCTGATGGACGATAATTTTGCGACAATCCAAAAAGCCATTGAAGAAGGCAGAAACATTTATGCCAATATTAAAAAATCGGTTCTCTTTTTGCTCTCCTCTAATTTAGGAGAGATTATAACAATGTTTACGGCGATTCTCGTAGGACTTGCGGCGCCGCTGAAAGCAATTCATATTCTTTGGGTAAATTTGATTACTGATTCACTGCCGGGACTGGCGCTTGGTGTGGATGCAGGAGACAAAGAAATTATGAAAAAACCGCCGCGAGATCCGAAAGAGAGCCTTTTTGCGCACGGCGGATATGTAATTACAGTGTTATTTGGACTTTTTATTGGTATTACGACGCTGGTTACTTTTGTTTTTCCACCAATCAACGCTCTGCATGCGCAGGGAATGGAAATCACGCTTTCTAATATCAGTATGATGCTGGAAAATGAAAATATCTATACGCATGCGCAGACTTATGCGTTTACAGTGCTTGCTATATCACAGCTCTTTAATGCGCTAGGCATGAGAAATCTGGATCGTTCAGTCTTTACGATGAATCCGTTTAACAATAGAATGATGATTGTTGCTTTTGTTGTCGGTTTTGGTCTGCAGATTTTAGTAACAGAGATTCCGTTCTTTGAAACAGTATTTGCTGTTGCAGAACTTTCTGTTAAGGAATGGCTGTGTCTGACGGCTGTTTCCACTGTGCCGATCTGGCTGCATGAGATTGTCGTTCTTTTCAGAAAAGCAACTGGACATCTGCGGCATGCAGAAAATAAAGATGAAAGCTCTTTTTCAGGAAAATAAAAAATATGAAGAAAATTCTGCGGGAGAAGGGATTTAGCTAGGCTAAATCGAATTCCGGTATCAGCTCAACATAGAGATCCGGATATTCAGCAAGAAGAGCAGCTTCCAGCTCCGCATGAATATTGACAAGACGGGAAACGGAAATTGTATCGCTCGGTGTTTTGAAATAAAGGCTGAGCCACAGTTTTCTTCCCGTTTTTATAATGTCATAAAGAATTACTTCAATATCATACTTGGTAAGTACTTGACTGCTGATGTCTTTGATTTTTTTGATTGTTTCATCGTCCGGCGCGAAAAGAAACAGCTCGCGGAGACTGATGATAACAGTTTTAATCGGTACGGGAAGAATAAAAATTGAAAGGATAATTGCCATAAATTGGTCTAAATAAGGAGAGATGTAAAGAAGCCAGTTCCAATCGAAGAACTGCGGGAGAATGAAAGCAATGCCAAGTCCAGCGCTTGCAGCACAATCGATCAACCATCCATCCATTTCAATTTTAACAAGAGGAGAGTTTGTTTTTTTATAGATTTTCCGCAGAATAAGAATGACTGCAAGGCTGATGATTACTGCAGAAAATTCAAAAATAGCAACACTGAAAAAAGGCACATTATGTCCTCCGCTGCGTATAATCTGGATATTATTCAGGACAAGACCGACGGTAACGGCGGTCAGCATAGAGCCTTTGATTGTTAAAAAAAGTGTTTCTACCTGTGAGTAGCCAAAGGGATGTTTTTCTGTTGTAGGACGATAGAGTAAGGGGATGATTCGCAGAGATGCTATCACCATAATCAGTTCTGCAGCATCGTATACAGAGTCCATGAGGATAGACTGAGATGTTGTAAGAACGGCCATGATGAATTCCAGAATGACGAAGAAAATACCACCGTACATAGAAATATTCAGACCGCGTTTTTCAAGTTTAAGCCGCTCACTGGCAGCTGATTGACTGCTGAATTGAAGCTTGTCATTTTCATTATCGGTTTCCATAGGAAAATTATCTCCTTTTTGGTTGGATTTACATCGTCAATTATAGTATCACAGGCTCAAAGTGAAGTCAAGTGTCGTCCGGCAGGAAGAAGCCTTTTCATTATATGCTCAATTCAGGAATTATAAAACTAAAATATTTGTTTTCTGCTTGACTTTTGTAACTAGCCTGCGTCTTTTTTCATAATATGTATAGCATAAATCAATGAAAGGGGATAATTACTTTGAACAATATTGGCAGAAATGCAGCACATTATCGCGAGCCGTATATCGGTATGCCGATTGATCTCGATGATTGTGACGGTATGCCCGATAATACAATAGATACGACTCCAACACCGGGAAGACCAGGTACTAACCCAGGTATGATGCCGGGAACACGGCCCGGAACAACTCCGGGTGGAGGGCAAATGGACTGCCTCAGCACACTTCCGATAGCAATGGCCTATGTACCGATGCAGCGCTGGGAAACACCTTATGAGCCGGCAGAGGGGCTGGAAAACGGCACAATTTTTCCGAGTCTCAATTTACCGTTTTTAGGAGGTAGCAGACGATGAACAGACAGGAAATGCTTCGAAGAGTGCAGGCATTAGGATTTGTAGTTGTAGATGTAGGATTATATTTAAATACGCATCCAAATGATACGGCGGCATTAAATTTTTACAGTAAGTACAATGCGCTTTATGAGCAGGCAAAGGAAGAATTTGAGGAAAGCTTTGGGCCGCTCTGCATGACAAATGTAGAAATAGAAGATGGCTGGAGCTGGATTGAAAAGCCTTGGCCGTGGGAATTGGAGGGATAGAACAGCATGTGGACCTATGAAAAAAAATTACAGTATCCGGTAAATATTAAAAATCCGAATCCGGCAATGGCAAAATTTATTATTACACAGTTTGGAGGTCCGGACGGTGAACTTGCAGCTTCACAGCGTTATCTTGCGCAAAGATATTCAATGCCGTATAAGCAGTGTATAGCAACGCTTTCGGATATCGGAACGGAAGAACTCGGACATATGGAAATGATCTGTGCGATTGTGCATCAGCTGACGAGAAACTTGACAATGGAACAAATTAAAGAGGCGGGATTTGACACTTATTTTGTCGATCATACCGTAGGGCTTTATCCGCAGGCTGCGGCTGGATTTCCTTTTGACGCACTGAGTTTTGCATCAAAAGGTGATGCAATTACAGATCTTGTCGAGGATATGGCGGCAGAACAAAAAGCCCGTACAACATACGATAATATTCTGCGTTTGGTAGATGATCCGGATGTTATTGAACCGATCCGATTTTTAAGAGCGCGGGAAATTGTACATTTCCAGAGATTTGGTGAAGCGCTTCGTGTTGTTCAGGATAATTTGAATTCAAAGAACTTTTATGCGATCAACCCGGAATTCGACATGCAGTGAGATGTTATGGCATAGAGGAAAAAACTAAGTATAGGACGATAAAAAAGAAAATCTGCCGACATTTTGCCGGCAGATTTTTTAGTTGACAAAAGATTTTTTACTATTGTAGTAAATAGCAGAAATATCCGCCGTACAGTACCAGCATCAATATTCCGTGCCATTTTTCAAGTGTTTTTGTTTTCAGTACAAGCAATAGAAGCACTAATCCGCTTAAAATAGCGATAAAAGCATCAATGATAAATCTGGATTCAAATGGAATCGGAGTAATGATAGATGCAGCACCGACAATAAAAAGAATGTTAAAAATATTGCTGCCGACGATATTTCCAATAGAAATATCTGCCTTTCCTTTCAGTGCAGCGGATACAGAAGTAAAGAGCTCAGGCAGGGAAGTGCCAAGTGCAACAATAGTAAGCCCGATAAAACGTTCACTCATACCGATGTGCTGGGCAATTACGGTAGCCGCATTTACTGTGATGTTGCTGCCCAGAATAATCAAAGCAAGACCGATGATTGCCATGATAAGTGGTTTTAAGAGTGAAGTGTTCTTAGAGTGAAAGGTACTGCTTTCAGAAATGCTGCTTTTTTGAAGCTCTGCTTCCCGGCAGTTTTTAGCTGCATTGCTTTTTATGGATATATAGCACATGTAGCCGATATAAACTGCGAAAAACAAAAGAAGCACAATTCCTTCCCAAAAGACGATCTCGTTATCCGTATAACCAAAGATAAGAAGCAGAAATGAGATGCCGAGCATATAAGGAAGATCAAAGCGGATGACAGATTTAGAAACCGGTACTCGTATAATCAGCGCGGTCAGTCCTAAAATAATAAGAATGTTTAAAATATTGCTGCCAAGAATGTTCCCGATGGTGATGCCGGCGTTGTCTTTTAATGCGGCTGTGATGCTTACTGCGGCTTCCGGTGCGCTTGTCCCCATCGCAACGATCGTAAGTCCGATTACAAGCTGCGGGATTCCAAATTTGGCGGCAATTCCAGAAGCACCGTCGACAAACCAGTCGGCTCCTTTCACGAGCATAGTGAATCCTGCGATAATAAAGAGTGATTGTAGTAATAACTGCATGATGAAAAGATTCCTTTCTGCAATAAAAAAGAGACTTTTATTGCAATTACAAAGTTTATCAATAAAGTCTCGCTGTTTCGTTATAGACCGGACCGGAGCTTTTTATCTGCTGAAGAGGATTATAAAAGCATCCTAATCGTACTGACGGCATATACACATTAAAAATGCCAGCTACTCCCTTTACAATATATCATCATAGCATTACAAAAAGGGCAAGTAAAATAAATTTTTTGTTAAAAATAGAACCGAAAAATATTTTAAACGGAGAAAATTTGCTTTATAATGACCGATATGACCGGCGCAATGTGCTGCGATATAGATAAAGAAAGAATTTGATGAAGCTGCATTGTGCCGAAAAATTCCTGAAAGAAGAGGACAGACGGTTGACAAGAAAATACATATAAAGTAAAATAAAAAATGACAGAAACATCTTTAAGTTGGTACAGAGATGCCGACAAGATTGCATAATGCCCATCTAATGTGGATTGCTTGGATGGATACGGTTTGTTGTGAGGTCTTGTCAGATTGGCAGGACTATTTTTTATGAGGGAGAACAGCAGAATGGAGCTACGGGCAAATTTGATGACAGAAGCAGATATGCAAAGAGCACTAAAGCGTATGTCACATGAGATTGCAGAGCATAATCATGGCTGTGAGAATGTTGTGCTGCTCGGAATCAGAAGACGCGGTGTTCCGCTTGCAGAGGCGCTTGCAGAAAATATCGGCATAATTGAAGGGGCATCAGTGCCGGTTGGAGAGCTTGATATCACCTATTACCGGGATGATATTGTGTCATCAGCAGATATGCCCGTTATACATGGAGCCGGAATTGATTTTGAGATTGCCGGAAAAGATGTTGTGCTGGTAGATGATGTGCTTTATACAGGAAGAACAGTGAGAGCGGCGCTTGATGCCGTATCCAAAATCGGAAGAGCTTCCAGCATCCAGCTCGCAGTTTTGATTGACAGGGGGCACAGAGAGCTGCCGATTCGGGCAGATTATGTAGGCAAAAATGTTCCAACCTCAAAGAACGAAGTGGTATCTGTAAAAGTAAAGGCTTACGATGGAATTACTTGTGTCAATCTGTACATTGCCGATTAAAGGCGGCTGATTTTTATTTTTTAGAATCTGACATAGGAGAAACAAAATGAGCAAAGAAAGAAAAATTATTCAAGTTGAAGAAAAAGTACCTCTTTCACAGGGAATTCCGCTTAGTATTCAGCACACCTTTGCGATGTTCAGCGCATCTGTGCTTGTGCCTTGGCTGTTTGGAATCAATGCTTCAATCGTACTTTTGATGAACGGAATTGGCACGCTTTTATTTATCTTTATTACAAAAGGAAAATCGCCGGCTTATCTGGGATCAAGCTTTGCGTTTCTTGCCCCGACTTTCATTCTGCTTGAGAATCCGGATTACGGTTATCAATACGCGCTGGGAGGCTTCGTTGTAACAGGTTTGATTTTTTGTGCTGTGGCAGTCATCATCAAATTTGTAGGAACGGACTGGATTGATGCAATTCTGCCTCCAGCGGCTATGGGTCCGATTGTTGCACTGATCGGGCTTGAGCTTGCAGGCACTGCGGCTTCAAACGGCGGATTGATTTTGAGCGATACTTATACTGAGCTCAATCCGAAGTTTGTGACAGTGTTTCTTATCACGATTCTTGTAGCAGTGATTGGACAAGTCCTGTTCAGAGGATTTGCAGCAGCGCTTGCTATTCTGATTGCTATTGTTGTAGGATATGTTACTGCAATGATGATGGGACTTGTTGACTTTTCGGCAGTAAAAGAATCGGAAATCTTTGCGGTTCCTAATTTTATGTTTCCGAAATTTGATCTTCAGGCAATTCTCATTATCATTCCGGCGACGCTGGTTATCATTTCCGAACATATCGGGCATCAGGTAGTAACAAGTGAAATTGTGGGACGGGATCTTTTAAAGGATCCGGGACTTCACAAAACGATTTTTTCAGATGGACTTTCCACTGTAATTTCCGGCCTCTGCGGCTCTGTTCCGACGACTACTTACGGTGAGAATATCGGTGTTATGGCAGTAACAAAAGTGTACAGCGTCTGGGTAATCGGAGGCGCGGCATTTTTCTCGATCCTTCTTGCGTTCTTTGCACCGGCATCTGCCTTGATTAATTCTATTCCTCCGTCAGTCATGGGCGGTATCAGTTTCCTGCTCTACGGGATGATTGCGGCATCGGGACTGAGATTGATTGTCGATAAAAAAGTAAACTACGGAAAGGCAAGAAATCTTGCAATGACAGCAATCATTTTAGTAGTAGGGCTTTCCGGCGTGTTTATTCAGATTGGAAATGTACAGCTGACAGGTATGAGTCTTTCTGCCTTTGTAGGTATGGTACTGGGACTTGCTTTCTATATCATTGATAAGCTGGGAATTGCAAATGACAAGAATGAGCCGGATACGATAGAATAGGAACGATTTTAGAAAAAGTCAGAATTATGATAGGAGTAATAGTAAATTTTTTAGCGATTGCGGCCGGAGGCATACTCGGTACGCTGCTGAAAAAAGGAATTTCGGAGCGCATGACAAAGATTGTCATTCATGCGCTGGCGCTTTGTGTGATGTATATTGGCATATCTGGTGCGCTGAAAGGACAGAACACATTGGTGCTTGTTATTTCGATGGCAGCAGGTACTGTCGTTGGGGAATTGCTTGATCTTGACGGGACATCTTACAAAAGCTGCTGAAGCAGTTGGGAAAAAAGTTCAGAAATCAGACAGTGAAAGCCGATTTTCAGAAGGATTTGTCACAGGGACACTGGTGTTTTGCATTGGTGCGATGGCGGTAATGGGTTCTTTTGAAGCAGGTGTTTCAGGCGATTATACGACACTTTTTACAAAAGCGTTGATTGACGGAATTTCGGCAGTAGCCTTTGCATCTGTAATGGGTATGGGTGTAGCGGCATCTGGAATCTGCGTGCTTCTTTATCAAGGGGTTTTAGTTCTTTTAGCGCAGTATATTTCCGGATTTATTTCTGAGTATATGGTGGCGGAAATGACTTGTGCAGGGTCACTTCTTATCTTGGCAATTGGGCTTAATATGCTTGATATTACCCATATTAAAGTAATGAATATGTTTCCGGCTGTATTTTTTCCGTTTTTGCTCTGCAATTTTATGTAAGAGGAGCGGTTTATACGGCGAGAATGTATGATGAAGCGAGAATTTAAGCCTGCGGAAAAAATCCGCAGGTTTTTCGCGTTTTTCTTGCCGGATTCTGCGTGTTTGATTGCTTTTTTTGCGAAATATGATATGCTATATATTGTATCGTTATTTTCCGCGAAGGAGGACAGGCTTGGGGAGAGTTTATATTTCCTGTGAGGCAGGAGAGATGCTGAAAAAATATCTTATTTGCCGGGGCCATGAAATTGTTGCAGTAGAAAAAAGTCATTGCGTTTATAGCGAAATTGCGGCGCATGCGGATATTTATTTCTGCAAGCTTGGTGCAGATGATGCTGCGCCTGTTTTTCGGGGCGATCCGAAGCGACTTGGGTTTTCTTATCCTGGCAATATTATTTATAATGCGGCAGTCTTTGGAAAATATCTGATGCATCATTTTAAATATACAGACAGCACGCTTTTTTCAGCGGCAGAAGAGTATATCCGCAGGCGGTATGACTGTCCGCCGGTTCTGATTCAGACGACGCAGGGATACACGAAGTGCAATACGGTAATCGTGGACGATTGCCATATTATTACAGAAGATGTAGGCATTGCGCGGGCACTGCGGAAAGCAGCTCCTGAAACAGAACTTAAAGTACTTCTTATAACACCAAAGCAAGTACAGCTTGCGGGATTTCCGCACGGATTTCTCGGCGGTGCGTCGGGACGCATCGGTGATACCATTGTCTTTCACGGCGATCTTTCGCAGCATAGTGATTTTCAAAGAATCTATGAGTTTATTTGCGGTTGCGGTCTTAAAGTCCAATACTTTGAGGGGAAGCCGCTGACAGATATAGGGAGCATTATTTATGAAGAAACATGCGATAATTCCGATTTTTATTCCGCATCGGGGATGTCCGAATCATTGTGTTTTCTGCAATCAGAAAGCGATTACTGCAAAGAATGACGATGTAACTGCAGAAGATGTCGTTAGGATTGTCGAAGAGTATCTTCCTACGCTGGCAGGACGCGGCCTTACGCAGATTGAGCTTGCTTTTTTCGGAGGCAGTTTTACAGGAATTCCGATGGAAGAACAGGCGGCGTTTCTGGCGGTAGCCCAAAGTTATAAAAAGGCAGGGAAAATCGATAAGATTCATCTTTCTACGCGGCCGGACTATATTGACCGTCAAATTCTTGATCTTCTTAAACAGTATTCAGTCGATATCATCGAACTTGGCGTGCAGTCGTTTGACGAAGAAGTTTTAAGAGCTTCCCGGAGAGGACATGATACAGAAGCAGTATACCGTGCGTGCAGCCTTATCCGTGAATACGGATTTGTACTTGGGATTCAGCTGATGATCGGCCTGCCGCAGGATACGCGGGAGCGGTCTGTTGAATCGGCACGGAAGGCAGCGGCTTTGAAACCGGAAATTGCGCGGCTTTACCCGACTGTTATTTTAAAAGATACAGCGCTTTATCAGATGTATGAAGCCGGATGTTATTTGCCGGAAAGTCATGAAGGAATGGTGCAGACTGTAAAAGAGATGTATCAGATTCTTACAGATGCTGGTGTCAATATAATTCGTGTAGGGTTGAAAAGCACAGAGCTGATTAACGAAGGAACAGAAAGTGCGGTGGCTGGAAATTCTTATCATCCGGCTTTTCGTCAGCTGGTGGAAGGTGCTATTGCAAAAGAGAAAATAGAAGAGAAAATAAGAAGTCTTTATCCTTTAGCGGCAGCGGACGGTTTTTTTAAAGACGGAATTTGTCCGACGATTACGGTAGCGGCCAATGACAGAACTTTTTCAAATGTAATTGGCCATAAGGGCGTGAATAAAGAATATTTCAGCCGTGAATATATGTGGCTGAATATAAGATATATCAGAAACTCGTCTCTTGCTGACGGTGAGATTTTCATCACAGAGGAAGAACGAGATGAGAAGAAAAAAAGAGTTTGAGAACTGAAAGGGGACAGAAGCAGTAATGAAAGCAGTAATTACAGTGATTGGAAAAGATATGGTTGGAATTTTGGCACGGGTTGCGACAACCTGTGCGGAGAGTAATGCCAATGTGATTGAAGTAACACAGAGCGTGCTTCAGGATTATTTTGCCATGATTATGATGATAGACATCAGTGGAATGAACTGTGAAATCGACGAACTTCAAAAGCGGCTGGCTGAAAATGTATCGGACATGATGATTCATGTGATGCACGAAGACATCTTCAATTCCATGCACAGGATTTAGCGGCAGAAAAGCAGGACGAAAGGAGGAATGAAGATATGCTGAATACGACAGATATCATGGAAACAATCAATATGATACAGAATGAAAATCTTGATGTGAGGACGATCACGATGGGAATTTCACTTCTTGACTGTGCCGACAGTGATATTGACCGTTCATGTGAAAAGGTGTATGGCAAGATCTATAGACTGGCAAAGGACCTTGTAAAAACGGGTGAAAGTATTGAAAAAAAATACGGAATTCCGATTGTAAATAAGAGAATTTCAGTAACGCCGATTGCAATGCTTCTGGCAGCAAGCGGTGGTGATCCGGTGAAATATGCAAAAACGCTGGACTGTGTGGCAAAGGACATCGGAGTTAATTTTATTGGAGGGTTTTCAGCGTTAGTGCAGAAGGGTTTTTCAGCCGGAGATAGGGAACTGATTGAAGCGATTCCGAAAGCCCTTTCAGAGACAGAATTTGTCTGTTCGTCAGTGAATGTCGGCAGTACAAAGGCAGGCATCAATATGGATGCAGTAGGAATGCTGGGAAAA
>CALXBT010000025.1 GCA_944386585.1 uncultured Clostridia bacterium | reverse complement strand
GAACGGCACCCGCAGGCAGGACATTGAGATTTATTACAGCTTTGTCGGCAAGATTGATTTGCCCGAAGCCTAACGCCCGACCTATCCGACACAATGGCCAAGTGCCGGATAGGAACGGCAAAATTTTTTACACTTCCATCGCTTCTTTATCGCACATCAATAAAGAAGCACGGGTTATCTTGCAAAAATAATAAATTAAAACATGCGCATATAAAGAGACGGATGCAATACAAGAATTTGCAGATTGTAAAAACCGTTTTTCGGATGTTATGCGCATGTTTTTTATTTATGAAATGTGTTTTTAAAGTGGTATGAGACCGGAAGAAAGAAGCGCTTCACGAATCTGATTTGAATGTGATGCGTCGCGTGTTTCAATTGTAACGCGAAGGAAACAGCTGTTGATCGGCATGGTGATATCGCTGTTACTGTGGTAGACATCAATGACATTGCCGCCGCCTTTAGAGATGACAGCCGCTACTCGCTCTAATTGTCCTGGTTTATCTGGAAGCGCGATTGTAAAAGTCGTTCTGCGTCCACTCATGATGAGACCGCGCACCATAACACGGCTGAGAATATTGACATCGATATTTCCCCCGCTTACCACGCAGACAATATTTTTTCCTTCTAAATTGAACTTATTGAAATAAGCCGCAGCAACTGAGGCGGCTCCGGCGCCTTCGGAAACGACTTTTTCTTTTTCCAGCAGCATAAGCACTGCAGTTGCGATTTCATCCTCTGTAACAAGTACGATATCGTCAACATATTTGTTGATATAGTTGTAAGTCAGATCGCCTGGTTCTTTTACGGCGATGCCGTCGGCAAAGGTGTCGGCATTCGTCGTTGTTACGATATGGCGTTCTTTGAAAGAGTGATGCATGGCAGGAGCATTGGCAGCCTGAACTCCGTAAATCTTGCACTGCGGTTTGATATTTTTAATGGCGCAGGCAAGGCCTGAAATGAGACCGCCGCCGCCGATGGAGGTGATGACGGCATCAACTTCCGGAAGCTGTTCCAGAATTTCAAGGCCGATTGTACCTTGCCCTGCGATAACATCTTCATCGTTAAATGGATGAACAAAGGTTGCGCCGGTCTCTTTCTGCAGTTCAACAGCTTTTGCATGAGCATCATCGTAGGTGTCTTTTACAAGCACGACCTCTGCGCCGTAGCTTTTAGTTGCTTCAACCTTGCTGAGAGGTGCAACATCGGGCATGCAGATTGTGCATTTAATTCCCTTTTTCTGTGCGGCTCGGGCAACGCCCTGTGCATGGTTGCCGGCGCTGCAGGCGATAATGCCGCGTGCTTTTTCCTCATCAGTAAGTTGGCTGATTTTATAGGCGGCGCCGCGCGCTTTAAAACTACCGGTAACCTGCAAGTTTTCTGTCTTTAGATAAATTTGATTTTGGCTCGGTATTTTTGTCGCCAGAAGCAAATCGGTTTTCCGTATGTCGGATGCGATTGTTTTCTGGGCATCTTTTATTTTTTGTAATGTAAGCATTTGGAGCGTTCCTTTCTCGATTGGTTTCATTTTCTTATTCTATACTTAAAATTCCTATCCTGCAATAGATTAATTTTCGGAATGAAGCCGCAGCTCTGAAAGTAAAATGATTTGCAGGGGGGATGAGTGATGAAATGGATTGAAAGCGTCAGAAAAAGGACGAATAAAAAGACGGGAAGAAAGACAGAAAAACATTCGGGAAAGCGAAGTGGAAGAAAATCTGAAAGAAAAATCGGGGTAAAAAGAATTGAAAGAGAACATCAATATACGCGTTTTTTTCGTTATCTGCGGCGGAATGGAGTGAGTTTTGCAATGATCGCAATCGTTCTTTCTTTAGCGGCATGGACGCATATCTATGAGCTACAGGCATTTACCGAAAGTTTGCCGACTGCTATTTTTACGGGCGGTAGAAACGGTACTGCTGCACCGGAAATTTCAGCGGCTTCAGCAATTGTTATTGATGCGGCGGACGGCAGCGTCCTTTATGAAAAAAATCCGCAGGAAAAAGCATATCCGGCCAGTACGACAAAGATTATGACGGCGCTTTTGACGATTGAAACACTGGAGGAGCTGCAAAGCCCCGTTACTCAGACAGTGAAAGTTCCGAACGAGGCGGTTGGAGTAGAAGGTTCTTCTATTTATCTGGCGCAGGGTGAGGAAGTGCGCGTTATTGATTTGCTCTACGGAATGATGCTGCGTTCCGGCAACGATGCGGCGACGGCACTTGCAATTATTATAGCAGGCAGTGAAGACGCGTTTGCAGAGAGGATGAATGAACGGGCACAGGAGCTTGGCTGCAAAAATACAAATTTTATAAATGCCAATGGACTTTACAATGAAAATCATTACACGACAGCGCGTGATATGGCAGTAATCTCCAAAGAAGCAATGAAAAATGAGCTGTTTCGGGAAATTGCAGCAGCACAGCAGTATACAGCGGAGCGCGACAGTGATAAATATAATTATTTTTATAATAAAAATAAGACGGTACATCAGTATGAAGGAGGCAACGGCATTAAAATCGGGTATACGAAGGCATCGGGCCGCACACTTGTTGCATCAGCAAAGCGCGATGGAAGGCAGCTTATCTGTGTCGTGATGAACGCGCCCGACTGGTTTAACGACGCTTATCATCTGATGGATTATTGTTTTGAAAACAAGTAGGATTTGCACCGTTTGCGCAAGAGTGCCATATGATAAAAAGACAGATAGTGAGCAAGGAGGCTTGTCATGGACGAGAATTTTTATGATTGTATTGACTGCGGCACCGAAAACTGTCCGTGTTACTTAGCGCTGACGGGAGATTGCCTTGTTTGCAGCAGACTTTCGGGAAAGGACTGCTGCGACTGTGACTGGAAAGGTGTTTGTGTATATAATGAATTCATACAAGGAGGAAAAAGGGTTAATAATATCCGTAATGAGTTTGAAGCGCAAGTGAAAGAAAAAAAGAAGTATGAAGAAGGAACGGAAGTGCTCGTCCTTGAGGTCGGGCGGGGGTTTGCGCTGAAGTGTTCCTGGCCCGGCTCTTATGTTTTTTTGCGCTGCCGGGAGGATGAAAGTTTTTACAGCATTCCGATTTCTGTCCTTAAAAGCGATATCAGAGGCGGAAAAATTCATTTGGCAGTAAAAGAACTTTCAGCAAAGAGCAAACGCATACTGACGGCCGATACGTTGGTGGTGAGGGGCGTTTATCGAAATGGTATTTTAGGAATAAAGGATATTATCGGTACGCGCGGGCGTGTTGATACCGCACGGAAAATTATGATTGTAACAAAAGGTATCGGATTCGCACCGGCGGCACTTCTGATTGCATGGATCGGCGGAAGAACACAGAGCGATATTTTTATCGACAAGGATAAAATTGATGAGAAATTGATTGAGGAGTATCTGCCGGAATGCCTAAACGGAAAAGTAAGCTATATTGACCTGCGGCGGGAGTTTGAATATAAGAAAACGGAGCGGGTTTCGGAAATCTACCGTGAAGGCGGACATAATACGCTTGTTGTTCTGACATCAGACTATTATCTTTCTGAAATTGGCAAGGTGCTGAAGATTGATGCCAAAAGCAATAATTACCGTCTTTGCTGCGGAGAAGGAATCTGCGGAGCTTGTTCATATACAGATGACTTCGGGCGGACCTTTAAAATGTGCAAATGCAGTGCGTCAGAGATTCCCGGCATTTTTGACAAATTCTGACGGATTTTGTATAATAAACTGAGAAAAAACGAGGAAATACAAATCGATGAAAATTGAAGTACAAAATTATAAAATGCTGTGCCTTCTGATAGGTGTGACCTGTGCGTTTGAAACGGTCTTTAGAATCGCAACGGTGACACCTATTTTTGGTGCCGGACTGTTTATAGCACTGTTGTTTGGAGCGGTGAGCGGCAGTATACAGTATGTTATTCTCTCGCTTTTTCGTGAAAAAACGCGCAGAATTGCATTGATTTTCATGATTGTCATTTCGGCGATAGTCTATGCATCTCAGCTTGTCTATTTTGAAATTTTTCATACTTATTATACAATTTATTCGATGGTGCACGGTGCGCAGGTGGCACAATTCTGGCGCGAGGCATTTGTTGGAATCGCACGCCAGATTGTTCCGGTTGCGGCAGTATTTACAATTGCAGGACTTGCGATTATTCTTGCCGGACGATTTCAAAGAACAAAAGAGCGGCAGAATCGGAAAGCGGCGGGCGCTTTTGCTTTTGCTGCATGTTTGACTGCTGTACTTGTGATTGCATTATCGGGGCGCGGATTTGGGTCTCCGTATTATACAGTATTTAAGATTAATTCGATCGATGCGTCGATGGATTCTCTGGGGCTAACGGCGGGAATGCTTCTTGACTGCAACCGGTTGCTTTTTGGCTTTGAGCCCGTTTTTGAAATGGGAGAGGAACCAAATGAACCGGTAGAAATTATTCCTGCCTATGCGTATAATAAGATGAATATTGATTTCAAAGCGCTTTCTGAAGGGGAGACAGATGAAACGCTGATAGGCATGAACCGTTATTTTGAACATGCAATACCAACAAAGCAGAATGAAAAAACTGGACTGTTTTCCGGAAATAATTTAATTATGATCGTAGGGGAAAGTTTCAGTTCCTACGCTGTTTCGGAAAAATATACGCCGACGCTTTATAAAATGCAGCATGAGGGCTTTTTTTTCACTAATTTTTATAATCCAATCTGGGGTGTAAGTACTTCAGACGGGGAATATGTCGCCTGCACGGGGTTGATTCCAAAAGCAGGCGTATGGAGCATGCGGGAATCTTCAGAGAACAGTCTGCCGTTTACAATGGGAAATCAATTTCGAAAGCTGGGGATTCAAACACGCGCATATCATAATCATTATGCCGAGTATTACGGACGGACTGAATCTCATCCAAATCTCGGATATCTGTATAAAGGACTCGGTACTGGGTTAAAAGTAAAGGAACAGTGGCCGGAATCTGATCTTGAAATGATTGAGCTGTCGGCACCCGAATATCTGACGCCGGAAGAAGACGGCAAAATTGCGCCGTTTCATGTGTATTATATGACAGTCAGCGGTCATTTGAATTATACTTTTACCGGAAATGCGATGAGCAAGAAAAATAAAACAGCTGTTGCGGATCTTGCTATGTCTGATGCCTGCCGGGCATACATGGCCTGCAATATTGAACTTGACAAAGCGATGAAAAAGCTGCTCGATGAGCTCGAAGAAGCGGGAGAGCTGGAGAATACTGTCATTGTGCTTTCGGGTGATCATTATCCGTATGGGCTGAAAAACGAAGAAATCAGTGAATTTCTGGGACATAATGTAGATCCGGTCTTTGAGCTTTATAAAAGCAGTCTGATTATTTACCGGCCCGGTATGAAGCCGGAAACAGTGGACAAGTACTGTTCCAGTCTCGACATTATTCCGACGCTTTCTAATCTTTTTGGATTGGAGTATGATTCCCGTCTGCTGATGGGGAGGGATATTTTTTCAGACGCAGCGCCGCTGGTAATTTTTAAGAACAGAAGCTGGATTACGGATAAAGGAAAATACGATGCGGACAGCGGAACCTTTTTCCCGCATGAATCAAGCACAGAGGTGAGTGAAAGCTATCTGAAAGGGATTCATAACCGAGTGGAAAATAAATTTACTTATTCGCGCCTGATTTTGGAAAAGGATTATTACAGATATCTGGGCCTGTGATACTGCCGCGCCTGCCGCAGGTGCAGAAAGGAAAGAAAACATGGAAAAATCAAAAGCAATTGAAAAGCATCTTGAATGGAAAGGAAAAATAGAAGTAATTAACAGAGTGAGCCTTGAAGATATGGAGGATCTTTCGGTGGCATATACACCTGGTGTAGCAGAGCCGTGTCTTGAAATTGCAGAGAATGAATCACTGGCTTACGAATATACGAGAAAAGGCAATCTTGTCGCGGTGATTACAGACGGAACCGCAGTGTTGGGACTCGGCGATATCGGGCCGTCGGCCAGTATGCCGGTAATGGAAGGAAAATGCGCGCTGTTTAAGCGCTTTGCCGGAATTGACGCATTTCCGGTTTGTATTGATTCAAAGGATCCCAAAATCATTGTAGAAACAATTGTACGCATTTCTAAAAGTTTCGGCGGCATTAATCTGGAGGATATTTCGGCGCCTCGCTGTTTTGAAATTGAAGAAGAACTTAAAAAGCGCTGCGATATTCCCGTCTTTCACGATGATCAGCACGGAACGGCAATTATCGTAGCGGCAGGGCTGCTCAATGCAGTACGTATAACAGGCAGAAAAATGGGCGCGCTTAAGATTGTCGTAAATGGCGCTGGGGCAGCGGGTATTTCCATTGCGAAGCTGATTCTGCAGATGAAATTCGGTGAAGTTATTCTCTGTGACAGAGAGGGGATTATCTACCCAGGCGCTCCTTCAAACAATCCGGTGCAGGAGGAAATGAGCAAAATAACCAACCCAAGAAATCTGAGGGGAAGTTTATCTGACGCCCTCTGCGGCGCTGATATTTTTGTCGGTGTATCGCGGCCTGATATAGTGAGCGAGGAAATGGTGAGAAAAATGGAAAAAGAGCCGATTGTTTTTGCGATGGCAAATCCAGTACCGGAAATCATGCCAGAACAGGCGCGTGCCGCCGGTGCAGCGGTGATAGGAACAGGCAGAAGCGATTTTCCGAATCAGGTCAATAATGTGCTTGCATTTCCGGGAGTGTTTAAAGGCCTTCTTGCGGTCAGGGCGTCTTGTGTAACAGATTCTATGAAGGAAGCGGCAGCCCGCGCATTGGCAGATGTAATTCCGGCTTCTGAGCTTTCACCGGATTATGTGCTGCCGGATGCCTTTCATCCCAAAGCGGCAGAGGCGATTGCCGAAGCTGTTGCAAAAGAAGCCGTGCGACTGGGATTAAACAGGATTTAAGCTGGTGCAGCTTTCTGCGGCAAAGAGAAAAGAAATCTAAGCGGAAGAAGCAAATGCTTTCGGTAGTTGATAGGGAAATAAGAGGAAACAGGAGCAGAAAAGGAGAGCGGATGAAATACAGAGAAGAGCATGATACAATGGGGACAATGTTAGTGCCGGAGGATAAGTACTGGGGTGCACAAACGCAAAGAAGTTTAGAAAATTTTAGAATTGGAACTGAAAAAATGCCGTCAGAAATTATTCATAGCTTTGCTGTGCTAAAAAAAGCAGCAGCGCTTGTTAATGCAGAAATTGGAGTTTTGGATAAGAAAAAAGCTGCGGCGATTGCAGATGCCTGCGATGAGATCAGAGAAGGAAAGCTGTCTGACAGCTTTCCGCTTTCTGTCTGGCAGACGGGAAGCGGGACACAGTCGAATATGAATGTAAATGAGGTAGTAGCAAGAAGAGCATCGGAACTTGCGGGTGTTTTTATACATCCGAACGATGATGTCAATAAATCGCAGAGCTCAAACGATACCTTTCCGGCTGCGATGCATATTGCGGCAGTTAGAGAGACAGAAGAAAAGCTGCTTCCGGCGCTTGATGCGCTGAAGACAGAATTTGAAAGGCTTTCGGACAAATACAAAGATGTAGTTAAAACCGGCAGAACACATTTGCAGGATGCAACTCCGCTGACGCTCGGACAAGAATTTTCCGCATTTTACGCGATGCTTTCTGAATGCCGTGAAATGATTCGGGCAGCAGAACACGGGATTTTGGCGCTGGCGCTCGGCGGTACGGCAGTTGGAACAGGACTGAATGCACCGCAGGGGTTTGACAAAAAAGCGGCAGAAAAGATTGCGGAGCTGACAGGCTATTCATTTCGCACGGCAGAAAATAAGTTTCATGCACTATCATCTAAAGATGCGCTTGTTTTTTCACATGGCGCGCTCAAGGCACTGGCTGCCGATCTTATGAAAATTGCTAATGATATCCGTTGGCTGGCAAGCGGACCGCGATGCGGTATTGGAGAACTTTTTATTCCGGAGAATGAACCGGGAAGCTCTATCATGCCGGGAAAGGTCAATCCAACTCAGTGTGAAGCGTTGACGATGGTAGCGGTACAAGTACTTGGCAACGACACGGCGATTGGGATTGCTGCATCGCAGGGTAATTTCCAGCTGAATGTTTTCATGCCGGTAATAATCTACAATTATTTGCAGTCCGTACGGCTTTTGACAGATGCAATGAATTCATTCCGTGAGCGCTGCGTCTGTGGAATTGAGCCGAACATGGAGAAAATTGCAGAAAATCTTGAAAAATCTCTGATGCTGGTAACGGCACTAAACCCGTATATTGGATATGAAAAAGCAGCACAGGTGGCTAAGAAAGCTTACCGTGAGAATATCACGCTGCGGGAGGCGGTTATCGCGCTCGGATATATGACGGGAAATGATTTTGATCTTGTATTTGACCCGAAAAAAATGGTGTAGGAAACGATATATATCGTATGAAAATCTTCTGATGCAAAATCAGAAATAGGAACAAAATTGAAAAGAGAACCAATAAAGCCCTCCTCTCATATGCTGATAAGTAGTATATGTATGATTAGGAGGGCTTTGATTTGTATAAAGCAGTAGTAATAGGCGGCGGATGGTCGGGGTGCGCCGCAGCATTAGCAGCGAAAAAGGCTGGTGCGGAGGTCGTGCTTCTTGAAAAAACTGATTTGCTTCTGGGGCTTGGAAATGTTGGGGGTATTATGCGGAACAACGGAAGATTTACGGCCGCAGAAGAAAATATTGCGCTTGGCGCGGATGAGCTTTTTCAGATTACAGACCGGTGCTCCCGGCATATCAATGTCGATTTTCCGGGTCATAAGCATGCCAGTCTTTATGATGTCGTGATGGTTGAACCGGAGGTCAGGCGGCTTCTTGCCGAAAAAGGCATCGAGCTGCGTTTTACTGCGCGGGCGGTAGACTGTACTTATGTAAAAACGAGCATCGGAAAACATATTGAAAGTTTAATGCTGGCAGACGGGAGCGTAATCAGCGGTGATGTTTTTATTGAATGTACAGGGTCGACCGGACCGATGGGAAATTGTCTTGCGTACGGGAATGGATGCTCAATGTGCGTGCTTCGATGCCCCGCTTTTGGACCGCGCGTCAGCATCACGCAAAAAGCAGGAAATGACGATATTATGGGAAAGCGTGTAGACGGTGCTTTCGGAGCATTCAGCGGCTCCGGCAAGCTACTGAAAGAATCACTTTCGGAGGAAATCCGCCAGAAACTGAATGAAACTGGTGTTGCGGTGATACCACTCCCAAAAGAAGAGATTAAAGAAGAAAAGCTTGGTCTTAAAGTTTGCCAGCAATATGCGCTTCCAGAATTTGCTGAAAATATTATCTTGTTGGATACGGGATATGCAAAGATTATGACGCCGTTCTTTCCGCTGGAGCGTCTGCGGAGGATACCTGGCTTTGAGAATGCACGATATGCAGACCCGTATGCCGGCGGCAAAGGAAATTCTATTCGTTATCTTTCTGTTGCGGAACGGGATGATTTTATGCGGGCAAGCCGCATCGACAATTTGCTTGTCGGAGGAGAGAAATCAGGTTTGTTTGTCGGTCATACAGAGGCGATTTCAACGGGAACATTGGCGGGATACAATGCAGCGCGTTACCTCAAGGGGCTGATGCCGATGTCAATTCCTCGTACATTGGCAATAGGCGATATAATTGGATATGCAAGGGAACAGCTTGATACAGAGGAAGGCTTGATGAGCCGCTATACTTTTGCCGGCGCAGAATATTTTAGGCGCATGAAGGAGCGTGCGCTGTATTCTATCGACACATATGAAATTGAAGAACGCGTTCGGCGGGAAGGTCTTTTTGGGATTTATAAGGAAAGAATTTGTTAAAAACGGTTTTCTTTTTTACAAAAGTGTGTACAATGATAGTATCGTAAAAAATATTAAAAAATTTTAAGATAGGTGCAATAAATCACGCTTCTTATGCATTAATCAAATGACGGGGAGAAATTGAAATGCTTTTTTCCGGGAATGAAAATGAACAGGAAAGAAAACGAGAAATTGAAAAACTCATAGCAGGAATAGCGTCAGGGGATCAAAGCGCTTTTGAAGCGCTGTACCGCGAGACTTCATCGTCTGTCTATGGGTTTGCCCTGTCACTTCTGAAAAGTGGACATGATGCAGAGGATGTCATGCAGGAAGTATACCTTGCTGTATATCATAAGGCCGGTCAATACAGTGCGCAGGGAAAACCGATGGCATGGATTCTTACAATTACCAAAAATTTGTGTCTTATGAAACTCAGAAGTACAAAAGGAAAAGAAACGGTTTCGCCGGAAGAACTGGAAGAAACTCTGCGGCATGAGGGCTTTTCTGGAATGAAGGAAGATGAGATATTCCTGAAAGGGGCAATGTCAGCGCTCGGGGAGGAGGAACGGCAGATTGTGATACTTCATGCAGTTGCAGGAATGCGTCATAGAGAAATTGCCGGCCTTTTGAAAATGCCTCTAGCGACAGAGCTTTCTAAATACCGGCGCGGCCTTGCGCCACTTCACAAAATTTTGGCCGAGGAATCGCGATGAATGAACAGGAAATCCTGAGCAGGCTCAAGAAAAGCATTGAACGAAATACCCCTGATCTGGTTGATTCCATACTTGCCAAATGTGAAAAAGAAAACAGGAGTGTGATTGAGATGTCAGAAACAAGAGAAATCAGGGAAACAGGACAGAAAACAAAGAAAAAAAGAGGGAAGCTGATCGGCGGTCTTGCAGCTGCCTGTCTGCTTCTTGCAGTTGGAATTACCGGTTATCAGCAGTTATTTTCAGTAGCATCAGTTGTCGGAATTGATGTAAATCCAAGCATAGAACTTTCTGTCAGTAAGAATCTGAAAGTACGGAATGCAGAAGCGCTCAACAGCGACGCGGAGACAATTCTTTCCGATATGGATTTGAAAGGCGTAGATCTTGATGTAGCTGTGAATGCGATCGTCGGTTCGATGGTAAAGAATGGATATGTGGACGAAGTGAAAAACTCGGTGCTGGTTTCAGTAGAGGGCAAGGACAGCGCGAGAAATGCATCGATTCAGGAGCAGGTAAGCAGTGAAATAGATGCTATCTTAAAGGGTCTTAATGTTTCAGGTGCGGTTATCGGCCAAACGATCATCAATGAGAAAGAACTGCAGAAAAAGGCTGATGAATATGGAATCTCTGTAGGAAAGGCGGCGTTGATTCAGAAAATTGTTAATACAGATGTCAGCAAGACCTTTGATTCGCTTGCTGGAGCTAGTATTAATGAATTGAATCTTCTTGCAGAAGCAAAAGAAACAACGGGCGTCGAAAAAGTAGGAAATGTCAGCAAAAGCGGATATATCGGTGAAGAAAGAGCGCTTGAAATTGCTTTTGCTGATGCAGGTGTAGACCAGAGCAAAGCAAGCCGCACGCGTATTCATCTTGATTATGACGACGGGCTTGTCGTATATGAAATTGAATTTGTCAGCGGCGGAGTAGAGTATGAATATGAAATTGCAGCTGCCGACGGTAGAGTTCTGGAGAGAAAAAGAGAAAAAGATGATGATGTCGCTGCTTCTTCGGCAGTATCAAGCGGCAATGGAAATAGCAGCGCGATTAGCGAGGAAAGAGCAAAGGAAATTGCCCTTGACCATCAGGGACTTTCAGCAAGTCAGGTAGAGTTTACAAAGATAAAATATGATTATGATGACGGCCGTGCACAGTATGATATTGACTTCATTTATGATAATGTTGAGTACGAATACGAAATTGATGCGGAAACTGGAAAAATCACGGACTATGACCGTGAGAGAGTAGATGACGGATGGTTTTTCAGCGGTGACCAGAATAACGGTGCGGGCAGGAATAACGATACGGATGGAAAAAATACTGCCTCCGGTACGCAGCAGGGAAACAGCGCTTATATCGGCGAGGAACGCGCTCAGCAGATTGCTTTTGCTGATGCAGGAATAACCAGTGCTGATTTTGCGGAAGTAGAGTTTGACTATGATGATGGGATTGCAGAGTACAGTGTGGAGTTTCGCATCGGCAATCTGGAATATGAATATGAGATTGATGCAGTAACAGGAGCAATTCTGAAAAGCGAAGCTGAAAGGGATTAGTTCCGAAGCATAGTCAGTGCACTTTCTAAAGCAAAACACAACTTTAAAGAATAGAATATCTGGTAGTACGGAGAGCAGTAGTGGATTTGAAAGGCAAAACGGTGAGACTAAATAAATATATCGCGCAGGCTGGAATCGCAAGCCGCAGAAAAGCGGATGATCTGATTTCCTGCGGCAATGTAAAAATCAATGGAATTGCAGTAAAGGAACTTGGCATTGATGTGAAGGAGGGGGATGTTGTCGAAGTCAACGGCAGGCGGATTGAAGCATCCGAAAAGAAGGTATATGTACTTTTAAACAAGCCGGTCGGCTATATTACGACATCCTTTGATGATAAAAACCGAGCAACAGTTCTTGATTTGGTAGCCGATATACCGCAGCGGATTTTTCCAGTCGGCCGTCTTGACTATAATACATCGGGACTGCTGCTTTTGACAAACGACGGAGATCTCGCTTACAGAATCACTCATCCCAAACATCATATTTACAAGACTTATCGTGCACAGGTACAGGGAGTCCTTTCAGGAGAGCGGGCAGCAAGGCTGAGAAAAGGCGTTGATATCGGCGGTTTTGTAACTTCACCGGCGGAGGTAAGTGTAATAAAACAAGGAGAACGCTCAGCACTTGTGGAAATTAAGATTTATGAAGGGAAAAACAGACAGGTGCGGAAAATGTTTTCGGCTGTTGGCAATAAAGTAACAGCGCTTGAAAGAACTGCACTTGGTGAAATTCGTCTTGGACGGCTGATGGAAGGACATTACCGCAAGCTGACAAGGGAGGAAATAGAGTACCTCAAAAGCCTTTAATTGCTTGACTTTACGAAAAAAACGCGGTATAATAGGGCGTAAATTTAAAGAGTAAGCGAGGCGATTAAAATGAAACATATTGAAACCATCGAGACTCTCGATCTGTGTGAAAGTGCAAAGACAGGCGGCTGCGGCGAGTGCCAGACTTCCTGCCAGTCTGCTTGCAAGACAAGCTGCGGTATCGCAAATCAGACCTGCGAAAATACAGAAGCAAACTAAGAGAGCCCGCGGGAAACGCAATAAAAGCAAGCATGAAATGCCGCCGATTCCGGCGGCATTTTTAATAAAAAAATAGTAAGGAAACGAAAGAGAGAAGATACATAAAGGAGATATAAGATATGGTGCATCAATATCAATTAGGCGGCTATAATCTTGTGCTGGACACCTGCTCCGGTGCAATCCATGCAGTTGACGAAATTGCTTACGATATCATTTCTCTGTTTGAGACGACAGAACGAGAGGAATTAGTTCAAAAAATCTCAGAGAAATATGACGGTACTGCTGGAATTTCGCGTGAAGAAGTGGAGGAATGCTACGATCAGGTAGTTTCTCTCAGAGACAGCGGCCGTCTCTTTACCCCCGATACATTTGAAGAAATAGCAGGAAATCTGAAGGAAAAAACAGCCGGCATCATTAAAGCGCTGTGCCTGCATGTGGCGCATACCTGTAATTTAACCTGTTCCTATTGCTTTGCGAGTCAGGGAAAATATCATGGAGAACGAGCCATCATGAGCTACGAAACGGGAAAGCAGGCACTGGACTTTCTTGTCGCAAATTCGGGAACACGCCGCAACCTAGAAGTGGATTTTTTCGGCGGTGAACCGCTGATGAATTTTGAGGTAGTCAAACAGCTTGTTGCATATGCTCGCAGCATTGAAAAGCAGCACGGAAAAAATTTTCGGTTCACATTGACAACAAACGGAATGCTGATTGATGATGATGTGATTGATTTTTCGAATCGGGAAATGAGCAATGTAGTACTCAGTCTTGACGGCCGCAAAGAAATTCATGACCGGTATCGTGTGGACTATGCGGGGAATGGAAGCTGGGAGCGTATTGTGCCGAAATTCCAGAGGCTTGTTGCGGCGCGGGGAAATAAGGGCTATTATATGAGAGGAACCTTTACTCATGCAAATCCTGATTTTCTGAAAGATATTGAGCAAATGCTTGAACTTGGATTTACCGAGCTCAGCATGGAGCCTGTTGTTTGTGAACCAGGCGATTCTTCGGAGCTGACAAAGGAAGATTTAGAGATTGTAAAAAAGCAGCATGAAAAACTTGCAGAGCTGATGCTGGAGCGCGACAGAGAGGGAAAGCCGTTTACATTTTACCACTATATGATTGATTTGACAGGCGGGCCTTGTATTTATAAGAGGATTTCCGGCTGCGGTTCGGGAACAGAGTATATGGCAGTAACACCGTGGGGAGACTTATATCCTTGTCATCAGTTTGTAGGAGAAGAAAATTTCAAACTGGGAGATATTTGGAGCGGTGTTATGAATCATGATGTGCAGCAGGAATTTTCTGAATGTAATGTTTACGCGCATGAGGAATGCGGTGATTGTTGGGCAAGACTTTATTGCTCGGGCGGCTGCGCGGCAAATGCTTACCATTCTACTGGATCGGTGAAAGGCGTTTATAAAAATGGCTGCGAATTGTTCCGCAAGAGAATGGAATGTGCGATTATGGTTGCTGTTGCAAGAAATCTTGCTGAAAAGAAAAACGCGGCGGAGTAGTAATCAAGTAATCAGACGAGGCGGCAGGAAAAATTGAGAAAAAAGCAAGGGGAAAATGCATGAAGTACATTAATTATTACAGCTCACCGCTGGGGAAAATTCTTCTGGCGGCTGATAGTGAGGGTCTTACAGGGCTTTGGTTTGAAGGACAAAAATATTTTGCAAAAGGGCTTTGCCCTGAGCATGAAGAAAAGGATCTGCCCGTTTTTCACCGGACGAAAGAATGGCTTTCGCTTTATTTTTCTGGACGGCAGCCGGATTTTCTGCCGGAGCTTCATTTGGTCGGAACTCCGTTTCAGCTTGCAGTGTGGGAAATTTTACAGCAGATTCCGTACGGAAAGACGATTACTTATAAAGAAATTGCGCAGAAGATTGCTGCGCAGACATATGTGCAAGTCCTTTCTGCGCAGGCTGTGGGCGGCGCTGTCGGACAGAATGAGATTTCTGTTATAGTTCCCTGTCACCGCGTTGTGGGAACAGGGGGAAGTCTGACAGGATACGCCGGAGGCATTGAGAAAAAGAGAAAACTGTTAATGCTGGAAAAGGTTGATATGAGTGCTTTCTTTACGCCGAAGAAAGGGACTGCGCTGTAGAATGAAAAAAATTTTAAATCCGCGCGGTGAGCAAGTGATATAAGAGGCGTGAAACTCAAAAAAAGAGCGTACAGAATAAATAAGTTCGAAGAAAAATCAGGCGGATTGATACAAATTTTGCATCTTTCGGTCTGTTTTTCTGCGGCAATAAGAGAACTTTTCTTGTTGGAAATATTTCAAATTCTTATGTAAATTGGAAGTTGTCAATATCTTTCTACAACTTCAAATTCTTCAAAGATTACAGGCATATCTTCGCTGAACTCATATCCTAATAGTCTTCCTTCTTCTTTGAAAAACTTCTCATGATTTTTACGCCATGATTCAAGGCTGTCATCTTCACCCTCCAGAACTGCAATTTCAAAGGTAATATCCTTATAAGGCATAATTCTAACCTTTGTTGTTTTTACTAAGCACTTTGATATGCCATTCCAATCGGTAATTATGCTCCTTGTCCCTGTTTCGGGAATTTTGCCGCCTTCAATTTCATATCCCCATAAACTGCTCGTTGTCGCTTTCTTTTTACCCTCAAGCACAAGCTTGAGCAAATAATTGCAGGTTTCTTCTGTCAGTGCAAAGTGCCATTTTTCAATATCATTTATGTCCATCTATATTTCCTTTTTATATACGGTGTATTGTTTTTTCCTATATTATAAACTCTATTTTTTATTTCGGTGCTGTGATTCTATGATTTTGCTATTTCTCCTTCAGTTCAAAGCAGTTATAAACAGGAAACGATATCTTCATATACCTTATCCATGATTGTGATTTCACCGCTTTGTTTCTTTTTTTCATAAGAAATAGTATCGTATTGACCGGGAATTCGAATGCCGTCTGAACCAGGAGCCGGCCGTGAATTCTTGATTTTCATTAGAAAAGTATCAAGTTCACGGTCGAAATCGTTTCTTTCGATAAAGACATCAGGTTTGAATGCGATGAGAAGCGCTCCATCAGTGTCAGGAGAAGCAGAATTTTTACTTCTCGCACCCACTAAAAGGCCGGCTAAAATTTCAAAGACAAGTCCCAGCGAATAGCCTTTATGACCGGATAGAGGGAGCTGAGTGCCTCCACGCTCTGTAACATCTTTGGGATCGGTGGACGGATAGCCTTCTTTATCGAGAATGGTATTCGGTGAAACGGAGGTACCGGCTTTTGCAAGAAGTGCAAGTTGACCGTAGCTGATTGCGGCTGTTGCGACATCGGTAATAACCGGATTATCTTGATACGGAATTCCGACGGAAATTGGATTGGTGCCAAAAAGAGGATCCATACCGCCGTGCGGAACGACAGTTGCGCCTGAGATACAGGTCATGATGCTGATCAGGCCGTTTCGTGCGAGATATCTGGTATAATATCCGATTGCACCGGTAGTACTGATATAGTTGAAAATACCGGCCATAACAAGAGGTTGTTCTTTGCTTGCCGCGATTATACTGTCGCAGGCTTTTCTGACTGCTACAAGGCCGATATTTCTTTGACCGTCAACAGAAAAAATGCTGTTGCTTTGGGATATTTTTACGGGAAGTACTGCATTTCGAGTTTTTAAGGCCTCCACGATAGAGGGAATGCGGTAAAATCCGTGAGTAGGTTTATTCATATATTCATCTTCAAGTAGATTTTCAAAAATAATTCCGGCATTTTCTTCTGTCTCGCCAGCCGAAAGAAGCACCTGAAATACTAATTTTTTCAACGCTTCAACCTTTAAAGTTTTATACATCATGTTGTATTTATTCCTTTTTGTTATAGATTTTTATTCATTGAAAAAGGCCCGCAGAAACTTTAACAGAGCTTTTCCTACGGACCTTTTATTTTTTACTGAAGGGTCTTTCCGCCATCGCAGACGAAATTTGCACCGTTGACATATCTTGCTTCGTCAGAGAGCAGAAAACATACAACTTCTGACATTTCCTCAGGTGTTCCCGGCCTGTCCATCGTACCATTATTGAGTGCGTTTTTGTCTTGTGCTGCGCCGGCATCGGAATACTGTGAAAGAATACCGTCAAGCATATCTGTATCAACCCAGCCTGGTGAGTAGCAGTTTACTCTGATGCCGGTTCTGCCGTTTTCACCTGCAGCATTCATTGTCATACCGAGCACGGCAAATTTACTGGAGCCGTAGCCGATTTCCAGATCGTAGCCTCTCATACCTGAGCAGGAGCAGGTGTTTACGATAGCACCCTTTCCGTGCTTTTTCATAACGGGAATGCAGTATTTCATCATAAGGAATGTGCCGAATACATTGATTTCATATACTTTTTTAAAGTCTTCAAAGGAATAATCCTCTGCCGAAGCGCTTGGACCGGAAATGCCGGCGATATTTGCCAAAAGGTCAATGCGGCCGAAACGTTTTTCTACTTCAGAAACGACTGCTTTGACATCTTCCTCCTTGCTGACATCAGCAGCAATTGCGCAGCAGCGGTCCGCGCCGATTTCGTCAACTACATCCTGAAGCTTGCTTGCCCTTCTGCCGAGAATCACGACCATTTTTGCACCCTCTTCCGCAAGCTGCTTTGCCACTGCTTTACCGATTCCGGTACCGCCGCCTGTAACGATGGCTACCTGACCGTCAAATCTGTTTTTATTCATCCTGAAATCCTCCTGATAATTTAAAATGAGAGATTGAAACTATTTGAAAACTTGTTTTTTAAATTGTATCAAACCATAGGAATCTTGTCAAATGAAGGAAATACTGCAGAATACGAGGTAAAAAACTGAAGAAAGCCGCTTATTTTCCAATAAATCCTGCGGTTAACTGGCCGCTTTTTACGGAACATTTTTCATAAAATAAAAAACAGGCGCTGAATTTCCGAAAAAGAAAAGACGCCTGCTTGCTGCAAATATTATGAGATTGCTTATAATTTTACAATATCTTTTGCATGCTCATTATTGATGATCTGACCTATTGCACTGTATATGGCAGATGCACCGCAGAGAATTCCTTCATAGCCCGCAATGAGTGTAATTGTATGATTTTCCGTAAAATCACCGAGCGCGAGAAGTAAAAATAGGATTGTTAGAGTTCCAAATACGATTTTAGTAATCGTATTGTGCTTCAGTGCACCGATAAACATACCGCCCGTGAAAATCGCCCAGAGCAGGAGATATGCACCCATCGAGAAGCTGTCAGCCGGATTGGTAACCGGAACAGTCCAGATGATGACGAGCGACCACCAAAAACATCCGTATGCAGTGAAAGCAGTGCCTCCAAAAGTATTGCCGCCTTTAAATTCGAGAATACCTGCGATGATTTGAGCAAGACCGCCAAGAGCGATTCCCATTGATACAATTACGATTGACAACGGCATAATATCTGCGTTGTGAAGGTTTAAGAGTACCGTTGTCATGCCGAAACCAAGAAGTCCAAGAGGTCCGGGATTTGCGTTCTTTTTAGCTGTTTCCATTGTTGTTCTCATTCCTTTCTGGGTTAAAGATAAGATAATCATACCATATTTTGAGAGAAAGGGCAATAAAAAGTACCAAGATATAGTATTGTATAGATAAATTAAAGAAAAAACGATTAGGAAAGCATATAAACAGTACTATATGTAGTACTGCTTATATGCTGAATTGTGTTTGCTAAAACGGAAAGGTCTTTCAACATCCATAGTGGAAGTATACAGCAGTATATATAGACATTCAAAAAACATCAGCGCAGATGTTTGCTGAGCAGGTCAATAAAAGTCTCAAGAGATTCTTCGCTTGTAAATACAGCGCGCGCGTTGTCCGCTTTGCCGCCGCCTTTTCCTTGATAGATAGGAGCGTTTTCTTTTACCAGCTTTCCACAGTCATAGTCCGTGCCATTGCTGAAAAGAAGGGCGGTGTGCGTTATGGCATCGGCAAGAATAAGCAGCTTTTCTGTTTTGCCGATAAAAGGTTTTCCGATATACATGATATCGGAAGGATTCAGATCGCTGTAGCAAAAGACAAGAAGAGGGGAGCCGGAGGTATTATACTTTAATTGTATATTGCTGTTAGACGATAAGACTTGATTTTTCAGGAACTGAGTATCATCATGTGCATTATTTGCCAGAGCTGCTTTGATGTCAGCGATACGATTGTCAATGATGATTTTTCTCATCGAATGAAGCTCTGACCGTAGGGCTTTTGTTTTTTCTTCGGCCGTGTTTATTTTATCGAGCAGGTCATCTACACCGGCGCTGTAGTGGGCACCGATTGTTGTTAAAATATCATGTTTCTTTTCATAATCAAGATAGGCTCGTTTTCCTGCTTCAAAGTAGATGCGGAACATTCCTTTGTTTGGCTCTATTTTCCAAATTTTAATAAGGCCTACCTGACCGGTGCTTGTTGGATGAGTGCCGCAGCAAGCTACGCAGTCTGCTGCATTTTCAGGATTGCCGATGCAGACAATAGTGATATCTTCATCAAATGCAAGCGCTTTACGAAGCGGCAGCTTTTCAGCTTCTTTTCTGCTGTTAAAATGATGAGTGATAATGGGTATATTCTGCCAGATAACTTCGTTTGCACAGAGTTCGGCGTGCTTAGCCATCTGCCATGTAAGAGTGTGATATTTTGAATCTTTTTCAAAACTAATGTCAATTGTCATGGAATCGTTTCCCATATGGAAACCGCGGTTGACACCGCCAAATTCGCGGTAAAATATGCCTGAAAGAATATGTTCACCGCAGTGCCGCTGCATGTTGTCAAAACGATGCTTCCAATTGAGCTTTTGCAGAACAGAGCGGCCGGGCGTAAAAGCAGCGTGGATGGCTTGCATGGAGACTTCATGTTTTTGTACATTAGACAATGAGTTCTTTGCAGAAGCAAAGCTGCTGTGAGCTGAAATCGGTGCAGGTTTAATATTTGATAAGCTTTCTGGCGAAATTCGGTGCAGAATCCGTCCTTCGGTTTCAAAAACATCGACGATATCAAACGGCAAGCCGCTGAATTGTCCGTTTTCATCGCTGAGAAAAATTTGTCCAAAGTCACAGGACTGTCCTCCGCCGGCCGGAAAAAAGACTGTCTGGTCGAATTCCAGCAAAATACTGTTTTTATCTTTTTCGCAGGAGATAACATTTGCCTCGCATACCTGCAGAGTCACATCCTGCTGATACAGTTTTAGAGTTTTCATTGATGTAGCCATACTCCTTCCTTGTAATGAAGATATTATAGCATACATTTATGCCAAGCGGAATGCTGTATAGTACAGCAGCGAGTGATTCTTATTATTTAGGGGATAGGATCGAAAAAGAAAACTTAAAAAAGAAAAAATAGGAAGAAATAGATAGTATACTGAGAGAAAATATATTACAATAAAAATAGAAAAAAACCCGCTACGCGAGTTTTTAAATCCACATCATGTGGAGCCCAGAGGGCGGTTAGAAACATTCTTTATTTGAACCTGTAGTGTAATCTCATATGGTAGTATTTGAGATAGTATGATTATACGGTATAGTTCTGCTTTTGTCAAGTATTTAGAAAGGAAAGAAATATGAAAGATTATTATTTAGGATTAGATATCGGAACAAATTCTGTAGGATGGGCAGTCACGGACGAACAGTATAATCTTTGCCGATATAAAAAAAAGACCATGTGGGGGATTCGGCTGTTTGAAAGCGCAAACACTGCGGCAGACAGACGCATGAAAAGAGCAGCGCGCAGAAGACTGCAGCGGAGAAAACAAAGAATAGATTTATTGCAGGAGTTGTTTGCCGGTGAAATGGCGAAGGTAGACGATACCTTTTTCATGAGGCTGAATGCAAGCAGGCTGTATCCGGAGGACAAAGGGGAAATCTTACTGGCAAAAAGCAAGACTCTGCCAGACAAAAATAATATCAGGCATCCGTTGTTTATTGATGAGAACTATTCAGATATTGAATACTATAAAGAATATCCTACGATCTTTCATCTGCGCAAAGAATTGATGTAAAGTGAAGAACCGCATGATATTCGGCTGGTGTATCTTGCGATTCACCATATTTTGAAAAACAGAGGACATTTTTTAATAGAAGGAGATTTGAGTAATGCCAAGAGTTTTGATGCTGTATTTGCGCAGTTGATAGAAACTGTAAAAGAGGAACTTAATATAGAGATTTTGGATGAGAACAAAAGTGAAATCGAAGAAACGATCAAGAACCAAAATTTATCAAATAGTGTGAAATCCAAAAATTTAAGCGGGCTGTTTACATTCGCAGATAGCGAATCTACCAAAGAAGAAAGGAAGACTCACGAAATAGCAATTGATAATATTGGTAAACTGATTGCAGGAAATAAAGGAAATCTAGAAAAATTGCTTAATATGCAGCTGAAAGAAGTAGAAAAAACCTCGTTCAGTTTTTCGGATGCGGCCTATGAGGAGGTGATAAGGCCAAACTTAGAAGATGCAATTCCTGAAAAGTGTTTTTTAATTGATACGATAAAGGCCGTTTATGACTGGAGTGTGTTAGTAAATATTTTAGACGGTGAAGAATATCTTTCTGCGGTAAAAGTAAAACAGTACGATCATCATAAGAAAAATTTAGCATTGCTTCGGGCCTTCATGAAAAAGTACTGCACGAGGGAAGTATATAAGAATTTTTTTGACGAAGCAAATCAAAAAAATATCGTAAATTATGTAAGCTATGTGGGAAGTGTAAAAACAAAGAATAAAAAAATCTCTGTAAAAAGATGTGCAGAAGAAGATTTTTATAAAGAGCTTAAAAAGATACTGGAAAAAATGAAAGTCAGTGATGAAGATCAGCAACTGTATAGACTTTTGCTTGAAGGGGTTGAAACAAAAACACTGCTTCCTTTACAAAGAGCGAAGGACAATGGCATAATTCCAAAGCAAATCCATGAGACGGAGCTAAAAAAGATTTTAGGACAAGCAGAAAAATATCTGCATTTTTTAAAAGAAAAAGATGAAAAGGGCAGGACAGTATCAGAGAAAATTTTGAAGCTGTTTTGTTTCAGAGTGCCGTATTATGTAGGGCCTTTAAGCGACAGGCATAAAAACGAGGGTGCGAATGTATGGATTAAGAGAAAGGACGGCATAGAAGGAAAGATATATCCTTGGAATTTTGAGGATAAAGTAGATTTACAACAATCAAATGAAGCTTTTATCAGACGAATGACAAATAAATGCACTTATTTGCTGGGAGAGGATGTTATTCCTAAAAATTCACTGCTGTATTCTTGCTATATGGTTTTAAATGAATTAAATAATCTTAAAATCAGGGGAAGGCTGTCAGTGTAGGCCTGAAACAGGACATTTACCAGAATCTGTTTATGAAACATAGAAAAGTAACGGGAGAGAAACTCTTGCGCTATCTTCAAGAAAGTGATCAGGACCTTAAAAAGGAGGATATAAGCGGATTCGACCATGATTTTAAAGCAAATCTGTCTTCTTACATGGATTTTGAAAAACAAGTTTTTGGCGAAAAGCTTGCGGAAGACCGTGTGAAAAAGATTGTAGAAGATATTATTTTCTGGAAGACAATTTATGGGGATGATTCTAAAATGATAGAATCTATCATTGAACAGAAGTGCCCGGAAGTGTTGGATAGAGAGCAGCTAAAAACGATATCGCGTTTTCGCTATAAAGGCTGGGGCAATTTTTCACAAGAGTTTTTAAACGGAATAATGGGCAGTGATAAAGAGACAGGAGAGACTTTTACGATAATTGAAGCTTTGTGGCAGACAAACTGTAATTTATCTATTCAACCCTCTATAAACCCTGTATTTTCAAGGCATATCGCCTATTCAATGTTCAAACCTTATGTATTTTCCCTTGTTTTTGCCCTTACGAGCCGAAACAAGGGAAATTTTTTTTTTTTTTCTGACCACTTTATCCAGCAGTCTTGCGGAAGTACGCTTCGCTTCCCTTGTAGCGTGAGCATAAATGTTCATTGTGGTACTTACATCGGCGTGTCCAAGAAGTTCCTGCACATCTTTCGGGGCAGCTCCGTTTGAGAGCAGATTGCTTGTATAAGTGTGCCTGAGCATATGGAAATGAAAATCTTCCAAGCCCTCAACCTTTTTCCTTGCTGTCCTGCACATAATCCCTACCGTACTCGGTGCTTCAAATATCCCGTCAGGTCTAAGGCAGACAAAGGATAGTTCTTTGTAGCCCTCTGGCACTTCCTCCGACCTCGGCAGACTGTAAACCTCATAATAGGTGCGGTCTTTTTCCCTGACCTCCAAATAGTAATTAAGGCTATACAATTCCCCGTATCGGAAACGGTTTTTGTGCTGCTCCGCTTTCGCCGCTTTCAGGATTACTGCAAGCGTGTCACAGAAGTCAACGGTGCGGATTTTTTTACGCTTTGTTGCGCCTATCTCGGTTTTGTGCCTTGCCCCATTGTAGCGCATACTGCGGCGTACCGTAAGGTACTGCTCCTCAAGGTTGATGTCCTGCCAAGTCAGGGCGCAAACCTCACCGATACGCAAGCCCGTATAATAGGCTATCTGTATGGGAA
>CALXBT010000024.1 GCA_944386585.1 uncultured Clostridia bacterium | reverse complement strand
ACCATTGCTCTGTTGTGGTGAGACCTTCCGGTACAGAGCCGAAGCTTAAAACGTATATCTCCGTCAGCGCGGAAAATTCCGAAGCTGCGAAAGCAGGGGAAGAGAGGATCGCGGAAGAACTGGCGGGATACTTCAGATAAAAGCTCCGGGAGAGTATCAGACGGGGAAAGATTTTGCGAATAAATACGTTAGAGAGACAAGGGTGAGAAGCTTTTCGGCTTTTCACCCTTGTTTGGTTAAAGATACTGATGAGACAGTCGGATAGAATATTCGGTAGAAGCTTTAAGTGCTATTCAGAAGAACACGGACATATAATATATTATGCTGGTTTATTCCGGCATAATATAGAAGTGAATTTTGAAAAAATTCACGCCGGGAGGTAAGAATGCTGTATGCTTTTGGGGTACGCGACTATTGCAATCTGAATATGCGAAAACCGGTTATTCTGCAAAATGGATTGACATTTATTTATGGTCCCTGCGGCTCGGGCAAAACAAGTTTTTGCCGGGCTCTGGGGGATATCTGTGATTATTCAGTGTACAAAAATTGGAAAACGGCACGCTTTTATTACTGCTTTGTTTATGCCGGCTATACACTTATTTACACATATGAGCGGGACAGTAAAAATAAGGTAAAGAATGCGGATATAAGTATTCCTCAGTTGCAGTACAAGTATAGATACATCGGTGATATTTACAGTCCTCTGCAGATATTTTCAATATGCCGTGCGTCATCAGAAAAGAAGAATGTACATAGAATTTTAAATGTGTTTGAATATTATCTTATAAATAAGTTCCATTTATATGATGATACAGAAGTTTCTGCTGCAGCAAGCCTGCGTGACAGCAGCCTGCCGCCGGTCTGTTTTAAACAACCGGGACAGATTTGCAGAACAGAGGCGGAGCACACAGTAATCATAGATGATTTTGAATATAACCGGTGTAATGGGGAAAGTAAATCCCAGACACTGGCCGGCAGAATGATAGAAGAAGGAACACAGGGCATTCTGGCGGTGCGGAGGAGTGAGTGGATTTCCGAAAAATATGGAGGAATGGGACACTATTTTTTCTTGAGATCGGGGGATCTGATATGTGCGGATCAATATCTGAAGAAAGAGATCCGATCATTGGATCAGCTCAGGAATTTGTTTTTAAAAGGAGTTTTTGATTTTTAAAGTTTATGATGCGTCCGTAGTTTTTTTACGGTATGTGTTGTAAACTTTTTTTTATTGTTGTAAGATATCTATATGATACACATATTTCACATATTCCATATATTTCATATATTTCATATGTGGGAAAGGATAGTAGATAAAGTATGCTGAAAAAATTTTCTTTGAGAAATTTTAAAAATTTTAAGGATGAACTGGTTCTGGATCTTTCAAAAGTAAATAATTATGAGTTCAGTACAATGGCAATTCGTAATAAAATAGTGAAAGTAGCATTGATTTATGGCGAAAATGCGAGTGGAAAGAGCAATCTCGGATATGGATTGTTTGATATTATTCTACATCTTACTGACAAAGAAAAAAATCTTTATTTCTACAGACTGTATGGAAATCTGGAGCAGAATCAGGATACAGAATTCAGTTATGAGTTTGAATTTGATGAAGGTACGCTGCTTTATCGGTACAGAAAAAAATCTGCGCAGGAACTGCTGGAAGAGAATATATGGATTAACGGCGAGCTGGTTTTGCAGTATGATTACAAACAACATAAAGGGATGGTGCTGCTGGAAGGAGCGCAGTCGCTGAATACAGATTTGACGGAAAAGAATATCTCTTTTGTCAAATACGTTTTTAACAATACCGTATTGACAGTTAATCCAACAAATATTATATTTAGAAAATTTATGAATTTTGTCGATAATATGTTATGGTTCAGCTCCCTGGAGAAAAATGAATATCAGGGCTACTTAAATGGATCAGAAAAACTTTCCCAGGGAATCATAGAGAGAGGAAAGGTAAAAGATTTTCAGAATTTTTTGGGGCGACTGGGGATTCACTATGAGTTGATCGCAAAAGAGCTGGAAGGGGAAAAGCAGCTTTTCTGCCGGTTCGGAGAGCGGGAAGTGAACTTTTACAGTGTAGCCTCGAGGGGCACCTGTTCTCTTATTTTATTTTATTACTGGCTGATACAGCTGGAAGCTGTTTCACTTGTTTTTATTGATGAGTTTGATGCTTTTTATCATGATAATCTTGCGCTGGCAGTCGTTGAAGAATTGCTGAAGCTGCCTGATACACAAAGTATTCTGACAACACATAATACAGATATCATGACGAATGATCTCCTGCGTCCGGACTGTTATATGAGAATTCAAAACGGACAAATCAAATCATTCAGTGAGGCAACGAAAAAGGAATTGAGAAAAGCACACAATTTACAAAAGATGTACAATGCAGGAGCTTTTGATGACTGATAAAAAATACATAGCAATCATATACGAAGGCGAAAAAACCGAATCTCAGCTGTTAAATAATCTGAATAAAAACTTTTTTAAAGATATATCCGAACTTGTTCCGATTATGTTTCCGGCGGGGGAAAATATTTATATGCTTTGGAAACAGCTGAAAAAAGATGATTTCGAAACGGATCTGATAGAAGTCGTGCGTGAATATAATACGGAAGCTGAAAAAGTTCTGCAAAATTATCAGAGAAACGATTTTATGGAAATCTACTTGTTCTTTGACTATGACGGACACCAGAATAATCTGGGGTGGTTGGACGGAAAAGCGTCTGACATACTGGAAGAAATGTTAAATACATTTTGTGAAGAAACGGAATTTGGGAAATTATATGTAAATTATCCTATGGTTGAATCTCTGAGAGATAATAAACCGCCCCTTCAGGAATACTGTTTTCGGAATTGTGCTATTAGTTTGGATGAAATAGGAAGCTATAAACATTCGGTTCATACATTACAAGATTATCAGGATTTCCGTAAACTTGACCATAAAAAGTGGGGAGAACTATGTGTAAATGCAGTATGCAAAGCAAGCTGTATTATAAATGATAGATATCTTATTCCGGAGAGATGGGAATTTATAGAAAACATGGGACAGCATAATCTGTACATAAGACAAAAAGAAAAATACATAACACTAGGAAAAATTGCAGTTATCAATAGTTTTCCTTTGTTCTTGCTTGAATATTTTAAAGAGGATTTCTGGAATGAAATGCTT
>CALXBT010000023.1 GCA_944386585.1 uncultured Clostridia bacterium | reverse complement strand
GTGCTGAATATCAATGAGGTAATAACCTGTATTATGACAAATTGGATTGCGGCTAATCTTGTTACATGGTTTTTCGACAGCAGTGATTTTAAGAATGGAGCAGAGGCCGGGAAAATCGGCTATATTTGTAAAACATCTTCAAACGGTGTAGCAACGCCGGGGTTCGGAATTGACAAGCTGTTTGCCGGATCGCAGGTGAATGGCGGGATTTTGATTGCAATTTTGATTGCAGCTGTTATTTATATCCTAATGACAAAAACAACCTTTGGATATGAACTGAAAGCCTGTGGTGCCAACCGTCATGCAGCTAGGTATGCTGGCATTAACGATAAGAAAAATATCATTCTGGCAATGATGATTGCTGGAGGGCTTTCCGGAGCCGGAGCAGCGCTTTACTGGCTGGCTGGGCATACGGAATTCTACTGGTCGACTTACCAGACATTACCGGCAGTAGGATTTAACGGTATTCCGGTAGCACTGCTGGCGGCTAATAATCCGATTGCGGTTATTTTCAGCGGCTGTTTTATGTCGATGCTGAATATTGCAGGGCTGCAATTAAAAACTCTGACTGCATATAACGAATATATTACAGATATTATTATTGCATCAATCGTTTATCTGAGTGCTTTTTCCATGATGATTCGCATGATTCTGGATGGACGGAAAAGAAAGAAGAAAGAAAAAGAAGATGCACAGGAAATGCAAAAGACTTCAGATAGTTTAAGCAGCAGCATAAAAAACAAAGGCATAGAAGAAGAGGAAGGAGATAGGGCGTAATGATATTTTTGATTCAGCAGACAATGATTTATGCGATTCCTCTTATGATTGTAGCACTGGCAGGTATTTTTGCAGAACGCTCTGGCATCATTAATCTGGCGCTGGAGGGCATTATGATTTTCGGTGCTTTCTGCGGTGTGCTTTTTGTCAGAATCATGCAGGAACATAATCTGTTTGGACAGCAGCAGGGACAGCTTTTAATGCTTCTTGCGATGCTGGTGTCGGCGCTTATGGGAGCAGTATTTTCACTTTTGCTTGCGTTTTCGGCCATTAACTTGAAAGCAGATCAGACAATCGGTGGAACAGCACTCAATCTTTTGGCTCCTGCGTTTGTACTTTTCTTTATCAATCTTTTGACCCATCAGAATGTTATGGGAATGGTAACAGGCGATGCGGCAAGCTGGTTTATGATTAAACCCAGCACTTTTGGCCTGCCGCGTGATACAGACTTCGGATTTTTAGGAAATCTGCTGCTTAATAAAGTTTATCTCAGTACTTATATTTGTTTGATTATTTTTATTGTGCTGTCGATCATTTTATATAAAACGAAATTCGGACTGCGGCTCCGTTCCTGCGGAGAGAATCCTCAGGCCGCTGATTCTCTAGGCGTGAGCGTTTATAAAATGAGATATGCGGGAACGATGATTTCCGGTGCACTTTCGGGATTAGGCGGTTTTGTTTATGCGCTGACAACAGCAAACTGTGCATCGACCGGAGAAGTAGCCGGTTTTGGTTTTTTAGCGCTGGCTGTTATGATTTTTGGCAACTGGACGCCGCTCAATACGGCGTTTGCGGCAATTCTGTTCGGACTGTTCAAATGTATTGCAGCGACCTATACCAGCATTGATATTAACGGAGATGGTGTGGCAATGCTGGCGCAGATCGGTGTCAGCCCATATGTGTACAGATTGCTTCCGTATTTGATTACACTCATTGTTCTGGCTTTTACCTCTAAGAATTCCCGTGTGCCGAAAGCAGAAGGGATTCCGTATGATAAGGGCAGCAGATAATGGTAAGGGCACAAAGGAAAAGGAGATTGAAGATGAAAAGAAAGCTAACAGTAATTTTACTCGTTTTTATAGTAGCAGCACTAGTCGGGTGCGGCGGTGCGGATGAGGATATACAGCAGGAAGCGCCTGATATCATTTTGGTGACGGATGAGAGCGGACTGGGTGATCAGTCATTTAACGATGCCTGCTGGGCGGGCTGTGAAAGAGGAGCTGAAGAATTCGGCTTAAATGTATACTGTATTGAATCGGAAACGGGCGAGGATTATGCCGCTAAGATTACAGAAGCAGTCGGGATGGCACCGCAGCTGATTATTTGTGCCGGCGCTGATATGGAATATGTTCTGTTTGATATTGCGGCTGCAAATCCGCAGCAGAAATTTGCCATTCTTGATACGAATGAAATCGGAGAGAATGTAACAGGTATTACATTTAATGAACAGGAGGGATCGTTTCTTGCAGGAGTTGCCGCCGCAATGACGACAGAAAGCAAGATTGTATCTTTTATCGGAGGAGAGCAATCGGTTGTGCTGGATCGATTTCAGTATGGATTTGCAGCTGGTATTGCAACTGTTTCTTCGGAAATTTATATTAATACGCAGTATATTGGCAGCTTTTCTGATCTCGAGGAAGCGAGAATGCTGGCTAATGCGCATGAGGCGCTCGGCTCTGATGTTATCTACCAAGTAGCGGGTGCTGCTGGAATTGGTGTAATCGAGGCAGCAGAGAGCAAAGGAATCTGGGCAATCGGCGTGGACATTGACCAGTCTTATCTGGCGGAAGATACTGTTCTTTGCTCTGTTGTAAAAAGGGCTGATACCGCTGTTTACGATGTAATTTCAAAGATTGCAGACGGTACTTTTGATGGAACAGACACTGTTTATACACTGGCTGACGGAGCGATGGAAATCAGTGATAATGCCGGGAATCTGACTGAGGAAACAAAAGCGGTGATTGAGGAATATGCTGAAAAAATTGTTAATGGGGAAATTACGGTGCCGTATGACTGGCAGACTTGGTATGACTATACAACAGCACTGTAGGATAATAGAACTATGAAACAGAGAGATTTTTTACCGGTTTCACAAAAGGATATGGAGGAGAGAGGATGGTATGAAGCTGATTTTGTGCTGGTTACAGGAGATGCCTACTGCGATCATCCTTCCTTTGGAACTGCGATTATCAGCAGAGAACTTGAGGCGCATGGCTATAAGGTAGCCGTTCTTGCACAGCCGGATTTTCACTCAGCCGATGATTTCCGCCGCTTCGGAAGACCGCGTCTTGGGTTTCTTATTAACTCAGGAAATGTTGATTCTATGGTGAATCACTATTCTGTATTTAAGCACCGTAGACGGAGAGACGAATATTCTCCGGGCGGCCGGACCGGACGGCGGCCGGACCGTGCGGTAATTGTTTACGCAAACCGTGCACGCGAGGCTTATAAAGATGTGCCGATCTTGATTGGAGGACTGGAAGCGTCGCTACGGCGGCTGGCACATTACGATTATTGGGAGGATAAGGTCAGACGCTCGATTTTGCTGGATGCAAAAGCGGATCTTTTGATGTACGGAATGGGAGAGCGGTCAGTGGTTGAAATTGCTGATGCGCTTGCAGCCGGTATAGCAGTCTCTGATATCAGATGGATTAGAGGAACTTGTTATCGCAGCAAAGTGTCTCTTATTGAGCAGGAAATAGCTGATGATCCGGAAAACGATACAGTGCTGCTTCCAAGCTACAGAGAGGTTAGTACTGACAAATCACGTTACTGTGACAGCTTTGCGATAAGCTACCGCAATAATGATTATCTTGCGGGTAGCAGATTGGTGGAGCCGTATGATCATGACCTCTGCGTGGTGCAGAATCCGCCGCAGGAGCCTTTGAGCCGGCAAGAGCTTGACGATGTATATGAAAGACCGTATGCTGGTACTTATCATCCGATGTATGAAAAAGAAGGCGGCGTGCCGGGAATGAATGAAGTAAAATTCAGTATTGTCAGCGTGCGTGGCTGTTTTGGCGGCTGTGCGTTTTGTGCGCTGACATATCATCAGGGACGGGAGGTTAGATCACGCAGCCTGGAATCGATTGTAAAAGAGGCAAAGCGGCTGACAGAGCGATCTGATTTTAAAGGATATATTCATGATATTGGTGGACCGACTGCGAATTTTCGCGAGCCTGCCTGTGAGAAACAACTCACGGAAGGTGTCTGCAAAAACAAGGATTGCCTTTATCCGTCGGTCTGCGGGAATATGAAAGTTGACCACAGTGATTATGTGGCGGTGCTGCGGGCGGTAAGAGCACTTCCGAAAGTAAAAAAGGTATTTATTCGCTCTGGTATCCGGTATGATTATGTAATGGCGGATCAGAGCGATGAATTTCTGCGTGAAGTGTGTAAATATCATGTGAGTGGTGTACTGAAAGTAGCGCCGGAACATATTTCGCCAAAGGTGCTGCGTCATATGAGAAAGCCGTCGAAAGAAGTATTTACTGCCTTTGCAGAAAAATATGCGCAAATCAACCGTGAAATCGGAAAGAAGCAGTATCTGATTCCTTATCTTATTTCTTCGCATCCTGGAAGTACGCTGAATGATGCGGTGGAGCTTGCGGTATTTTTAAAAAAAACCGGCTTTGTGCCGGATCAGGTGCAGGATTTCTATCCGACACCGGGCACGCTTTCAACCTGTATGTATTATACGGAGATGGATCCATTTACGAAAAAGAAGGTCTATGTTGCAAAGAGCCTGGAAGAAAAACGGATGCAGCGGGCACTTATGCATTTTAACAAACCGGAAAACAGAAAGGTTGTGAAAGCGGCGCTTCTGCAGGCCGGAAGAGGAGACCTTATTGAATATTTGCTCGGCAGGAGGTAGAGTTATGGGTTTGATTGAAAAACTGCCTCAGATTTTGGCTGAGAGCAGGGCAGAATATGAAGCTGCTCAGAAAGTGCCTTCTTGTTTTCATGTTGATTCTGAGTTTGGCAGAAACGGCTATGCAGCTATAGAGGATAAAGAAAACTCTGCTGTATTTGGTGCAAATCTGCTGGCTGTCGGAAATAATGAAGCCTTTATGAACTATCTTGCAGAAGAGCGAAAACTGAAGGGAAAAGTACAGCTTATCTATATAGATCCTCCTTTTTTTTCTAAAGCAAATTACGGTACAGAAATCAGACTTTCTTCGGAAAAGCTCGGTACTATGCCGAAAATTCGGCAGTTTGCATATCATGATTTGTGGCAGGAGGGTATGGAAGAATATCTCAAGATGCTGTGTATACGGTTTTATCAAATGAAGGATCTGCTGTCAGAAGAAGGATGTTTATGGGTGCACCTTGATTGGCACATTGTACATTATGTTAAAATTTTGCTCGATGAGATTTTCGGAGAAAAAAATTTTATCAATGAGATTATTTGGCATTATAAATCCGGCGGCAGCAGCAAAAGACATTACGCGCGCAAGCATGATACACTTTTGTTTTACGCAAAGTCGAAGAACTATTACTTTTGCCCTCAAAAGGAAAAATCCTATAACAGAGATTTCAAGCCGTATCGTTTTAAGGGAGTCAGGGAATACCGCGATGAAACGGGCTGGTACACGATGGTTAATATGAAAGATGTATGGCAGCTTGATATGGTAGGGCGGACTTCCGCAGAAAGAACAGGTTATGTAACGCAGAAACCAGAGGCGCTCATAGCGAGAATTCTTGAAAGCTGCACGAGAAAAGGTGATCTTGTAGCAGATTTTTTTGGCGGTTCCGGCACGCTTGCTGCGGCAGCGGAAAAAATGGGGAGAAATTGGATTTACTGTGATCTTGGCATGTTAGCGGCGGTGAGTGCGAAAAAGCGTCTTGCTAAAATCGGAAGTCGTTTTGATGTATTAGTGCAAAAGGGTTCAGAGGCGGAGAAAAATACTTGCAGGATTGAGGTTTTAGAAAGCATCGAGCATGCAGGCGCAACGGACAGCAGTATACTGAGGCTGGAGCTGACAGGATATCGGCCGGATGAAAATTCGCAGCTTCCTGTTGATGTAAAAAGCTCTTTCGTTTTGTGCGAAGCGATGAATAAGGATCCTCTGCGCTTCATAGAATTCTGGAGTGTGGATTATTTTTATGACGGGAGCGTTCACCGAGCTTGCGATGTTTTTTATCGCAACGGCACAGATTTGGTGCTGACAGCGGAAAAAATAGGAAAAAGATTCAGCAAAATAAGTATCAGAGCGCACGACATTTTCGGCAATACTGCTGAAAAGCTGATAAGTTTATAAAAGGAGGTACGAAGGGATATTATGGAGGAAAAGAAAAAAACGGGTTTGAATAAGAAAAATGTGAAGGATTTTTTTGTCGACTTAGTCTTCATTGTGATTGCATGTATCATCGGAGGTTTTTCCAGTATTGCTATTATGCTTCCAAATGGTCTGACGAGCGGAGGAATTACCGGAATAGCAAGAATCCTCATGAAATTCTGCAACATTAATTTTTCGGTACTGTACTATGCAGAGGCGGTCTTTGTCCTGATTCTTTGCCTCTTTGTACTTGGAAAAAGAGAGGCGCGGAATATCGTACTTTTGACGATTATTTATCCAGGAACAATGCTGATTATGGAATATATTCCCAATCTTGTTCTTTTGGAGGAGCAGGATATAGCTCTGGCAGCGATATACTGCGGTGTCTTTAATGGTCTTTGTACTGGAATCGTGCTTTCACGAGGCTATTCTTTCGGCGGTACGGATACGATAGCGAAGATGATCAAAAAGAAGTTTTTGCCGCATATCGATTTGAGCAAAATTTTGATGGTGCTCGATGCAGTCATTATCATCGGCTCCGGACTTGTATACGGCAGGAATATTGCGCTGTATGCGCTGATTACGACGGTGATTGCCACTAAGGTCATGGAATTTGTAATGTTTGGTTTTGAGACGAGAATCGTTAAAGTGGAAATCATTTCGGACCGGTATCAGGAGATTGCCGATTATATCATGAAAGAGCTTGAAAGAGGTGCGACAATTGACAGCGTAACAGGAGCCTATACCGGAACAGAGCGCAAGAGACTTGTAGTGTTTTGTTCTCCGCGCGAGAGTATGCTGATTAAACAGTATGTAGCGAAAAACGATAAGCAGGCAATGGTAACGACGATTCATGTAGATAATATATGGGGAATCGGTACTGGTTTTAAGGCAATTGATAAAGAATAGAAAAATTTTGAGGAAATTGAGAATAGTCTTTGATATTTTTTGTTAAATGCTGTATAATAATTGAGTAAAAAAGAAAGCGGCCGAAAAAATGCTGAAAAGCTAGACGGTCCTTTTCTGCGGGGCATTAGCTTAATGGATAGAGTTACGGCTTCCGACGCCGCCGGTCCGGGTTCGATTCCCGGATGCCCTACCAAATAAGAAAGCACTTTTGTCTACCGGATAAAGGTGCTTTTTTCTATGCATTTTGAACTAAAATGCGGTAAAATCAGTAAAAATATAGGTAATTTTATGCTGGAGTGGCCAGTTTGACCTCTTCAGCGCTATTTTTTGCACAAAATCGTGGTGTATTTTAGGTTTTTTACTGCTACAAAGAAAACTAAAAATATGAGCATTCACTTGCAACTGTAATAACGAAGTAAATATTTTCTTTTAATCAAGGATAAAAGAAACATGTCGGTTAGCGAAGCGGACTACGTGGCAAAGCTGCAAAGAAGAAATGAAAAAGCTGGAAACCCAGATGAGTGAACTTCAAACAAAGGGCAGCAGTTACACAGAGGTAAGCGCTTGGCTCGAAGCCTTCGCGGCACATACAAACATTGATGAAACGATGGAGGTAGCAGATGCATAGTAACACAGGAATATGAGAAATAAAGACAGAGCCCTCGACATCAAGAAACAGTGTCGGGGGATTGTTTTGAATAAAATTATAAACACCTTAAAAAATTTTTAAAACCTATTGACATTAGTCCTCAAAAGGACTATACTGTAATAGTCCTTGAAGGGACTATTATTTTGTTAAAGGAGAAAGAATATGGATTTAAGAGAAGAAGTAAATAAACTCAATATAGCAATTAGTCGTATTGCAGGTATATATCAAAAATTTGAGCAGCAGCTTGGAAAGAACATTCTTCAAATGCGTGTTTTGACGGCAATGTATTTTGATGGCTTGCAAACACAGAAAGAAATCTGTGAGCTTTATGAATTACCAAAGCAAACTGTTAATAACATCATTTCCGCATTTGTAAAACAAGGCTTCATCGAGGTCGTAACAAGTGATATTGACCGCAGAGCAAAGATATTGAAATTTACAGAGAGTGGAAGAAAATATGCGGAAGTTGAATTAAAACCATTTGTAGAATTTGATATTAGCATCGCTGAAATGATGGGCGAAGAAAAATACAAGCTATTAGTTTCACTTACAGAGCAACAAGCGGATGTAACCGAAAAACAATTAGCATTTATAAAAACACAGGAGAGCAAAAAAGAATGAATGATAGTCAAAGCTTTTTCTTAAAAACAAAACCATCCAAGCTATTTATGCTTGCGGCTATACCTGGCGGCATCAGTATGCTTGCTTCATCCTTGTATGGAGTTTTTGAATCTATCTTTGTAGGTAAATTCCTTGGGACTACTGCTTTTGCGGCATTTGGTATGGCATTTCCCTTCGTTATTATGAACTTCGCACTTGCGGAACTTGTGGGTGTCGGTTCATCTGTTCCAATTTCTATATTTATCGGTCAGAAAGAGGATGAGAAAGCCAATAATTACTTTACTTGTTCCATATTATTAACTATTTTTACGGGTATTTTGAGTGGGCTTCTCATTTTTTTCGGCGCACCTATTTTCCTTTCTTGGATGGGAGCAGAAGGAAAACTGCTTGAATATGCTGTAAATTATCTTCGCATATATGCTTTGTTTTCACCGATTGTACCTTTGATGTTCTCGGTTGACAACTATCTGCGAATTAGCGGAAAATTAAAAACAAGTATGGGGCTTAATATTGCCTTTAGTGTTGTCACCATAGGACTCGAACTACTCTTTATTAAGGTAATTGGTTGGGAGCTAAACGGTGCGGCATTTGGTACTTGTATTGCAATGACCGCAGGTGTTGTGTTCGCTATTGCAATGTTCTTACCCGGAAAGCTTCAATTAAAATTTGTGAAGCCAAGGTTTTCAAAGGAAATGATTGCTCAAATCTATAAAAACGGATTTGCACCATTCCTTACCAATATTTCGGGAAGATTGTTTTCCATCATTATGAATATTCTGCTTCTCAAATTCGGTGGTGAACCCGGTGTTGCGATATATGCGGTTGTTATGACACTTGCAGGCATTGTTGAGCAGCTCTTATATGGAGTTGTTGACTCGCTTCAGCCTGCCATCGGCTGTAATTTCGGAGCAGAACACTTTGATAGAGTTAAGAAAATCGAAAGATACATCTTTACAACAGCAGCTTCGATTTCATTTGTCGGGGCAGCTGTGATGTTCCTATTCCCAAGTACGATTGCAACACCTTTCCTTGAGGACTTGTCGCTACTTGATTTAGCGGTATATGCTATCAAAATTTCAAGTGTAACATATCTTATCAAATGGCTTGGAACTGCAATTCAATGCTTCTTTATGGCACTTGAAAAGCCTTTACAGGCAATGGTAATTTCGGTATCTTCCGCTTGTGTATTCCCGATGATTTTAATTCCCATTCTTCTCCCGTTTGAGCTGACAGGTCTTTGGTGGAATTATCCTTTGGCGGCACTTTTGGCATCAGTACTCGCAGTTATTATTCTTATTGCAAATAAAAATAAGTTGTTTATTCCAAGTGAAAATCAAAACTTAGCCGAAACGGAGGATGAAGAACTATGAAAATAATTACAATCAGCCGAGAATTCGGGAGTGGTGGTCGTGAACTTGGTAAGCGCCTTGCAGACGAACTTGGATGTGCTGAATAAGGGATATACCGTGAATTTCTCATATCATTTCCGTACTTCCTTTGCTGGTGGACTATCTCTGATAGCAAGTTACACCACCGAATTGCTTAAAAAACAAACAGAAATACTCCATTCTATTGCCGAAAAGGGCGAGGATTGCGTAATTGTCGGTCGTGGTGCAGACCTGTTGCTAAAAGAATACAATCCCTTCAAAATCTTTGTACTTGCTGATATGCCCTCAAAGATTGCCCGTTGCAAAGCGAGAGCATCGGCTGACGAAAATCTAACCGATAAGGATATTGAGAGAAAAGCTAAAGATATTGATAAGGCAAGAGCAAAGCTACACGAGTTTGGAGCCGACTATGCGTGGGGTGAACCCAAAGAATATCATCTTTGTATCCATACATCAGGCATAGAAATAAAGGACATAGTTTCTTCTATTGCATCATATATTCAATCTCATAGCAAATAGATTAAAAAACTTTTATACAGCAATAATTTACATATCAAATTACTTTTTTTACTCCGCTTTACATACCGTTTAGGTGTACTTCCGCATGTACTTTCGCAACTAAAAAACCTGCGAAGGGGAATGTCCCTCCCTTTTTGCAGGTTTTTCCATATATTGCATCTTTGTTACATTGGCGTTTTCTGTTTCTTTTTGTCGAAATTTATGGTAAGATATTCAATACAAAAATGGATCGACTGGTATTTGGAGATAGTAGAAAATGCAGAAAAAGATGCGATACAGGGCGAAAAAAGACAGAAAAAGAAAAATCAGAGCAGGAAAGGGATTTTTTGTCGCTGTTTCAGTCTCTATAGCGGTGTTTCTTTCAGCGGGAGCGGTTTCGGCCGATACTGTAATCAATCAAAAAAATATTGAAGATGGACTGACATTTTGTGCACAATATCCTGTGCAGCTGATGCTTGACGGACAGAAGATTACTTTTTCCGAAAAGGATGTTCCGCCGTTAATTATCACGCCGGACGGTGCAGAAGCAGGCTATACACTGATTCCGGCTAGGGCGCTGTTTGAAGCGATGGGTGCGAGCGTAAGCTGGGTTAACGAAACGCAATCGATTGAAATTGTGCATCATGATTTTAGTGTGGCTTTTATAGTTGGTTCGCAGACAGCAAAGGTAAACGGCGCAGAAAAAGCGCTCGATGTACCTGCGCTTATCATTGACCATGACGGAGATTATTACGGCAGTACGATGATTCCAGTGCGTTTTGCAGCAGAGGCACTGGGCTGTGATGTGCAGTGGGTCAATGAAACAAGAACGGTAGCAGTAGCGGCGCCGGCGCAGTCTGGAAATGAAGACCCGAATCGAGGTGATACGGGCAGCAGGCCGAGCCAGGTGCCTGACGATTCCAGCGGTGAAAATAAGACGGATGGTACTGAAAACGGAATCAGCACCGGTTATGTAAGTCATGGTGTTGAAACAGGAAATGGTACTATTATCATAGAAGGATATGAGTTTCCGCTTTATGATATGAGCGTGCTTCCTGCACCGACCGAACAGGCAAAAACAAAACTTATTGCGCTTGATATGGGACACGGAGGGCAGGATGTTGGTTCACAGGGACACAAAGGTCAGGCTGATGAGCTCAATGAGAAGGATTTAAATCTGGCAGTCGGACAGAGGGTGCGCGATTATTTGTCAGCAGCAGGAATTAACATTTACATGATTCGTGAAAATGATGTTTACATAGAAAAGAAGGAACGCGCCTACATGGCAAACGCGGTCGGAGCCGATCTCTTTGTATCGTTTCATAATAATTCTTCAGAATATTCTTCTCCGAATGGAACAGAAACGCATTATTATACAAAATTCAGTGCAGACGGTCGAAGTGAATTTGCGCTTTACGGAATAGAAAGCAGCAGCGTGGCAAAAACGATTCAGGCGGAAATGATAGATGCACTCGGTACGCAGAACCGCGGTACAAAAAGCAGCCCGGAACTTGCGGTGCTGAACAAGACGGAAATGCCGGCAGTTTTAGTAGAAGGAGCGTTTCTTTCTAATGAAAGCAATCTTTCAATGATGCAGACACAGGAATTTATCGAACGATATGCGTTTGCCTGTGCGAAAGGAATCATTCTTTCGCTTAACGCTGCATTTCCGGATTAAAAATATTTTGTGAACAAATGTTTA
>CALXBT010000022.1 GCA_944386585.1 uncultured Clostridia bacterium | reverse complement strand
TGGACGAACTGTTAAAACTAGTAGAAAAGCCGGCAAGATATATTGGCCGTGAAATGGGTGAGATTGTAAAAGAGAAGGAGACGGTTGATTGTCGTCTCTGCTTTGCGTTCCCTGATATGTATGAAATCGGAATGTCCTATATGGGGCTTCAAATTTTATATCATGTCGTTAACAAGGAGGAAAATTTATGCTGTGAACGCGTTTTTGCACCAGGCATTGATATGGAAGAACTGATGCGGAAAAGAAACATTCCTCTCTTTACACTGGAAACCAAAACGCCGATTGCCGAAATGGATTTGATTGGATTTACGCTGCAGTATGAAATGTCTTTTACAAACATATTGAATATGCTTGATCTTGGAGGCATTCCGGTACTTGCTTCAGAAAGAAGTGAAGATATGCCCCTTATCTGCGCAGGCGGACCATGTGCCTATAATCCTGAGCCGCTTGCAGATATTATTGATTTTTTTATGATTGGGGACGGCGAAGAACTGCTGCCGGAAATTTGCAGGAGATATGCTGATTTTAAAAAAGGCGGCGGTACAAAAGAAGAATTTCTGAAACAGATTTGCAGTATTACGGGCATCTATGTACCGAGATTTTATGAGCCTGTCTATCAGGAGGATGGTACAATTGCAGAAATTAAAAAACTGTATGCGGGTGCTCCGGATCGCATAAAGAGATGTATTCTTGAGGATTTAGAGCATGCTGAATATCCGACGGAAATTCTCGTACCACTCATTGAGGTTGTGCATGACAGAGCTGTCGTAGAAACGATGCGCGGATGTACACGCGGTTGCCGGTTCTGTCAGGCCGGTATGATTTATAGGCCGGTTCGGGAACGGAGCGCAGAAACAGTAGAGCGCCTTTCTATGGCGCAGCTTTCTTATTCCGGAAATGATGAGCTGTCACTGCTGTCTCTTTCGACTAGTGATTATTCGGAATTTCAACCGTTGATGATTAAGCTGATGGATGTCTGCAAAAAAGAAAATTTTTCTATTTCCCTACCTTCTTTGCGGCTTGATAATTTTTCTTTTACAGTGATGGAAGAACTTCAGGAGGGCCGGAAATCTGGGCTTACTTTTGCACCGGAGGCAGGAACACAGCGGCTGCGCGATGTAATCAATAAAAATATTACGGAAGATGATATTTACGGGGCGGTTACAAAAGCGATTGAACTTGGTTGGAACAGCGTAAAGCTCTATTTTATGATGGGACTTCCGACTGAAACCTACAAAGACCTTGATGGTATCGCTGAAATTGTAAAAAATATTATGGAATTGAACCACAAGCTTTCGTCTTACCGAAACCGGCGTTTTCATGTTACGGCAAGCGTTGCCAATTTTGTGCCAAAAGCACATACGCCCTTTCAATGGGAGCCGCAGGATAGTCCGGAAAGTTTTAACCAAAAACATCTTTATCTGCGTGATAAAATGAAAATAAAGGGTGTAACTTTTCATTATCATGATACGCTGACTTCAGAGCATGAAGCGCTTTTTGCGCGCGGTGACCGCAGAACTTCGCGAGCGCTTGTGGAAGCGTTTCGGCGCGGCTGCCGGTTTGACGGTTGGACAGAGCACTTTAATCCGCAGAAGTGGAAAGAAGCGCTTGCGGCGGCTGAAATTGATATTGCTTTTTATACGCAACGTAAACGGGACAAGTCTGAGATTCTGCCTTGGGATATCATTGATTCCGGAATTACAAAGGAGTTTTTAATCCATGAAAGTGAAAGAGCAGAGATGGAAAAAACGACACCGGATTGCCGGCTTGGCTGTAATGGATGTGGTATGAACGCTTATGCTGAATGCAAGTTTGGAGGGACAATTTCTCATGAGTAAATATATTCTTACCTTTGAAAAAAGCGGGTATATTCGCTATACTTCACATCTTGATATGGTGCGTCTGTTTCAACGCGCGATTCGAAGATCCGGTATTATTTTGGCTTATTCGCAGGGGTTTAATCCGCATCCGAAAATGAGCTTTGCACTGCCGCTTTCATTAGGTTATACAGGGAAAAAAGAGCTTCTTGAGATAGAAACGAGAGAAGAGTATTCTCTTCATGATTTAAAGAACAGACTTAACGAAGTGTTGCCCGGCGGAATTCAAATTGTAGATGCCGAAATTTTTTCTGCCGGGAAAACAGCAGCTTCATCAGTGCATTCCGCAGAATATCTCATTGAAGTGCCGCTATCTGCCAGTATGGCAGAGAAGGCGGCTAGCCAGAGAGACTCCTTTTGGAGACAGGACTCTATTTTTGCAAAAAAAACACAAAAGAAATCTGGAAAAACGATAGAAATAGATATCAGGAAACTCATTAAAAAATTTGATATCGCTATTGTTGATAATAAAATAATTATGAAAACTATTATTGCACAAGGCAGCAGAGAAACGCTTAGTCCAGAGTTGCTCCTATCTGCCTTTTTCCATTTTGTTGATATCCCCTTTGACAGAAGTGAAACGGAGATTACAAGGTGTGAAATCTTTTATCGTGAGTCTGAAAAGGGCAGTGAAACTTTATAGAAAGTGGTAATTTATAAAAACTGTTAATATTTGACATATAAGCAAAATAATTGTAAAATAAAGGAAATTTATTTTACAAGGGGGTTTTTATATGTCAGAGATTAGAGAAAAAATAAAAGAAAAATTTCTTTTTTACTGGAAGTACGAAAGACAAAGCCTGATAAAAGTAATTGCAGCGATTACTGTATTTCTTTCGGTCTTTCTTTTTTTTCTAGCAGAAAGGATAGGAGTAAGTGTCTCGCAGCATGATCAGCAAGCAGAGGGAGCGGTTATCGGCGCCAGGCAGCTGCTTGCTTTTAGTGAGCAGAATGTAGAGCGGGAAATTAGTAAGGAGGCAATCATTTACATTGATGTGGCAGGGGCTGTTGTAAAACCTGGTGTAGTAAAGCTTCCAACCGGAAGCCGCGTTTTTTCTGCAATAGAAAAGGCTGGGGGACTTCTCTCTGATGCAGATACAACAGAAGTAAATTTAGCGGCTGTTCTTTCAGATGGAGACAAGCTTTTGATTCCCAAAATAGCAGGAGACGGACAAAATGAAAAAAGTGAAAAATCGGGCGGGATTATAAGAAGTACCAATTTGATAAATATTAATCAGGCAACAAAAGAACAGCTGACAGAATTGTCTGGGATTGGACCTGCTACTGCTGAAAGAATTGTGGATTACCGTTCAAAAAACGGAAAATTTCAATCAACTGAGGAACTTTTAAATGTGAAAGGAATCGGTGAAAAAACGCTTGGGAAAATTAAAGAGAGATTATGCATATAGGTATGAAAAAGATAGGATTTGTCCATAATAGCCATGAGGTGATTTTTTATGGGAAATCAATATTTATTTGGCAGGCCGAAAAGAAACGGCATAAAGACGAAAATTATGGTGGCTGCACTGCTTTTAGCAGTTGGTTTTGGCGTATGGATGAATCTGCCGGACGAAGAAGAAGGCAGCAACCTGACTGTGAATGCAGGTACTGCTGTCAACGGTAAAGAAAACAATAATGACAGTAATAGTAGCGGGGGAGCGATAACAGACAGAAAAAAGGATGGTAATGATCAGCGTACTGATGAAAATAATGTCGTAAGGCCGGAAGGCGGCGCATATTATCTTTTGAAAGAGGCAGAAGGGCAGATTGAGCTTTATCATTATGATATAGACGGAAATGAAAGATTTATACGCGTAACGGATATTCCTTTTCCATTGATATCAGAGGCCGATCAAGAATCATTCACAGAGGGAATGGTAATTGAAACGGAAGAAGCTCTTGATGAAATTCTGCAAGATTTTGAGAGTTAGGGGGATGTAAATGAAGGTCTTAAATAACTTGAAAAAGGCCGGCATTGTTTTCGTATGCCTTACAGCGGCAGTGATACTCGGATGCTATTTGGCAGGTCCGGAGCCGGCAGATGAGGCGACTGCAGCGGTGCTGAGTGAACGGACCTTGATACCGGGCGGATGCAGCGTGGGAGTCAGAATGGATGTGAAAGGGGTTCTTGTCGTCGGGCTTGAAGATATCGATACAGAGGACGGAGATACTGTGAATCCAGGCCTTGCTGCAGGACTTGAAATTGGCGATACAATTATTGAAATCAACGGACAAAAAGTATATAAAGCCAGTGAAGTACAGGATCTTGTCAATGAGATTCGAGATACGGTAAAGCTGAAGGTACAGCGAAAGGACAGAAGCCTTAATATTGAATTGACACCGGTTAAATCAGCGGATGACGGTTATTATAAGCTGGGGGTGTGGATTAAAGATAAAACGGCGGGAATCGGAACGCTGACTTTCTATGATCCAGAGACAAAGAAGTTTGGGGCATTAGGGCATGGCATTACAGATGCAGAAACAGGAACGATTTTAAAAGTAAATGAAGGAGAGCTTTTAAATTCTAAGGTGGAGTCCGTCAAAGAAGGAAAAGTCGGAACACCTGGTGAAATCCACGGGATTTTTTATGAAGCAGAAGCACCGCTTGGAATACTCTCTAAAAATACAGAATACGGTATTTTCGGAACCCTTTATCATGATATTGAAGACAGTTTATATCAGACGCCATTAGTAGTTGCCACACAAGAGCAGATTGAAGAGGGGCCGGCTTATATTCTGACAACAATATCGGGAGATGAGATTGAACGATTTGAAATTGAGATTGAAAGACTGACACCGCAGCAGCAACCAGATACAAAAAGTATGATTATCAGGGTAACGGACGAAACTTTGCTTGAAAAGACCGGTGGTATTGTGCAGGGAATGAGTGGAAGTCCGATTATACAAAACGGCAGGATTATAGGAGCGATTACGCATGTGTTTGTCAATAATCCTGAAAAGGGATATGGAATTTATATTGAACATATGCTGGTGGAAGCAGATAAAAAGTAAAATTCCACTGTCGAATCTTGTCGAAGGATGCCGTAATTTTGTGATAATTTGCTATTGAAAGAAATCCTTCTCTTTTTTAAACTGTTTATGTGAACAAATTTGACTTGAACTTACAGATTCTTTCAAATTATACTGTTAGTAGGATGGGTTCATTTACGAGGAGGAAAAGAAATGAATAAAATACGTCTTGGCATTGCCGATGACAATAGGGATTTCTGTGATATTTTGATAGATTTCTTTCATTCACAGGAAAATATCGAAATCTCTTTTGTGGCACATGATGGTGTGGAAACACTTTCATGTGTCGAAAAATATCTACCGGAGATCCTTGTTCTCGACATGATCATGCCGCATTTGGACGGACTTGGTGTTCTGGAATCTATCAACAGCAGCAATCTTCCGGTGCATCCTAAAGTTGTAATGCTGTCAGCCGTAGGACAAGAAAGTATTACACAGAAAGCCATTGATCTTGGTGCGGAATATTATGTTGTAAAACCTTTTAACCTCGACATTCTCCTAAAACGAATCAGACAATTAGCAGGAAATGAAAAACAGTTTTGTAAAAACTCCGGCGGGCGAAGCCAGCAAAGCAGCGGATACACGAAAAACAGTGATTTAGAAATTGACATTACCAATATGATTCATGAAATCGGAGTTCCGGCGCACATCAAAGGGTATCAGTAAAAGAAAAATGCGATTACAATGGTCGTAGATGACATGGATATGTTATCGGCGGTTACAAAAGAGCTTTATCCGGCAATCGCTAAACGGAACAAAACGACACCGAGCAGAGTAGAACGAGCAATTAGACATGCTATTGAAGTTGCTTGGAATAGAGGAAAGATTGAAACTATCAATAATTTGTTCGGATATACAGTAGCAGAAGATAAAGGAAAACCGACAAACAGCGAGTTTATTGCAATCATTGCTGATAAGCTGAGGCTTGAAAGAAAATAACGGAGGAAAAAATGAAGATTACCAAAGTAGAAATAAACCGCATTAACGAATTAGCATAAAAAGAAAAAAAAGAAGGTCTGACACCGAAAGAAAAAGCAGAACAGCAAATGCTTAGAAAAGCATACATAAAAGCATTTAAAGAAAATCTGAAAATTCAACTTGACAGTATTACAATTCTTGATGCTATTCATAATTTGGATGAAGAAGAATTGGATGAGTTGGAAGAAGATCTGGAAACAGAAAAAAAACTCACGGACGAAGAAAAAGAGAATTAGTCGAAAAAGAGAAAAGAAAAATCAAAGAGAAAGGCGAGAAACTACAAGTTTCTCGCCTTTTATCATTTACACTGTGTTCGGGAGGGATAAATGTATGTTAACTTTTAAAAAATATTACAACTTACTTTTACTGCCGGCGATTGCTGTCATTTTATTTTCATTGCTTTCGGGATTTACAAAAACAGATGAGGCTGATATAATCGAGGAAATGCTGAGAGAGCGTACCAGGATTTTGCAGGATTGTTATTATGGATTGACTGATATAGCGCAGGCGGAAGATGCACTTGCCGAATTTGAAACTTATCCGCTTTTATCTGAGGATATTAAAAGCCTCAGAGAATGGGAGGATACGGAAGTGGATATTGTGGAGAAAATGAGTTTTATCAGCATGGAGAAAAAGCACAGCATCTTTGGCAGTGATATGTATGAAACAGAGATATGCTGGGAAGTATCGGGGCTCGGGGAAGATTATACGCTGAGAGGGAACTATCATATTGTTGTAAAAAAGGAAAATAATCAATTATTTTTGTCAACTTTTGCACCTCTTGAGTAAAAATTTGTTTGAATCTACAGGAATTTTGGTATAATATATACGGATATTTTGAAAAAATTACAAAGGAGCACATTATGCGACAAGTATATTTGGATTACTCGGCTACTACACCGGTGAAAAAGGAAGTTTTGGAAGCAATGCTCCCATATTTTACGGAGCATTTTGGAAATCCATCAAGTATATACGGAATCGGTCAGGATTCAAAGACGGCAATTACAAATGCAAGATTGCAGGTTGCTGCGTTGATTCACGCTGATCCGTCGGAGGTGTTTTTTAATGCCGGCGGAACGGAAAGCGATAACTGGGCCGTATTTGGTATTGCGGACGCACTAAAGGAAAAGGGAAATCATATTATTACCACGAAGATTGAACACCACGCAATGCTTCATTCCTGTGAATTTCTTGAAAAGCGAGGCTATGAAGTGACTTATCTTGGAATCGGTCCGGACGGCAGAATCAATCTTGATGAGCTGGAAAAAGCGATTACAGATAAAACGATACTTATTAGTGTAATGACAGTAAATAATGAAATCGGTACGGTTCAGCCGATTAAAGAAATCGGACAAATTGCTCAAAAACATGGAATCGTCTTTCATACTGATGCTGTGCAGGCACTGGGGAATGTTCCGATTGATGTAAAAGAAATGGGAATTGACCTGATGTCAATGTCAGCACATAAAATTTATGGACCGAAAGGAATCGGTGCTCTTTATATCAGAAAAGGCGTTCGGATTTCTAATTATCTTCACGGCGGTGCGCAGGAAAATAAAAGAAGAGCCGGTACAGAAAATCTGCCGGGAATCATTGGTTTTGGAAAAGCGGCAGAACTTGCAAGACTCCATTTTGATGATCATGTAAAACACTGCAGTGAACTTAGAAATTATTTGATAGATGAGGTTTTAAAGAAAATTCCGGATACGGCAGTAAACGGAACGATGGAATATAGACATCCCGGAAATGCAAATATCACTTTTAGATATATTGAGGGAGAGGCGATGCTGCTCCTTCTTGATGCAAAGGGAATTTCGGTATCGACAGGCTCTGCCTGCTCATCTACTTCACTGGTGCCGTCTCATGTGCTTTCATCGCTTGGAGTTCCGGTTGAGGATATTCACGGAACTTTGCGTTTTACAGTTGGTGATTTTACAACAAAGGAAGATATTGATTATGTTGTGGAAACATTGGCGGAAATTGTTGAACGGCTCAGAGGTATTTCTTCTGTCAATTCAAAGAAAGGTTGGTAATTTAGCATGGCATTATATAATGATAAAGTAATGGATCATTTCATGAATCCGAGAAATGTAGGAGAAATTGAAAATCCGGATGGCTCCGGTACTTATGGCAGCCCGGTCTGCGGTGATATGATGATGATCACGATCAAAGTTGAAAATGATATTATTACAGACGCTAAATTTAAGACTTTCGGCTGCGGCAGTGCAATCGCTTCTTCCAGTATGGCAACGGAAATGATTATTGGGAAAACAATAGACGAGGCTCTTGCAATTACCAATAAAGACATTGTCAGCGAACTGGGAGGGCTGCCGGCGATTAAACTTCATTGTTCAGTGCTGGCCGATCATGCAATTAAATGTGCGATTTATGATTATGCACAGAAGAATGGAAAGACATATGCCGGACTCGAAGGGTTTGATCCGAATGCAGATGAAGACGATGAACACGGTGAAAGCTGTGACTGCGATGAATGTAGTAAATAGTCACATAAAAAATAAAAAAATAGTCTTAGGAATAAGCGGCGGTGTAGACAGTACAACCGCTGCTTTGCTGTTACTGGAAAAAGGCTTCGATGTATATGGAATGTATTTTAATATCCATGAACAAGGAGATGGAGAAAGGGATCGCGCTCAGCAAGCTCTTTGTGAGGCTTATTGTGCCTGTGGAAAATCAGCAAAAGAAGCAGGCGAAAAATTTTTATACCGCGATGCGTCAGAAGAATTCCGCAAAATTGTGATTGCTGATTTCTGCAGAGAATATGGAGCGGGCCGTACACCCAATCCCTGCACACTCTGCAACCCGAAAATTAAATTTCATCTGCTTGCAGAGGCGGCAGACGAAATCGGTGCGGACTTTCTTGCAACAGGTCATTATGCGTCAGTTTCCTATGATGAAATAAAAAACATTTATTATATTACAGAATCTGCAAGCAAAAAAGATCAGTCTTACATGTTGTATCGGCTTCCGCAGAAGGTGCTTCGGCGCCTGATTTTGCCGCTGGAAGAGTACGCTTCAAAAGAGGATGTTCGCAGCATTGCAGCAAAAAACAAACTGTCAAATGCCGCGCAGTCCGATAGTCAAGAAATCTGTTTTATTGATGATGGTATGGATAAAGCTGATTTTATTAAGAGGCAGGGCGGGAAAACAGGTATAACAGAAGGAAACTTTATCGATCAGAACGGCAAGGTGCTTGGATATCATAAAGGACTTGTTAATTATACGGTTGGACAGCGAAAAGGACTTGGGATTGCACTTGGATATCCGGTTTTTGTAACATCACTGGACAGTGCGCATAACACAGTAACACTTGGAAAAAGTGAAGAATTATTTCAGACAGAGGTCTGGATTTGTGATTTATTTTTTACAGAAACAAGCGGGGAACAGTTACCTGATTTGATCGAAGAAAAAAAGCTGGCAGCCAAGATACGCTACGCAGCGCCGAAAAGTGAAGTGCGTATCATACAGAAGCAGAAAGGAACTCTCCGGTTGCGCTTTGAAACACCGCAAAGAGCAATGGCACCAGGACAGTCATTGGTGCTCTACGAAGGGTCCCGTGTTATCGGCGGCGGCAGAATTGATTTTGTTTGTAAAGGAGAGAATCATAAAAATAAATAATTCAAAATGGAAATACAGATTTTATAATCAGAGCATAATGATTGCTCTTACGGGACAGGCGGGAGCACAGTAGCCACAGGTTAAACAGCGGCTATGATCGATTTCTGCCTGTCCTGTTTTCGAATTCAGAGAAATTGCTTTTGAAGTGCAGCGGGAGATACAGGAACCGCAGCCCTCACAGTCACCGAGATCAATATGAATTCGTTTTTTGGAGATATCCGGTGTATAATCTTTCGGCATAACACCATCAAGATAGTTACAGATATCATCGATTTCCTGTTTTTTGCCAAATCCAATCATTACAGAATCAATTCCATAGAGGCTGTAAATATAATCAAGCGCCTGTTGATAGCTGCCAGTGAGATTACCTCCGCCAAATGCTTTCATGCCGAGAACGCCTTTTCCGGCCTTACTGCACTTGGCGATTGCGGCTGCCATTTCTTCTGCTGTACCAAAATCGTCGCCTTTTCGGATTCCGAGCCCGCGAAAATTGATAAGCGGAAAAGCAATATCAATTTCCGGTATCGATGAAATTGCTTCGCAAACATCAACATGATGAGTGGAAATTCCTATTGCTTTTATGATTCCTTCTTCACGGAGAGAAAGAAGCGCTTCCAGTGCAGGCCTTCGCCAGGAAAGATCCCAGATCCCACGCACTTCATGGAGCATAAAAATGTCGATGATATCGCGGTTTAAGGCTTTTCTGGCATCTTCAACTGACTGCCTCATCCATTCTTCCGTATTTGCCATTGACTTACTGGCAATGACAAGATCATTGTTATTGCGAAAAGCTTTTGCCATGTAGCTGTAAGTATGATAATATTCTGCCGTATCAAAAAAATTGATTCCTTTTGAAACCGCATAGGAAAGAAGCTCACTGCCTTCCTCTACTGAAAGATTCAACTGTGTTTCGCCTATTGTAAGAACACCGAATCCAGCTTTAGAGACAGAAAGTCCTGTTTTTCCCAGCGTTATTTTTTCCATTTTTTTCTCCTTGTCAAAAATTGTTTTTCATGTCGTTTTTATTGTATCATAAAAACGAAACTGCAGGGCAAAATAATCATAAAAAAGAAAAGGAGATTTGTAAAAATGAATTTAGGAAAAAGCGCACTTACAATTGGTATTCTCGGCGGACTCGCAGGAGCAGCCTACATGATGATGCCGCATAAAAAGCATAGTGAAGTAGAAGCAGGCATGAGAAAAGCGGCAGACGAGCTTTCCGGTGTTTCAAAAGAACTTGGAAAAGCAATTAAGTCCATCGGAGAAACAATCAGCTAGGTTAAGCCAAAAGGGCGGGGAGAGAGATTTCCTCTTCCGGCCCTTTTACATTTTTTTCTTTTCAACCATTTTTCTTTATGGTATACTGAAGTAATTAAACGATTCTGATTCTGAAATGAATTTGGGAGGAAAATACATAATGGAAAAGTTAGGATTAAATGAAATAAGAGAAAAGTTCCTGAGCTTTTACGCAAGCAAAGGACACTACAGAATAAATAGTTTTTCACTTGTTCCGCCTCCGGGAGATAAAAGCCTCTTGATTATTAACAGCGGAATGGCGCCTCTCAAGCCGTATTTTGCCGGTACGGAAGTACCGCCTTCAAAAAGAGTAACAACCTGTCAAAAATGTATCAGAACAGGGGATATTGAAAATGTAGGAATTACAGCAAGACACGGAACCTTTTTTGAAATGCTCGGCAATTTTTCATTTGGAGATTATTTTAAAGAGCAGTCACTTGCATGGGGCCTGGAATTTATAACAGATGTACTTAAAATGCCGTTTGATAAAATATGGGCTACTGTCTTTGAAGACGATGATGAAGCTGTAGAAATCTGGAAAAAACTCGGTATGCCGGAAGAAAAAATTGTAAGACTCGGCAGAGATGATAATTTCTGGGAAATCGGACTGGGACCTTGCGGACCTTGCTCTGAGATTTATTTTGACAGGGGCCCGGAATATGGCTGTGGAAAAGAGGACTGCAAGCCAGGCTGCGACTGCGACAGATATCTTGAATTCTGGAATCATGTATTTACGCAGTTTTCAAAAGAAGAAAACGGTGAATATACTAATCTGGAACATAAAAATATTGATACCGGTATGGGTCTTGAAAGAATTGCCTGCATTATGCAGGGAGTAGATTCTATCTTTGATATTGATACAATCAGGACTGTTTTAGATGAAGTTACCAAAAAAGCCGGAATCCAGTACTGTGATGGAAAAGCAAAGACGGATATTTCGATTCGTCTGATCACAGACCATGTTCGTTCAGTAACTTTCATGATTGGCGATGGAATTATGCCTTCAAATGAAGGGAGAGGTTATGTTTTAAGAAGACTGTTAAGACGAGCGGCAAGACATGGAAAACTGCTGGGTATTGAGGGAAAGTTTTTGGCTGAAATTTCTAAAAAAGTCATTGAAACTTCAGGAGAAGCTTATCCTGAATTAGTCGAAAAGAGCGATTATATTTATAAGATTCTTTCAATCGAAGAGGAAAAATTTGCATTAACAATCGATCAGGGCACGGTGATTCTCGGAGAATACATCAACGAATTGAAGGCTGCCGGGAATAGTGTGCTGTCAGGTGATAAAGTCTTTAAGCTGTACGATACTTACGGATTTCCATTTGAATTAACGCAGGAAATCTTGGAGGAAAACGGGTGTAGTGCAGATGTGGATGGCTTTAATGACAATATGAATCATCAAAAAGAACAAGCAAGAGCTGCAAGAAAAGAAGGAGAGGAAGCGGGCTGGAAAGAAGCAGCCGGAGAGAATCTTTCTGTTTCAGCAACGGAATTTACAGGATACGAGCATCTTGTCGAGCAGGGAAAGGCTATTGCTATTTTTTCCGGAAGCACAAAGAGCGAGGCAATCGGTGAAGGAGAGATAGGCAGAATTGCGTTTGATAAAACTCCGTTTTATGCAGAAAGCGGCGGACAGGCTTCTGATATCGGAAAGATTTATAACGAAGCTTTTGAAGCCAATGTTTTGGAAGTAACAAAACTTCAGAATATATTTGTTCATAAAGTTGAAGTCCTGAGGGGAACGCTTAAGCTTGGTGAGCAAGCGACGCTTGCTGTTTGTACTTCCGATAGAAATGCAGCTGCCCGCAATCATACGGCAACACATCTGCTTCATAAAGCACTTAAATTGGTATTGGGAGACCATGTTGCGCAGGCAGGTTCTAGTGTTACCGCTGATGGCCTGAGATTTGATTTCACACATTTTGAAGCGATTTCATCAGACCAGCTTAAACAGGTTGAAGCAATTGTCAATGATGAAATTATGAAATTTACACCGGTTGTTACAGAAGTAATGTCGATGGAAGACGCTGTCAAAAAAGGAGCTACCGCACTATTTGGAGAAAAGTACGGAAATGAAGTAAGGGTTGTTTCTGCAGGTGATTTTTCAGTAGAGCTGTGCGGCGGCACACATGTCTCTAATGTCGGTCAAATCGGCGCTTTTAAAATCGTCTCAGAAAGCGGCGTAGCAGCAGGTGTCAGAAGAATTGAAGCTGTAACCGGTACCGGAATTCTTGCAATTGCAAATACTGGTGAAACAATCCTTAAAGAGGCGGCTGGTATTTTAAAGACAAACCCTTCTCTGGTTCTTCAGAGAGTATCAGCTTTAAACGAAGAATTAAAAGCAATAAAAAAAGAACTCTCGGAACTGAAAAAGGCAGGGATGAGCGATACAGCAGAAGAACTTGTAGAAAATGCAATGGAAATAAATGGTATAAAACTCGTTACAAAAGCCTTTAAAGAAGCAGATATTAACGATCTTCGTACAATTTCAGATGATGTTAAAAAGACGCATAAAGGAATCATTCTTGTACTTGCGGCAGAAAACGAAGAAAAGGTAACCTTTATGGTTTCTATCACAG
>CALXBT010000021.1 GCA_944386585.1 uncultured Clostridia bacterium | reverse complement strand
CAGAATGAGTGGAAAGCAAACTATCAAAAATCTCTTTCAGCTTATCTTGATCGAAAAAATATCATTATGAATCCGGGTATGACGCTAAGGAGTATTGAGGCTGTTAAAAAAAGTGTAATGAATGGCTTAGGTATTGCGTATGTCCCTTCTTTCTCAGTACAGGAAGAATTGAAAGCAGGCTCGCTCATCCAACTTAAAACAGATCGGGATGAACATCTTTTCCCTGGTGTGTGCGTTTATCACAAGAACAAATGGATCAGTCCACAAATGGATTTGGCATTAAATGTTCTAAAGAAGCATATAGGAATTGAATATGCTTAGCTTTTTATGTCTTTAGTATACAAAATTGATATTTCACCATAACTATCTGCGTTCTATTCGCTTATTTTTTATCATTGATTGCTTTTTCTTTAGTGTTAGTTCTTTTGGAAACATTCAATGGCATGCCATCATACATTAAAGTAAGCTGTCCATCTTTAGGAAAAGGCGTATCATATTTATACATATTACTTTTCCTTCCTTTCCTATTTCTGTTCGCCATACCCTATCACCTCCTTCTGGAAAATAAAAAGCTGACCGGTTTCCCAATCAGCTCTGTCTGGCTATGTTTATTCAGTTATATATCCTGTTATCTTCTACATTTCCACAAGGCCATCGGATGGGTCTTCAATCTCCCCAATATATCTGCGTCCTCGAAAAGTAATTCCGGCACATACTCTTTCTGCTCGAAAGCGATTAAATATTCTTTTTCTTTGTCCGTCAAGTAAAGCAAATCATGTAAATATTGCTTTGCGCTATTCTTTCGGCTTTCTAAATCGAAATGCTCTTTTTTTCGTAAAACCGGAAACAGATCGCGCCGTATTTTATCAAAGGACAATCTGTCAATAGCGGCAGTATCAAAGGTACGGTCAATACTCTCACGGGAAATCGTATGGTAAAAGATAATAGATTTTTTCAACATCTCCTGCTCTGACTCATCAAAAATGCCAAAATCGATCATGTTATTAAAATCATATAGATCTCTCGCTGCCGCTCTACTCATCAGTGCATTTGCTTTCGCTGCAAAGATCTCCATAGGCGCAACTGTAAGCACATCAAAGCTGTCATCAAATACATCTGTCAATATTTTTCTTCTTGTCAGACTAAAAATGTTTTCCCTCAAGGAATAATTGATTTCTATTTTTAGCACATCACGATTTCCGCCCGTATTCTGGTATTGAAAATAGAATGCGTCGAGGCTGAAACTATATCGGGAAGCCGGCGCAAGTGTATAGCCTTCTTCCTGCATAAAATTCTTAATGATACGGCTTACTTTCTCTCTGTCTGCTTCTAACTCATTTCTGTTGACATTCGGTATGAAATAAACATCAATATCTACAGACAATCTTGGCAAATTAAAAAGCGTAATACCTTTTCAAAAGTATCTCTTACAAACCCATGCTGTTTTGCCGCAAGTGACAATTGATTTTTGTTATACTCTATCATTTCCGACTTCTACTCCGTTCTTTAATACATAAAGTGAATTTGGTACGATCAGCTGCCATTCTTTCACATACGATCCTTGTGTAAAATCTTTAGTCAGATACCTGCGGCTGCGTCCGATTTTTGATTTACAGGTTCTGAAAAAATCCTCCGATAGCCCGAGAGGTTTGCTAAATGGCTGTAAAAGGTATCCTGCCTTTTGAAAAAGAAATTGGTTATCATATTCCTCAAGATAAAATAAGAGTTTTTTCTCATTGAGTCTGTTCATCATACTGATGGCAGCCAGAGTTTCCTCCATGCCGCCAATTCTGTCCATATCTTTCAGGCAGTCAATCAAAGTGCGTTCACGATCGGTTATCCTTATTCCTCCGCTGTATTGCACTGTCTCGATTCCGTCTTTCAGCTTTGATTTAACGCATATATAGGTGTAGCCATCGAATTCAAAAGAATGAAAGACTGATTCTGACGCAACATATACATCGTAAATAACCTGGTCGGAAAACCCGTAATACTCAAGCGCAGTATGATGAGATACACAAGCGGTTTCTGTAATCGCTGACGCAATCTGATACTTATTTGCTACAGGTGCGTCTGTTTCCCCGCTTATACATGTGTATAGGTTATTGCGTATTTTCTTTACAAGCCCCTGCAATATTAACCTTTTTACTGCCGTACGAGCGCTCTCTTTTGTTTTGTAAAATTGTTCTGCATCCGCTATGGAAAAAACCGGTTTTTTCAGGAGTTCAAAATATAGTTCCATATTATTTCGCCTTAGTTATGGTTCACAAACGAACCATTTTATTTTGTTTTTAATACATTTTATCACTTTTTTGCCTCCTTATCAAGAAAAATCATAAATCCATTTGCACGCTGTTTAAGGATCATGGGATTTAACGACAAACCAATCTGCACAATACCAAAGCCGAGCAAAATCAACCCGATTGCTCGAATCAAAGCAAAAATAAAAGTCGATAAGTTGTTAATCACCGCCAATGGATCACTGGCTGCACATACAATTCCCGTCCCCAAAGTCATCATAAACACAATCGCCACATAGATTATCACCATAAACCTCAACAAATAGCGTTCCCTTTTCTTCTTCATTGCGATTTCCCCTCCTCATCATGCAGTTCTTCTACTTCCGTCTCTGAAAGCAAAATATAATCTTCTCCTTGCCAATCTGTCATTTCGCTCATTATTTCATCAGGCCGGCACAATGCAATATCTGCAATCGCGATATCTGTTTTACCATGAACATATGGATCTGCACCGCCGTCAACAGTTCGTGAAAGGTTCGGATTTTTTAAAATATCATATTTCAAATCTTTTACAGGTCTTTCTCCACGAATAAAAAGAAGTGCGTAGCGATTATCCATCATACGCACCTCATCCGGCGTCATCAGTTCTCGACCGCTAATCTGATAATTCTTCCAGCAGCCTGCCGGTATCTCTCAGATTTTCTCCTTTTGGATCGAGTATCACATAGGAAGTGTTGCACTGCATAGCGTTTGGTTTGCAAAAAAAGCGGGTCTTTCCCGCTCCGCTGCCGCCGCATACAATCATTTTCAGATTTCGTTTATGCTTCCTGCCATCTAAACCGACACGCACATTCTGTGTCAGCAGCTTGTTATTCGCCGGCTTCCTGTCACGATGCTTTTGATTGATCTTTCCGGCGTTTCCCTTAAAGGTGTTGTTGGGCAGACGAATAGCGCCGAGAAGATTGGCTCGCTGTGCGATATACTTCCGCACGGCGGGATTTTCCTTATCCATTGTGCCTTTGCTCGTGATAAGCGCCATCACGCCGCCCGGTCTGATCTTGGCTAAGGACTTCGCAAAAAAGTAGTCGTGGATTAAAAAGTTATGCTTGTTATACCTCCTTTCATTGATACGAATATCGCCGAAAGGTACATTCCCAATCACAGCGCCAAAAAAGCTGTCGGGGATATTTGCTTCCTCAAACGGCTGTGCCGCTATCGAGGTTTTCTGATAAAGCTGCTGTGCGATACCCGCCGAGATTTTGTCGATCTCCACGCCGTAAATTTTGCTGTCCTGCGCGGTGTAAAGTTCAATAAACTCGTCCGCCCAAGAGGAATTGTTTTCATCGAAGGCTTCGGGAATACCGCCCCAACCAACATACTGCGAAAGGATTTCTTGTTCTTCGGGCGTGGCAAAGCGGTTGTCAAACTCACATTCCTTCAGCACCCTGATTGCCTCCATATTCCTGCGGAAGCGTTCTTTTTTACCTACCTCCGGCACTTCGTGGGAAGTAAGATCAAAGGTGTGCCGCTTGGACAACGGGATTTCGGGGTGCAGATCAAAGGTCTGTACTCGTGAGCGCTTTTTCAAATTTATCGCAGGCTATTGCCATGACCGGATTTCTTCTCGAAAATAAACTCACAAGAACACCTGCCTCCTTAGTTATCGCCGTCAGACATTGTTCTTGCGTTTGCTCATTTTCAGTATTATCACCGCTGCGGTCG
>CALXBT010000020.1 GCA_944386585.1 uncultured Clostridia bacterium | reverse complement strand
GGCCTTTGCAATCGCGTCTGTTTCTGCATACGAAATATTGAGTGCTCGTCCAACATCCCGCACGACGGCCTTTGCTTTCAATGTACCAAAAGTAATAATTTGTGCTACCTTGTCTGCACCGTACTTTTCAATTACATAGTCAATTACTTCTCCGCGCCGTTCGTAGCAAAAATCAACATCAATATCCGGCATTGAGATACGCTCCGGATTAAGAAACCGCTCAAAAAGCAAATTATAGCGAACCGGATCAATATCCGTAATACGCAGCGTATACGCTACAATACTGCCAGCAGCAGACCCTCTTCCCGGTCCGACTACAATATTTTTTTGCTTTGCAAAGTTGATAAAATCCCAGACAATCAAAAAATATTCCACAAAGCCCATCTGTTCAATCACAGAAAATTCATAATCAAGCCGCTCATATAGGTCAACGCCGTTTACTACATGAGGACCTTCAGCACGCACAATTCCGTAGCGTTCTGTCATCCCCTTTTCACAGAGCTCCCGCAGATAATCCACATTATTTTTTCCATCCGGCGCCTGAAACTCCGGCAAGTGATAACTTCCGAAATCAAGCTCCACATTGCAGCGCTCCGCAATTTTCTCTGTATTATCGCAGGCTTCCGGAATGGAGGCAAAAATCTTGCGCATCTCTTCCTCTGATTTTAAATAAAATTGATCATTCGGAAAGCGCATGCGGTTTTCATCATCAATATTGGTAACCGTTTGTATACAAAGCAACACATCATGCGCTTCTGCATCGGAACGATTGACATAATGCACATCATTCGTAGCGACAAACGGAATTCCAGTTTCTTCATTTAGACGCTTCATTAGCGGAAGAATACGCATCTCCTCTTCTAATCCCTGATCTTGAAGCTCCAGAAAAAAATTATCCTCGCCAAAGATTTCAAGCAAAGCAAGTGCCTCTTTTTTACCGCCTTCATAATCACCGTTTAAAAAACGCTGCTGCACCTCACCTGCAAGACAGCCTGAAAGCGCAATAATTCCGCCCGCGTAATTTCTCAAAAGCTCCTTGTCCACCCGCGGTTTATAATAATAGCCTTCTACAAAACTGGCTGATACAATCTTCATGAGATTATGATAGCCTTCGTTATTCTTTGCCAGCAGCACCAAATGCCCCTGCCGTTTATCGCGTTCTGCTTCTTTGTCATGTCGGGTACGGGCCGCTGTATATACTTCACAGCCGAGTATCGGCTTGATTCCATTTGCCCGCGCTTCCTTATAAAAATCAACTACACCGAACATCACGCCGTGATCAGTAATCGCAACAGAATTCATGCCGAGCTCTTTCACACGCGCAATCAGATCTTTAATTCGCGCCGCGCCGTCAAGCAGGCTGTATTCTGTATGTACATGCAAATGTGTAAAACTCATACTACTATATCCCCTGTTATTTCCCTGTTATATCCTGTTGTTTCTTTAGCCTCTGTGCTACAAACTGTCCACAGAAATATTCTTCTCCTTCAGCCTTGATTTTGCAATTCGCCCGATTAAACAGTACAGCACTGCCGAAATCGGAACACTGATCAGCATTCCTAAAATACCTCCGGCAGAACCTCCGACGAGCACTGCCAGCATTACCCATAAAGCCGGCAGTCCTATGGATGATCCAACTACTTTTGGATAAATCAGATTTCCCTCTACTTGTTGAAGCACAATGATGAAAATGACAAACCAGAAAGCTTTTACTGGTGAAATCATCAAAATCAAAAATGCGCCGATTGCCGTACCGATAAAGGCTCCAAACACCGGAATCAGCGCTGTAAATCCGACAAGCACTGAAATCATCGGCGCATACGGCATCTTCATAATGGACATGCCCGCAAGGCACAAAAGGCCGATAATTACTGCTTCTGTGCACTGGCCGGTTATAAAGCGAGAAAACATATTATTTGACAGTCTCCCAATATAAAGCATTTCGTCCGCCACTTTTTTCGGAAAAAACGCATAAATAATCTGCTTGGCCTGTCTTGCCAGTGATTCTTTTCTCAAAAGCATATAAATTGCAAAGACAAATCCCATAATTGTATTGAATACAACGCCAATCACAGAAACCGTTACATTAAGCACAGAGGTTGTCATATCGAGAGCTTTATCGAAAACATTGCTTGAAAGGTCTGTTTTAAAAAACAGGTTCACTGCCTCTTCAAATAATTCTTCATTAAATTCAAGACTTGGCAAAATAATTGCCTCTACGCCGAGCTGTTCTGTCACATCATCCAGCAGTTTCTGCAGATTGTTCCAGTAGTCTGGAAATTCATCAATGAGCATTTCGGCAGCATTTCGCACTTCGGGCACAATCATCGTCACTACAATTACAAAAATTCCTGTCACAATTCCCAGTGACAGAAGGATGCTGATCGGTCTTCTTATCTTCGGCCATATTTTTCCATGCTGTCTATCCAGCCATTTAAATAACCTCTTTTCAATGCTTCTCACACAAACATTAAGAATAAAAGCCACTGCAACTCCAACAATTAAAGGGTTAATCAGCCATAATAAATATTGTGCGAATTCAAAGACAGTTTCGGAATTGATTACTGCCCACAGCATCAAGAGCGTCATTGCAATGATAAAGATAATTTTCTTAGTATTATTTTTGTTCAGCTCCATTTTATTTCCTCTTATTTTAAAAATTACTCGATTAAAATACATCTGACATTTTTCTTTAATATCATATTTTATCATAAAATAAGCAAAAGGCATACTACTTATTTTGCACTGCTTCGTTTATTTTACATATATTAATTATAAGCCTGCAATCATCAGGCTTTTCATTCTTTTTTCAAGAGGTATTTTTATGGCACTCACGACAAGAGAGCTGTTTGCACGGCTCATACAATGCGAAGCCGGAGGAGAAGGCACGGATGGAATGCGTGCAGTCGCTACAGTAATTATGAATAGAGCAACAATCACATATGGTGAATTTGCGCGCGTTAGTCAGGGCGGGGATGTGCGCAAAATTATTGAACAGCCCGGTCAATTTGTATGTATGCGTACATCCGTAAACGGAGTATATAATCCGCAGAATGTATATAACATGACACCGGACGAAATTCATTATGAGATTGTAGACTGGGCAATGAGCGGCGGCAGATTGGCTGGTGTCGATCATTCCCTTTTCTTCTTTAACCCCTACAGTGCAGTCTGTCCTCCGTATTTTCCAACCAATGTAGGTGTCATCCACAACCGCATCGGTAATCACTGCTTTTACATCCCGACCATTTATTATGCGGACACATAAGAACCTTTATGGTATTTTATCAGAAATATAAAGAAACGAGGTATTTCAAAAATGTCACCATGCTGCAATACTCCATATCTTGCACGTATTGAAAAAATCAGAGAAAACAAAGATACATCTTCTAAACCGGCATCATCAATGCAGACTGTGCCTCCGGCAGACAGTCAGCCAAATGGCCCTACAGGCATTGATGCAGGAAATTTTCCAACCCTGCCCCGTCCTGATATGACGAATGTTGTCACACCAATTCCGGGTCAATCCGGCGGTGAAAGCAATCCTAATGACTGGAATACTGCCAATCCATCTATGCCATCTATAACGCCGATTGACTCCCTCTTTCCAGACGCACCTTCCTTTGCAGTTCCGTCCAATCCTCTCCTGCCGCCAGGTTACAGAGAAAAGCTGACCTATTCTTCCCTTCAGTATCTAAACGGCTTTTACCGTACGCAGATTGGCAGATATGTACGGGTTGATTATCAGACGACATCAAACACCATTGCGTCGGTATTAGGTTTTCTGACTGGCGTCGGCATCAATTATCTGCTTTTGCAGGATTCCATCGGAAACATCACTGCAATCGATTCCTATTCGATAAAAACTTTCCATGTATACTACAACTATCAGGGATCAGGAATCATATAAGGCAAAAATCGGCACAGTGCCGTCTTCATCGATTCTCCTTTTTTGAAGAAGAGAGACTAAGATTTGCGGACTTCTGTGCCGATTTCTCTTTTCTTATTCCTTTGGAATTGTCGTTCTAAAAAAATATCTCCGCAGTGCTTTTCCGTTAAACGGAAGCAATGGATAAAGATACGGCGCGCCGGTAAGTGTCTTTGTAGATGCCATTACTATAATAATAAGCACCGCTGCAGCCGCAACACCCCAAAATCCGTATAGGGCAACGCCAATCAGCATTAAAATTCTGGAAAATTTAATAGCATAACCAAGTTCAATGCTTGGATGCGTAAAGCTCGCAAGTGATACAACGGCCATCACAAGAATCGTATGCGGAATAAACCATCCAGACTCAACAGAAAATTCTCCAAGTATCAATGCTCCGATGACAGAAAGAGACATTCCCAGTGAATCCGGCGTATTGAGCGAAGCAAGCTTCAGCGCATCAATTGCAATTTCCAGGATGATAAACTGCCAGAACAGTGAAATGGCATAATCAGTGTCTGGAATAAAAAAGCGAATTCCTTCATATACAGGAATATATCCGTCTGCCATTAAAAGATAGAGCGGAGATGCAAACAAAGTCACAAGCACATTGGCAATCCGGAGCAATCTGAAATAGTTTCCGGTTAAAAGCGGAAAATAATAATCATCTACATCCTGCATAAAATCAAAAATACAAGCTGGTAAAATAATTACGGTCGGTGTATTATCAACGATAATTGCAATTTTTCCTTCTGTTACATGTGCCGCCACTATATCCGGACGCTGTGTATAGCGTACCTTCGGAAACGGATTAAGAAAAGACGGCCGTTTCCTGTTTTTTTTGCCCTCTACGCGCATCAGAGCTTCTACCAGCGTCTGTTCTGTCATTGTCAAATTATGAATCTTAAGCTGATCCAGCAATTCTCCCAGTCGTTTTACAACAGATTCATCAGCGATCCCTTTCATGTAAACAATACATGTATCTGTTTTACTTTCCTGTCCGATTATATGGCTTTCAAAAATAAGCTTCGGATCGCGGATACGGCGCCGCACAAGCGCAATATTAGTCATAAAACTTTCTGTAAATCCGTCCTTTGCACCGCGCAGACTTTTTTCTTTAGACGGCTCCTCTACTCCACGCGACGGATAGTCTCTGGCATCGACAATAATCACCTGATCCAGCCCGCTGACAACAATCAGTACCAAGCCTGAAAAGAGCTGCTTCAATGCAGCATGTACATCACTTTCAGACAAAGAATCAAGAAACGGCAATGCGTATTTCAAAAAATCATCCGCTGTTGTAACCCGTTCCATGTCTTTATCTTTTATCCTCAGCAAAAAGGACATCACAAACTGCATATTATTCGCTTTTGTCAAACCATCGACAAAAAAAATCGAGGCATCCCTTCCGCCAATTGATATCTTTCGCTCTAAAACATCAAAGCTTTGTCCGATAGACAAAGCTTTTCTGAGTTCCCTTATATAAAAGTCGTACCGATCGGCCTTCTGATATTCACTCATAATCTTCTTCCCTTCATCGAAACTTCTTTTTATAGTTTTACCGATAAAAGGAATGTCATACTACGATTCTGTAATTTACAGTTTCATTTTTGTGAAATCTTTTCTATGTCATGCGGCTTTGCTTCTTTTGTCTCGTCTTGCCGCCTCTGAGATCCGTCATCTTGCCCTGCTGGCACTTCTACCTTAATCGTTCCGACAGTAATTGCGCCGACCGCAGCCATTTTGCCGAGCGTTTTTATGCTGGAAACAATCCTTTCGGAATCACGGCTACGCACTCCCTTAATGATTTCACTGCTGTTATCAAAAATCATATTTAAATTTTCTTTCCAGTTTCCGATAATTTTTTTACCGCCAGCTTTCAAATCATATCTTCCCCGTTCACAGCGTGCTTCTGATTTTGTGATTTTACCGGAAGCAAGATCCGCTGCACCAGAAGTAAGCTGCCCTGCAATCGCACCAGTCAAAATAGCAGAATCAATAACAGCTTCACCTAGCTCATCAACCATCTTACTGCCTGCAATTCTGCCGGCAGTACTGAGCGCGCCGCCCAAAACACCTCCGATAGCTGCTCCTGTCACAATAAATCCCTTTTTTATCCCATTCATACTCTTTTTCTCCGCCTTTCGAAAAGATTTGAATGCCGGAGGCATTGCCTCCGGCATTTTTACTTTAATGCATCCGCTCTTTTTCCAGTTGTCTTTTTTCGTCTGTCTGTTATTTAAGCTTTGCAACCATCTGGCCGGATTTTACCTGTTCGCCTTCCTTCACAAGAATCTTATCTACAACACCCTTAATCGGCGCGAGAATATTCGTTTCCATCTTCATTGCTTCAATTACCGCAATTGGCTGTTTCTCTGCAACGGTCTCGCCTTCCTTCACAAGAATCTTGAGAATACTACCCGGAATGTTTGCTCCAATTTCTGTCGGCTCATCCGGATTTGCAAATTCTACATTTGGACCGGAGAAATTGAGATTGTCAGCGCTGTTATCCTTAATCTTCACATTTCTTCTATTGCCGTTTACTTCAAAGACAACTTCTCTCATGCCTTCACTATCTAAATTTCTTACCTCAACAAGTTTGATTACAAGAATAATACCCTCTTCAATCTTTACTTCACAGGTTTCTCCTTCCTTGAGGCCGTGGAAATAGATATCGGAACCCATATACCTGAAGTTTCCGTCCGTCTTAAGAACTTTAAGAAAATCCTCATATACTTTCGGATAAAGAGCATACGACAGCGACTGCCTCATGTCTCCTTCAATCTCATATTTTTCCTTCAGCATCCTGCTGACCGCATCAAAATCTTCTGCCGGAAGAAGTTCACCCGGTCTGCAAGTGATTGGCTTCTTATCCTTCAGCACCAGCTTCTGAAGATCCTTTGGAAAACCGCCTTGTGGCTGGCCCATCATACCTTCAAAGAAAGATACGATAGAGTCAGGAAAGTCGATATCCTTTCCCTTTTCATAAATATTTTCCGGTGTAAGATCATTCTGTACCATGAAAATTGCCATATCGCCGACTGCCTTCGAGGACGGTGTTACCTTCACGATATCTCCCAACATGAGATTTACCTGACGGTACATTTCTTTTACATCCTCAAATCTATGACCAAGTCCGAAACTCTCTACCTGAGGCTTAAGATTGGAATACTGCCCTCCCGGAATTTCGTACTTATAGATTTCTGCAGAAGATGCAAGCAGGTCAGATTCGAAACCCTTATAAACAGGTCTTACCGCTTCCCAATAATCTGAAATCTTCTGAATTCCGTCAAGATCAATTCCTGTATCTCTATCTGTATTCTGAAGCGCCGCTACAACAGAATTGAGAGCAGGCTGTGAAGTTAGCCCTGACATTGCATTAAACGCTGTATCAGCAATGTCTACACCTGCCTGCGCCGCCATCAATACGGTTGCTACGCCGTTTCCGGTCGTATCATGCGTGTGGAGGTGAATCGGAATTCCAATTTCCTGCTTAAGCGTTTCCACAAGCTTTTTAGCTGCCATCGGCTTCAAAAGACCTGACATATCCTTAATTCCTAGAACATGCGAACCGCGTCTTTCAAGTTCTTTGGCCATCTCTACATAATATTTGAGATTATATTTTTCTCTCGATTCATCAAGAATATCACCCGTATAGCAAATACATGCTTCTGCAAGCTTACCCTGATTGAGAACTTCGTCAAGAGCAATTTCCATTCCCTCAATCCAGTTCAGCGAGTCGAAGATACGAAATACATCAATTCCGCTCCTTGCCGCCTCTTTTACAAACTCTCTGATAACATTATCTGGATAGTTTTTGTATCCTACTGCATTAGCACCTCTGATCAGCATCTGAAAGAGAATATTCGGCATCTTTTCTCTCAGTGTATCAAGCCTTTCCCAAGGAGATTCTTTAAGAAATCTATACGCCGTATCAAAAGTTGCTCCGCCCCACATTTCCGCAGAAAAGAGCTTATTGCCGTAATAAGCCGTACCGGCCGCAATCTTCTCCATATCAACTGTCCTTACTCTAGTTGCCATAAGGGATTGCTGCGCGTCTCTCATCGTTGTATCAGTAATGAGAAGTCCTTTTTGATCAAGAATCCACTTCGAGAATTTTTCCGGCCCTTCTTTATCAAAGATTTGCTTTGTACCGCTAAGCTTTGCGATTTCCGCATCTGAAATTCTCGGAAATACCGGAACATCGAAATCAGGTTTTACACCCTTATTTTCATTGACTACTTTATTTCCCAGGAAATTAAGTACGCGAAGCTCTCTGTCTGGCAATGCACTGATATTGAAAAGCTCTGGATGCTGTTCGATAAATCCTGTATTACAGTTTCCTTCTCTAAAGATCTCATGATTCAGTACATTCATGAGAAACGGAATATTTGTCTTGACACCTTTTACTTTCATTTCGCGAAGTGCCCGGATTGCCTTGTTAGTCGCCTCCGCAAAGCTTCTGCCGGAGGAAGTTACTTTAACAAGCAAAGAATCATAGTACGGCGTGATATGCGCGCCTGCAAATCCGTTGCCGCCGTCCAGTCTGATTCCATAACCGCCCGGCGTCTGATACACATCGATCTCTCCTGTGTCAGGCGCAAAACTGTTGTTCGGATCTTCCGTTGTAATACGGCACTGAATCGCATAGCCTCTCGGATGAATTTCTTCCTGTACAAGATTGATCTCTTCCGAATCAAGAGTATAGCCTTCTGCCGCCAAAATCTGCGCCTGTACGATATCAACACCGGTTACCATCTCTGTTACAGTATGCTCAACCTGAATTCTCGGATTCATTTCGATGAAATAATGTCTGCCGTCAGTATCAAGAAGAAATTCAACCGTACCCGCATTTCTGTAATTAACAGCCTTTGCAATTTTAATTGCATCTGCACAAATCGCTTCTCTTTGCTCATCGCTCAGACACAGAGCCGGTGTAAATTCAACGACCTTTTGGTGCCTTCTCTGAATAGAACAGTCTCTTTCACCAAGATGTACAATGTTGCCGTAATTATCGCCAAAAACCTGCACTTCAATATGTTTCGGACTTTCGAGATACTTTTCAATAAATACATCATCGATGCCGAATGCCTTCTTTGCTTCACTTCTTGCTGCACGGAACTGTTCCGGCATTTCTTCCTTTGTTCTTACAATTCTCATTCCGCGTCCGCCGCCGCCAGCCGCCGCCTTTAAAATAACAGGATAGCCGCAGGAAACAGCAAACTTCAGAGCCTCTTCCTCATCCTTAATCGCCTGCTCTACACCCGGAATTGTCGGTACACCAACTTCCATCGCAACAAGCTTCGACTGAATCTTATCGCCAAGCCGATCCATCATTTCGTGATTTGGTCCGATAAATACAATGCCGTTTTCCTCACAGAGCTTTGCAAATTCACTATTTTCCGAAAGGAATCCGTAGCCTGGATGAATTGCATCTACGCCCTTTGACTTTGCAAGCTCGATAATTTCATTGATACCGAGATACGCGTCTACCGGTGATTTGCCTTTACCTACTGCATAAGACTCATCGGCCTTCCCTCTGAAAAGCGTGTTCTTATCCTCTTCTGAATAAATTGCTACTGTTCTGATATCCAGTTCTCTGCATGCTCTAAATACTCTGATTGCGATTTCGCCTCGATTCGCCACGAGCACTCTTTTGAAGTTTTTAATTTCTTTTTTCTTTACGCTCATACCATACCTCATTTTCTTTACCGATAACTTAATATTCTTTTTTTACTTAATTAAGTGGACATCGACCTGCGGATACGGAATCGAAATGCCGTTTTCATCAAACGCCGTTTTGACCGTTTCCTCCAAGCTGTACTTTACATCCCAGTATTTCTCATTGCTGCACCATACCTTGCAATCAATATTGATCGCGCTGCTTCCCTGAGATGCTACTGCCACAATAGGCTCGATATCCTTTATTATATCGGGATTGGATTCAATCACCGCATATATCACATCTTTTGCCCTGCCAATGCTACAGTCATAGCTGATGCTGAACACGCAGTCAACTCTTCTTTTTTCTTCCTTAGAATAATTCACAAGCACCGAAGTTGTAATTAATCCGTTTGGCACCGATACGACTTTGTTATCAAATGTTTTCAGCGTTGTTACAAGAAGGTCAATGCTGTCTACAATCCCTTCTGTACCATTGACACTAACATAATTTCCCTTTCCAAAAGGCTTATTAATCAGAATGAGGATTCCACCTGCTACATTGGCAAGACTGTCCTTCAGCGCCAGCGCCACCGCTGCCCCACAAGCTCCAAGCACCGCTACAAAAGTTGATGTCGGAATGTTGAGATAACCCAGCACTGTAATAGTAAGCACAATCAAAAGGATAATCTTAATCGTATTTAATATAAATTTATGAAGTGCCTCATCCAGACTCGTTTTCATCAGCGCTTTTTTGATAAAACTCATCAAAAGCCTTATCACGATAAGCCCCGCCAGTAAAATGATCAGTGCCGAAATACCGTGCATCAGCTTCTGTCCCGCCGTTTCCGGCAGTGCGCCCGAAAAAAAATCCTTTAACGCTTTCTTCATATCACCTCTCCTACCGATTTTACCGTCTTACCTACATCTATTCGTAAACTTTGCCGCTTCTCCTGCGTTCCAGCTCCCGAAGCAGCTTCTTTCTGAGTCTGATATCATCAGGCGTTACTTCAACAAGTTCATCATCATTGATAAATTCCAATGCTTCTTCAAGAGTAAAAGTTCTGACCGGTGAAAGTTTAATTGCATCGTCTGAACCAGCCGCACGCATATTTGTCACCTTTTTGGCCTTACAAGGGTTGACTACCATGTCTTCTCCTCTTGAATTCATACCCACAATCATACCTTCATAAACTTTCGCCCCCGGTTCTACGAACATCTGTACGCGCTCCTGGATATTGAAAAGAGCATAGCCCGTGCATACGCCCTCCTCCTGTGCAATTGCCACTCCGTTTACCCGCTGCGGAATTTCTCCTTTAAAAGTGTCAAAACTATGAAACCGGCGCACCATCGTGCCCTCTCCTCTTGTATCATTGATAAATTCCGAACGGTATCCCAGCAGCCCTCTCGTTGGCACTAGATATTCAAGCTTTACATAGCCGTTTTCACTTTCCATCTGCTGCATCATTCCCTTTCGGATATTGAGCTTTCCGATTACAGTTCCTGAATACTCCTCCGGTACGCTGACAATGACTTGCTCAATCGGTTCCAGCGTTTCTCCCTTCTCTCCACGCCGCATGATAACCTCCGGCTTTGACACTGCAAGTTCATAGCCTTCCCGCCGCATATTCTCAATCAAAATCGAAAGATGCAGCTCGCCTCTTCCGGAAACCTTAAAACTATCAGTGGAATTCGTTTCCTCTACAATAAGTCCCACATTGACTTCCAACTCTTTTTCAAGTCTTTCCTTGATATGCCGCGAGGTTACATATTTGCCTGATTTGCCGGCAAACGGCGACTTATTTACCATAAAGTTCATCGAAAGCGTCGGTTCTTCTATATGAATCATTTCCATCGCCTCCGGCTGCTTTTCATCGCAGATAGTCTCTCCGATAGAAATATCTGAAATTCCCGAAACAACAACAATATCTCCGCTCCCTGCTTCCGATACCGCCGTTCGTCTTAAGCCTCTATAGACAAAGACCTGGTTAATCTTGCGCTGCACAATGCTGCCGTCGGTCCTGCATACGCTGACAGTCTGACCCTCATGAATCCTGCCGCGTGTAATCCGGCCAATTCCAAGTCTTCCAATATAATCGTCATAACCCAGCGTCGATACCTGAAACTGGAGCGCTTCGCTATCTCTGTCAGGATATGCCTTGCAGTGTCTGATAATCGTCTCAAAAAGCGGGTTGATATTCAATCCGCCGTATCCGCCCGGTGTTTTTTTCAGCTTAAAGTTTCCTTCGCTGCATTCGATTTCTTTCATATCTCCCGGCTCATATACCACGATTCCCTGCCGTGCAATTCCGTAAAGGATCGGAAAGTCAAGCTGTTTATCATTCGCCTCAAGGTCCATAAAAAGCTCGTATACTTCATCAACAACTTCCTTAATCCGTGCATCTTTTTTATCAATCTTATTGATAAGCAAAATCGGATTCAAACCTTGTTCCAGTGATTTTTTCAAAACAAATCTCGTCTGCGGCATCGGTCCTTCTGAAGAATCAACGAGAAGAATCACAGTGTCGACTGTCTTCATAATACGCTCTACTTCCGATGAAAAATCAGCGTGTCCCGGTGTATCGACAATATTGATTTTAACATCTTCATGCATTACAGAGCAATTTTTAGAATAAATCGTAATCCCGCGCTCACGCTCAATATCGTCGCTGTCCATCACACAATCGGCAACTTCTTCATTCGCGCGAAACACACCGCTCTGGTTCAAAAATGCATCTACCAACGTCGATTTTCCTGCATCTACATGGGCGATCACCGCAATATTGATAATTTTTTCTTTGTCAGCCATTGTACTCGCCTCTTTCCGATTTTTCCGGCACCCGCCGGTTCTTTTTAACTTTCTATAATAACCCTAATATTTTAACATAAATAAAATGTGACTGCAAGAATTATCCGCACAGCAGTCTATCCTTTCGCATATATTATTACTGATATTGATTTACTGGGAGGAACTACCATATGCCAAGTGTTTATTTAAGCCCGTCTGTTCAGGATTTTAACGAAACCATTCTCGGCGAAAGCGAAGAATATTATATGAATCTCATCGTGGATGCAATGGTACCGTATCTGCGTGCCAGCGGTATCTCCTTTACCCGCAATAACCCCTACGATACACTTTCTCAGGTCATCGCACAGTCCAATGCTGGAAACTACGACCTTCATTTGGCGCTTCATTCCAACGCTTCGCCGGAAAATCTCTCCGGCATGCTGATGGGGCCTGATGTCTATTACTATGCATACAGCAGTGCTGGAGAAATCGCCGCCAATATTTTTGCCGACAATCTCAAAGCTATTTATCCGAATCCGAATCTCGTAACTGTAATTCCTAATACTACGCTTGCAGAGCTCCGGCGTACGCGGGCAACTGCACTTCTGATTGAAATTGCCTATCACG
>CALXBT010000019.1 GCA_944386585.1 uncultured Clostridia bacterium | reverse complement strand
AAGAGGACCATAATCCCATGTATTGGCAAGTCCGCCGTAAATCTCCGAACCCGGAAAAATATATCCTCTGTTTTTACAAAGCGCCACAATTTTATCCATCGTTACTTCTCTGCTCATGGTGAATTCTTTACTCCTTTTTTTCTACTGCATCACAATTTTCACAATCTTCTTCATCGCAAGAGCAACAGGCGCTGTCCTCACATCCGCATTCACAGCTGTCATCGTCCTCGTCACAGCAGGCACATTCTTTCTTTCCATCACGCTTTATTACATCCGCAGCTTTGTCTTTTACAGCCTCATATGCATCCGCACTTTTTTCTTTTACAACATCATAAAGTTCTGCGCCTCTTATTTTTACTTCTCCTGCGATTTCACTGCCTTTTTCTGCCGCATAGCTTGCCGCATCGCTTGCCATTTCACTGACATCAATAATTGTTCCGTCATCCTTAATGACTTCAATTACACATTTTGTGCCAAATGCAGTGATAAGGCCTGCAATCATTGCAAACGGCGCAATTACTGTCCCGACAATTCCTACATTGAGAGGAAGATTCAAAATGATTTCATCATCTTTCTTTACAATAAGCCGCGCCACATTTCCTTTTTTAATCAGTTCCTTTAATTTATCTATGACTGCTGAAGCGCCGTCAGTAAATTTATTTTTTCCTTTTTCATCAATTGTCTCTTCAATATTGATGATTGCATCTACGACGCTGCCCTCTGCTGCTTCCAGCGCTTCCTTGGCTTCCTTATAACTCACACCGGTCCTATCTTTCACAAGTTCAATTTTCTCTAAAGTAATCTCCATATAATTTACCTCCCTGATTCTATTTTTGATCGAAAAAGCTTTCACTTTTCAAGCTGCCGATTCCTAAATGATACTCGCTGTAACTTCGAAGCATCATTCTAATCTGTTTTTGAATCTCATCATCTAGCCCAATTTTTTCCAGACTACTGAGCGGATGATCCAAAAAATACTTTAATATATTTATTGTACCAATATCTGCATGAAAAATCAATGAAACATTCCTGTCAGCCGGTATTTTATTTTGGCACGAATCACAGAAAATGCCGCCCTCCTTTACACTAAAACCAGCGATCGGTTCCCGCCGCCCGCAAAGAACGCAAGATGACAATTGCGGCGCTGTTCCTGCAATGGCCATTGCTTTCAATTGATACGCTGAAACTAATGTTTCGTATTTTTTCCGCCGCATTTCGAGCAATCCAAAAAAATCAATCAACAGATGAAAAAGCTGTGCTGCCGGCTGTTCTTCAACAAGCAGCTTTTCTGTAAACTCCAGAACATAAGAAGCGCACATATACTTGTCAACATCCTCGCCGATTTTATAAAAACTTTTTAATACTTCTGCACTGTTGATATGATAATTATCCCTGTTTTTAAACAATTCATAGCGCCCGAAAGTAAAAGGTCTCATCGCCAGTGCCGCTTTGCTGCTGCCTTTTTCACTGATACTGCTTCCCGCGCTGATCTTACCGTATTTTTTTGAAAAAAGCAACACCATCCGCCGGCCGTTTGTTGTTTTCGTCTGCCGAAGAATAATGCCTTCGCTATCTATATACATATCATTCTTTCCTCTATGATAATTCTGATTCTGCAGACATAGACCGATACAAACTCAAAAATCAGCTTTGTATCCAAAATTAGAAAGTACTAAATCGCTATCCCGCCAGTTCTCTCTAATCTTGACCCACAGTTCCAGAAAAACCTTCGTCCCTAATAGTGCTTCAATTTCAATTCGTGCATCTTTTCCGATTCCTTTTAATTTTTTTCCGTCTTTGCCGATAATAATCCCTTTATGCGATTTTTTTTCACAATAAATCACCGCGCCGATCTTTGTGAGCTTCGGTCCTTCTTTGTAAGTTTCAATCTCTACAGCAGCACCATGCGGAATTTCATCATTTAGATAAAGCAGCAGCTTTTCACGAATGATTTCACTGACAATGAAGCGCTCCGGATGATCTGTTACCATATCGGCCGGGAAATACATAGGTCCTTCATCCAGTATTTCCGTCAGCGCCGCAAGAAGTCTGTCCGTATTTTTCCCTTGAAGCGCGGAAATACCGAAAATTTCCCGGAAAATACCAAGCGTCTCGTATTCCTCATAAATGCGCCGGAATTTATCCGGCGCAAGTGTATCAATTTTATTGATAACAAGAAATTTCGGTGTATCAATCTCTTTCAGTAAATCTAAAATATATTTATCTCCCGGTCCGGCCGAAAGCTCGTTATCAACCAAAAGGAGCATCGCATCCACCTCGCGGAAAGTCGCAAGCGCCGTTCCTGTCATATATTCACCAAGTTTATTGCGCGGCTTATGGATTCCCGGTGTATCAATAAAAATAATCTGAGTTTCTTTTTCTTGATCGGTATAAATACCGCGTATACTGTTCCGCGTGGTCTGCGGCTTTGCGGTCGTAATGGCTATCTTTTCTCCCAATATCGCGTTCAAAAGCGTCGATTTGCCGACATTAGGCCGTCCGACAATACTGATAAATCCTGACTTCATAGTTTAAAACCCTCTGGTAAAATTTCCTCCATAGTGTATACGCTCACTGCGCCGTTTTCATTCAGACTGATAATTTCAAAATCATCACTACAAAATTCCTTCATAAACTGCCGGCAGATGCCGCACGGCCAAGCACTTCCGGAAGACGATACAACAGCAATCGCTTTAAATTCCTTCACACCGCAGGAAAGCGCTTTTGTAAAGGCCGTACGCTCAGCGCAAATCGTTGCACCAAAAGAAGAATTTTCAATATTTACACCAGTACAAACAAAATCATCTTTTGTCAAAAGCGCTGCACCGACTCGAAATTTTGAAAATGGTGCATACGCAAGCGGAAGAACAGACTGCGCGCGCGCAATCAACTCTTTATAAATCTCCGCTTTGTCCCTGCCAGCCGCAAGGAGCTTTTCAAATACCCTACACTCCTCTTTCTCATCTGCTATGCAGATGCTTCTTTCTGTTTCGTCAGCATACTCCTCCAGTGCAGAAGCCATGCTATTTTCTCTTGTCAGATTCAGTTCACGCATAATAATTTCTTCCTGTGCTCGCATTACTGCTTTGTCTTCTTCCTCCATATGATCAGAGCCTAAAAGATGAAGCATACTATGCACAAAAAGATATACCACCTCGCGGTCATAAGAATGACCGTATTCCTCCGCCTGACGCCGCGCCTGTGCCTCACAGATTACTACATCACCAAGAAGAAGATAAGGTTCTACACTCTCCGGCTCTTTCTGTTTCTGCGCGGCGCGCTCTGCTGCTTCTGCAAGCTCTCCTGCTTCAAACATTGGAAATGAAAGCACATCTGTTACAGCATCAACATTGCGATGGATCCGATTCATCTCCTGTATCTCTACCTCACTTACAAAAGAAAGGCTGATTTCTACATGGTCTGTCATTATTCCCTCATTAGCAAGACAAATTTTTGCCGCCTCATTCAGCTTGTCCTTCCACCTGCTCTGCACCTTATTTGGCGCATCAAAGATTAGTTTCATTCTTCCAGCACCTCCGGATGTTCAGCATAATATTTATCATAAGCGTTAATTATTTTCTTAACAAGTTCATGCCGTACAACATCGACATCCTTAAGATAACAGAAGTCAATATCTCTGACTGATTTCAGCACTTTCTGCGCCTCGACCAGTCCCGATTTTTTCCCGCGCGGCAAATCAATCTGTGTAATATCTCCGGTAATCACCGCTTTAGAGCCGAAACCAAGTCTAGTCAAAAACATTTTCATCTGTTCTCTCGTCGTGTTCTGCGCTTCATCAAGTATAATAAAGGAGTT
>CALXBT010000018.1 GCA_944386585.1 uncultured Clostridia bacterium | reverse complement strand
CGATTATCAGCCTGTAGCCGAAGCACTGGCAAAAGAGCATGGGATTGATTACGGCACTACGCCATACTCTGAACTGGCGAAGACATTCCTGAAAGAATTCTTCTACGGTCCATTTACGCGCAAGCTGAAATATGAATATACGGCCAGCAATGGAAAGATACAGCGCCGAGAGCATGTTTATGAAGGCGTGCTGACGACATGGGAAAGAAGATACCGCGATACCGGTTCGGAATTTTTCAAGGAAAAAATCGAAGAATATATGGAAATGAATGTCTGCAGCAAATGCGGCGGCAAGCGGCTGAAGCCGGAGGTACTGGCGGTAACGGTCGGCGGAATGAATATTGCTGACCTTTCAGAACTTTCGGTAGCAGATTTGATTGATTTTATCGATAAGCTTGTTCTTTCGGAGAAGGATACGATGATTGGACGCCATATTTTAAAGGAAATCAGAGCACGCCTCAGCTTTTTGATGGATGTGGGGCTTGATTATCTGACGCTTTCGCGGGCAGCAGCTACACTTTCGGGCGGTGAATCGCAGAGAATCCGGCTGGCAACGCAGATCGGTTCCAGCCTGCAGGGCGTTCTTTATATTCTGGACGAGCCTTCTATCGGACTGCATCAGCGGGATAATGAAAAATTGCTTTCAACGCTCCGTCATCTGACAGATCTCGGAAATACCCTGATTGTGGTAGAGCATGACGAAGATACGATGTATGCGGCAGATTATATCGTTGATATCGGGCCGGAAGCGGGTATCAACGGCGGAGAAGTAGTAGCGCAGGGAACGGTAGAGGATATCAAAGCCTGCAAAGAATCACTGACGGGACAGTATTTAAGCGGTGTGCGTAAAATAGAAGTGCCGCAGACAAGGCGCGGAGGAAACGGAAAGTCGCTTCAAATTATCGGTGCATCCGAAAACAATCTAAAAAATATCGATGTCGAGATTCCTCTTGGGAAATTTGTCTGCGTTACGGGGGTATCTGGATCCGGCAAGTCTTCTCTCGTAAACGAAGTACTCAACAAGGCGCTTGTCTCCCAGCTGTATAAAGGGAAGGAAAAACCGGGCAGGCATAAAAAAATACTCGGAGTAGAGCATATTGATAAAGTAATCTATATCGATCAGTCGCCGATTGGCAGAACGCCGCGCTCCAATCCAGCCACTTATACAGGGGTATTTACAAATATCAGAGACCTTTTTGCTTCCCTTCCGGAAGCGAAAATGCGTGGTTTTGAGAAAGGAAGATTCAGCTTTAATGTGAAAGGCGGCCGCTGCGAGGCTTGCAGCGGAGACGGAATCATTAAAATTGAAATGCATTTTCTGCCGGATGTTTATGTACCCTGCGAGGTTTGTCACGGCAAGCGGTACAATAGAGAGACCTTAGAAGTAAAATACAAAGGAAAAAATATTTTTGATGTGCTTGATATGGATGTAACAACAGCACTGGAGTTTTTTCAGAATCTGCCTTCTATTAAGCGGCATCTGGAGACACTGGAGCAGGTGGGACTTGGTTATGTAAAGCTTGGACAGCCGTCTACGCAGCTTTCCGGCGGTGAAGCGCAGCGCATTAAGCTGGCAGCGGAACTATCGCGCAAAAGCACTGGAAAAACCCTTTATATTCTTGATGAACCGACGACCGGACTGCATTTTGCTGATGTCGACAAATTGCTGCAAGTACTTGACAAATTGGTCGACGCGGGTAATACTGTAGTAGTGATTGAACATAATCTGGATGTCATCAAACGGGCAGACCACATTATCGATCTCGGCCCGGAGGGTGGATTCAGAGGCGGCAGGATTGTTGCGACAGGTACGCCGGAGCAAATCGCAGAATGTGAAGCTTCCTATACGGGACAATTCTTGAAAAGAATGCTGTAAAAGGAGAAGAAATGGAAAATAATTTTAACGACGGAATCAATTTAACAATGCTGACGGATTTTTATGAAATCACAATGGCGAACGGATATTTCGAAACAGGCATGGCGGACAACATCGCTTATTTCGATATGTTTTTCAGAACGATTCCGGATGAAGGCGGTTTTGCTGTGATGGCGGGTTTGGAACAGGTGATTCATTACCTTACAGATTTGAAATTTACAGATCAGGATATCGCGTATCTGAGAAGCAAAAATTCTTTTTCAGAGGAGTTTCTCGAATATCTAAAGAACTTTGAATTTAAATGCGATGTGTGGGCAGTGCCGGAGGGTACACCGATTTTTCCGGGTGAACCGATTATTACAGTAAGAGGCCCTGTGATGCAGGCGCAGTTTATAGAGACGATGCTGCTTCTTCTCATCAATCATCAAAGCTTGATTGCAACGAAGGCAAATCGTATTGTCCGGGCCGCACAGGGACGGCCGGTCATGGAGTTTGGCACGCGCCGGGCACACGGTACGGCGGCGGCTGTATATGGCGCAAGGGCTTCTTATATCGGAGGTTGTGCGGGAACAGCCTGCACTATAGCAGACCGGGATTATGGTGTTAAGGCGCTTGGAACAATGGCGCACAGCTGGGTACAGATGTATCCGAGCGAATATGAGGCGTTTAAAAAATATGCGGAGATTTATCCTGATAACTGCACGCTTCTTGTAGATACCTACAATGTTATCAAGAGCGGCGTGCCGGCCGCTATTCGGGTTTTTCAGGAATTAAATCCTAAAAATAAAGGAATTCGTATTGATTCGGGCGATATGACTTATCTGACAAAACAGGCGAGGAAAATGCTCGATGAAGCAGGATTTCAGGATTGTAAAATAGTCGTATCGAATTCACTGGATGAATATATCATACAGGATGTTATTTTTCAGGGAGCTTGTATCGATTCTTTTGGTGTGGGAGAGCGGCTGATTACGGCGAAATCGGAGCCGGTTTTTGGCGGTGTTTATAAACTGTGTGCACTGGAAATGGATGGGAAACTGATTCCAAAGATTAAGATTTCGGAAAATACGGAGAAAATTACAAATCCGGGCTTTAAAGAAGTCTACCGGCTCTATGATAAGGCAACAGGCAAGGCGATTGCCGATGTCATTACGCTTGCAGATGAAGAGGTGCCGTCGGGCGACTGCTATGAAATTTTCGACCCGAAGGCAGTTTGGAAACGTAAAAAGATTAGAAACTTTTATGCGAAAAATCTTAGAGAACAGAT
>CALXBT010000017.1 GCA_944386585.1 uncultured Clostridia bacterium | reverse complement strand
ATGTGTATGGCGCTTATCCCAGAGTGGGGTGCATTTCAGCCGGGAATTATCTTTGGCTGTGTGGGATTGTTTCTTGCGTTGATTACTTTAATTGTATGGAGAAGAATGACGCATAAAGAGCCTATCCGAATTTCAGGTAAAAACATTCTTACGATTACCGTCGGTATTATCGGTGCTTTAGCCTTAGGCGTAGGTATGTGCTTTAGTATGGTGTGGGGCAAGATGATTTTAGGAATTGTTATCGGTCTTGCCGGTATTGTGATTTTGCTTTGCCTCATTCCTTTCACCAAAGGTATTAAAGAGTAAATCTGTCCGATCGCTATACGAAAGAAGAACACATGAGTATAAAACACAAAGCAATTTGTAAAATCGAAAAATGGAAGTTTGGGAAACAGATGTTGCGGGAGCAGAAATATCGAATCCTTTTTGAAACTACATTTAGCTTCATTCTGAACTTACTATATGCGCTTTATCATGGTGTGCTTGGTTTGGCCAATCAGTCCTTATGGTTTCTTACCTTGTGTGCATACTATGTTGTTTTAAGCACTTTGCGGTTTTCCGCTGTTTTATGCGGACATAAGAGCAATCCTGCATACACAGCAGATACAGAGCGTTTTGTAACGAAGTTCTCTGGTGCTTTGCTCACAGTATTGAGTTTCGTTTTGACGGGCGTAATCTATATCGGCTTGTCGCAGAATGTCGCTACAAAGTATGGGGAAATTGTTATGATTACCATAGCGACCTATACTTTTGGAAAAATTATTGTGGTGATTGTCAAAGCGGTAAAGCAGCGCAAAAATCCCTCTTTGCTGCTTGCAGTTGTCCGAAATATCGGGTATGCAGAAGTAGCGGCATCTATCCTAACATTGCAGCGGTCAATGCTTGTTTCTTTTGGAACAATGAAAGAAAGTATGATACGACGAATGAATATTTTGACAGGGGCCTCTGTCTGCCTGTTCATACTGACACTTGGTATTGTGATGATAAGGAGAGGTCGAAAAAGGAAAGGATATTATTATGGTAAAGTCAAAATTAGTAAAAGCAAATGAAAAAATTGCAGAAAAGGTTGTTGGAACATTTGAAAAAATCGAAGATGCAGTTGCCGGAGGTTACACCAAAATCGAGAATGCTTTTGTTGGCCGCTATTTAACCAAAAACGGCGAAAGCGTGGAAGAAGCAAAACAAAGATTGAAAAAAGAAGCAAATATTCAGTAGATAAAAATAAGTTGCGTTTAGATATGTGCCCTTGCGCAACTTGATAATAAACAGCGGCTTTGAAAACAATTATCAGAGCCGCCGTTTTTGCTTGTGAAAATATGTGTTTTTATAACCGTATAAGCGTTTGCTGCTTTTCGTGGTGCTGTTCTCTGTAATACGGGAAACAGTTTATCGTGATTTTGGGAGAAGCGGAAAGAAATGGTAATTGATTTAATCTTTACTTTTTTTTGGAAGTAACTAACTCTCTGTTTTTGTTTACAAATCTGTTTATCCGCGTTAGTAATAATTTGTTTTATTTTCTTCAAATATTATCCTATAGTAGTTCTAAAAATGTGAAAATTGGCGTGAGGCTTTACTGGGAATTATCGATAGATACGTCGGGCGGTTATCCTAGTTATTCGTCTTGCTGCTTCAGCAGGTCGCGGATTTCACGCAGCAGTATGATATCTTCTGCCGGTTCAGGAGGCGTATCGGAAACTTTTTCTTCTTTGCGGCGGAACCGGTTGATTCCTTTAACAGCAGCGAAAATGACGAGAGAGATCAAAAAGAAATCGACGATGTTTTGAATAAAATTGCCGTAGTAGATTGCGGCTTCCGGAATTTCACCGCTGGCCGGCGTGATAATGTATTTCAGAGAAGTAAATTTAATACCGCCGAAGAGCCAGCCTATAAATGGCATTACAATATCGTTGACAAGTGAATTGACAATGGCCGTGAAAGCGCTTCCGATAATAACGCCGACAGCAAGGTCAATAACGCTTCCGCGTGAAATGAATTCTTTGAATTCGGCAATGATTCCTTTTTTCTGGTTCATGTTGTTCTCCTTTTTTACAATTGCATGTTTTGTCTTGTTCATTGTAGTATTCGTATAAATTTAAAGATATATTTTATTGCTTTTTTCAAATTATAAGAGAAATGAGTGAAAAAAGCAAATTTTTCTGCTGATGCATAACCGCATAATTTTAGAGCCGGTTTGCCATACTAAGGAAAATAGATAAACGGAATTGAGGTGCATAAAAATGATGACGACGGCGGGAGAAGTGCAGCTTCTAAACAATATTAGAAAAACGACAGAAATGGGACAGTATGGCATTAATGCTGTTCTTGACTATGCTGCCGACCCGGAGCTTTATACTGCGCTGAAACAACAGTACCGGGAATACGATAAGATATGTGATGCAGCGGATCGTCTGCTGCAGGCGAGAGGAGTAGCCGGAACACATGTAGGTATGATGGCAAAAATATCGTCAGAAATAACTGCTGCAATGAATTTAATGATGTCGCCAACGGTTTCTAAAATTGCCGAGATGATGGTAAAGGGAAACACAACGGGAATTACGAAAAATCTTAAAAATCTGCACCAATATAACGGAGTGAGCGAAGAAATTAAAACTTTAGCGGAAAAACTGATTTCTACCGAACAAGGAAATATTGAACAGATGAAAAAATTTTTGTAGAAAGTTTGACGGTTGATGTGCAAAAAATACAGGATATAAATAAAAAATAAGAGACATAAAAACAGATCAATATATACAGAAGAAAAGATGCGAGGGAAAATATATGCAGTATATAGGCCTAGTGGTAGGATTCATATTACTTGTTAAATGTGCCGACTGGTTTGTAGATGGCAGCAGCAATTTGGCGGCAGCAATGGGTGTACCGACATTGGTAATCGGATTAACAGTAGTTTCATTCGGAACAAGTGCGCCAGAAGCGGCAGTCAGCATTTCAGCATCGCTTGTAGGGCAGAACGATATTGCAGTAGGAAATGCAATGGGAAGCAATATCTGTAATTTATTGCTAGTGCTTGGAGCAAGCGCCGTTTTTTATCCACTGAAAGCGGATAAAAAAGTATTACTCAAGGATTATATGTTTTCAATCTTGGCAGCTCTGGTTTTGATTTTTGTGACAGCAGATGTATTTTTAGCCGATGGAGTTGGAGCGTTGCTTCATCGGATAAGAGAGGGGGAAACAGAAAGCGGCCCTGTTTCTTATATCACAAGAAGCGAAGGCCTTGTTATGCTGGCATTTATCATTGCCTATGTTTATTCTCTGGTGCTTGGGGTATTAGATAGAGAAACGGCGGTAGCAGAACGGCAGACATTTCGCTGGAGATATCTTCTTTTAATCGCTGTAGGAATCACAGGCATTATGGTCGGCGGCGACTTAGTCGTTGATTCGAGTGTTAAAATTGCTGCATCATTTGGAGTAAGCACGCAGCTTGTGGCGCTTACGATTGTAGCGGTTGGCACTTCACTGCCGGAGCTTGTAACATCTGTTGTTGCGGCCAGAAAGCATGAGACAGATATTGCGCTGGGAAATGCAATTGGAAGCAATCTTTTTAATATATTTTTTATATTAGGATCAGCAGCTGCCGTGAGTCCGCTGCGTCTGACAGTCTTGGCTTTTACGGATATTTTGGTTATGACGGTGTTGTTGCTGGTCGTCCTGATGTTAGCATGGCGCGGAAGTGTTATCAGCAGAGGAAACGGGATTTTCATGTTACTGCTGTATGCGGCGTATCTTTTTTATGTGGTGATGAGATAGACTCCAAAAACAAAAAAGAATCAGGAGTGCTGCAAAGCGCTTCTTTTTTTCATTTTCTTTTTATGGTACAATAATCATATCATGATTTATATAGATGAAGGATATAATACAAATACAGAGTTTCCAACAATATTACGGCCATATTTTGACGGGTTGACAGTGGGCGTGTTTGACATTGAAACGACAGGTCTGTCGCCGGATTTCTGCCATTTTATTTTAGGTGGGCTTGGACAGGCGAAAGAAGGCGGGCTGCCGGAGGGTGAGCTCAGGATCCGGCAGTTCTTTGCTGAATCACGGCATGAGGAGGAAGCGGCGCTGGACAGATGCCTTTTAGAGCTGTCAAAGATAGATGCTGTAATTACATATAACGGGACGCGGTTTGATATGCCGTTTCTGAAGCGGAGAGCAGCGGAATACGGCTTTGACGCGATGTACGATATACCGCATAATTTTGATCTTTATCATATGATAAACAAGTTTTCCGAGCTGCGTAAAATCCTGCCGAACTTAAAGCAAAAAACTGTCGAAACTTTTTTCGGTCTGTGGGACACAAGAAGCGATGAAATCGACGGCGGAG
>CALXBT010000016.1 GCA_944386585.1 uncultured Clostridia bacterium | reverse complement strand
GGGATGCGGCGATCTCGCAGATAGGTACAGTCAGGCGGATATGCTGTCCGACACTTTTGCTTTGCGTATAATTTTCTAAAATAGTTTCCGCTCCTTTTCATATTGCCTGTAAAAAACGGATTCAGCGGATTAGAAAAGTTTTTTGACAGTTACAGTGCAAGATAAGTAACACGGCTGCCAAATTCAGTTAATAGCCGATCGATATCAGAAACAGCAAGCAGCAAAGTACAGTCGTTTTCATTTGGATGCGCGCCGAAATGCAGAGCACCGCGCAGTGCTTCGTCAAAAATGACGAGTACCTTATGCTCTGCATCATTTAAGATTCCAAAAGGTGAAACGGCGCCGGGAATCAATCCAAGATATTTCATCAGATCTTCTGGTGAAGCAAAAGAAAGCGTTTTTGCACCCAGCAGAACCTTTAATGTCTTTAAGTCAAGAGGCTTGTGAGCCTCCATAATAACAAGATAATACCTGTCCGTCTTTTTATCGCGCAGCAATAAATTTTTAGAATCCGTCATGTATTCTGGCATTGCGACTTGATCCGCCTCTGCAACTGTAAAGACAGGGATGTGGTCGTATTTTTCATAAGGAATTTTTTTTTCTGTTAGAAGGGATAGAATTTCTTTTTTACCGATCATTGGCAAACACCTCGATTTCCTCTTGCAGTGCAGCGATAAATTTTTCTGTTGCACTGGAAAACATTTGATATTTCCGCCATGCGATATGATGGCTTGCCTCCAGACGCGGTTCCAGCGGACGAAAACAGAGTTTACTTTCCCAAGAGGTATCGACAAGATTCTCCAGCGTCAGTGCATAGCCTATATGATGCTCTACCATCACGGCGGCGTTAAAAATTAGATTATAGGTTGAAATAATATTGAGATTTTCACTCGGACAGCCAAACCAGCCGGCCATTTCGTTTTTGCTGAGGACCTGGCGCGAACAAATCAGCGGCTGATCCGTCAGATCGCTCGGCTTGATACTTTCCTTTTCTGCAAAGACGCTGTCCTTGCGAACCAGAAGACCCCAAGTGTCGGCAGTGGGCAGCTTAATATAATCGTATTTGGAAAGGTCTGCTGCACCGATAAACATGCCAAAATCAAGAAGTCCTCTGTCCAAATATTCCGAGATGCTTTCAAAATCTCCGCTGTGAAGATTGACTCGGATGCGGGGGTATTTTTTATGCAGACGCTGTATGGCAGAAGCAATCAGAGAAGTGCTGATGCTCTCCCCGCAGCCAAGGTAAATATCTTCAGTAACATCGTTATAGGACTGACTGATTTCAGCTTTCGTTTTTTCCATCAGAGCAACCAGCTCTTCAGCACGCTTCCGGAGAATTTTTCCCTCCTCTGTCAGCGTAATTTTGCGATTACCCCGAAGAAATAGCTGTGTACCGAGTTCTTCTTCTAAGTCTTTAAGCTGGCGTGAAAGCGGCGGCTGTGTCATATGAAGTCGTTCAGCAGCGCCGGTAATGCTTCCCTCACGGGCAACCGCGAGAAAATACTGTAAAACTCGAATATCCATAAGCGCTCCTTATTGTATATAGTACAAGGTAACAACAGTATAGCATAGAACAAACATCACAGATATACTTTTTTTGTATATAAATTGGTTTTTATATGTATTTAATATCGAAAAGAAAGCAAAAGAATTTTGGCATCATGCAGTTTCTGCCATTCTATGAATATCACAGAAAATGTATTGGGATTTTGCTGTTTTTTGTGGTAGAATGTTTCCTAAAGCTACATATGATATAGTGATTGCAGACGGAGGTAATTTATAATGGAATACACTTATTTTCCAAACGGCGTATGTTCCAGGCAGATTGATATTGAACTTGACGGCAATATTATTAAAAAGGTGCGGTTTCACGGCGGCTGCAACGGAAATCTCAAAGCGCTTTCAAAACTCGTGGCGGGTATGACGATTGAGGATGTGAGCGAAAAGCTTGCGGGAAATACCTGCGGGCTGCGCCAGACTTCCTGTGCAGATCAGCTGGTGCAGGGTCTGAAAGAGGCAGCGGAGCAGGCGCAGGAAGATGAAACGGAAAAATAGGAAATAGAGGTTTTAAAATATGACGAAGCTGCTGCTCAAATTATTTGTCAAGGATTATGAAAATGTAAAAGAAGTACGGGTTAGAGAAGCTTATGGAAAGTTGGCAGGTGCAGTCGGTATTGTTTCAAATGTATTGCTGTGCCTGATGAAAGTTGCAGCAGGAATTTTTGTCAGCAGTATTGCGATTATTGCTGACGGTATTAACAATCTGGCCGATGCTTCTTCATCCGTTATTACGCTTATCGGGTTCAAGCTGGCATCGCTCCCGGAAGACCGCGATCATCCGTATGGTCATGCAAGAATTGAATATCTGACGGGTCTTTTGGTATCAGCGCTGATTATAGTTGTAGGTGTACAGCTTTTGCGTTCTTCTGTGGACAAGGTGATACATCCGGATGAATTTGTCTTTAGTCTTGTAACGATTCTGATACTGATCATTGCGATTGTGATTAAAATCTGGCAGGCAGTATTTAATATTGCACTGGGCAAAAAAATTAGTTCTGTTGCATTGATTGCGACAGGTACGGATAGCCGTAATGACGTGATTTCAACAAGCGCGGTGCTTCTTTCGGTGATTATTACAAAAATTTCGGGATTTCAGCTGGATGGCTACATGGGCTGTCTTGTAGCAGTTTTCATTATTTGGTCGGGAATTTCGCTGGTGCGTGAAACGGTCAGTCCGCTTTTGGGAGAGGCTCCTGACGAAGAACTTGTACGCGATATTTCTGAAATGGCAATGGATTTTGACGGAGTGCTTGGAATTCATGATTTGATGGTACATAATTATGGACCGGGTAAAATTTTTGCTTCTATTCATATTGAAGTAGATGCCGATGGTGATATTATGGCAGCGCATGATATGATTGATAATATTGAAAAAGCGATTTCATCGGCGCTTCATATTGAATTGGTTGCGCATATGGATCCGATTAAGGTCAACGACCCTCTGCTTAACCACATGAAAGAAATTATAACCGAACTTCTGTCAGAGGTAGAAGGCGTATCCGGTATTCATGATTTTCGTATGGTGCCGGGCCCGACACATACAAATATTATTTTTGATGTGGTTTTGTCTTACAGCTGTAAATATACAGAAACAGAAATTAAGAGTATGGTAGAAGATAAGGTGCGGGAAGAAAATCCGTCCTATTTTGTAGTGATTACATTTGACAGAGAGTATACGAAGAATGATACCTATTGTCAATCGAAAAAAATTTCTCAGCTGTGAAAAAATCTGATTATGACAAAGCTTGTTTTGCAGTATTTATTTTTTATAACATGAAATGACAGCAGAATCAAAGGAACAATTTGAAGCCCCTGCGCATACGATATAGAAGGACGCTTTTCGAAACAGAAAGCGTCCTCCGATTTCATTTGCAAGGGAGTATCTGGCGATGGCGATGATTTATCTTGATAATGGTGCAACTTCATTTCCGAAGCCGCCCGGTATGGCGGAAACAATGGCTCGCTGTATGAAAACATATTGCGGCAATCCAGGCCGGTCGGGCCATTATATGTCGATGAAGACAGGAGAGGAAGTGTATCGGGCGCGAAAGATAGTAGCCGGACTCTTTCATATCAAGAGACCGGAACGATTGATTTTTACGATGAATACAACCGGAGCCCTGAATGCCGGAATCAAGGGTGTTCTTTGCAGAGGAGACCATGCTGTGACGACAGCGATGGAACACAATTCTGTTCTTCGGCCTCTTAAAGCGCTGGAACAAGGAGAAATCACTCATACGATTGTAAACTGCAAAGAATGCGGTACGGTTGAAGTAAAAAATATTCTTGGCGCAATCAAACAAAATACTAGGCTTGTTATATGTACGCATGCATCTAATGTAACGGGAACATTGCAGCCAATTGCGGAGCTTGGCGCAGCAATCAAAGAAATGAACTGCAGCCGAAGACCCGAGCAGCAGATACTCTTTTTGGTAGATGGGGCACAGAGTGCGGGATGTGTACCGATTGATGTGGAGAAAATGTGTATTGATATGCTCGCCATACCAGGTCATAAAGGTCTTCTTGGACCGCTGGGAACAGGGGCGCTTTATGTGCGGGAGGGTGTCGATATTTATCCTGTTACAGAAGGCGGAACAGGGACTGCAAGCAAAGAGCGTGTGCAGCCGCTTGAATTTCCG
>CALXBT010000015.1 GCA_944386585.1 uncultured Clostridia bacterium | reverse complement strand
TTCAGTTCTGTCGCTTGATTACAGCGACTTTTTGCTGATTAGTGGCCTTATTCCTTTAAGCGATACATTATGTATGCACCAAAAGACCCGTCGATTGGGGTTATAAATTCAATCCCAGTTGTGACGAACGCAGGATCCGCGATGAAAGCATTGATCTGCTCTTCCAGTTCTTCCGGTGTAGCAGCGAAAAAAGATTTGACATAAGCGAACACAAAAAAGACCTCCTTTTTTAAAGAGGTCTTTTTCATTCAACTATTCTGTTTTTAAGTTTTCGGAATAGTTACAGCAAAAAACTGCACCTAAATAGAATTTACTGCATTCATAATTTATATCCGGCCCTATGTTTCAATACGATTCAAAATAGTATTTTTTTATTATCCCATCAGAAAATCTAAAATATCCCAACCATCAGAATTCATTGCTTTATATAGCTCGGTATATCCACATCTTGTACAGGAAACTGTAATAAATTTTTTATTCTGTATATCAAATATTTTTGCGAAGTTCCCGCCTGTTGCTTGAAACTGATCGCTTTCATAATGTGTATTGCCGCATTTTGGACATACATACTGCTGTTTTTCCATTTCAAGTTCTTCCTTTCATTTTTCATCTATTATTGTTCATTACTAAAAAAGCAAGGCTCTAATTTTCGATTTAAGCAATTTTTTTAGTGTTGATAAAGGGACAACACCTTTCAAAACGGATTTAATGGTAAATTGGAATTTGAAGGGTCTGACCCGCATATAATTCTTCTGCGCTGATATTGTTGATATTGCAAAGATTTCGAACAGCTTTGCGAGGATCCATATCAGACGGCATATAATCTTTAGCAAGCTGCCATAAAGTGTCACCGTCACAAATTTCAACAGTTATATATTCTTTTACAGTAAGGCTTGATGCATCGTAAAAACCGAGCATTGTATTTGCACTTGTTACGGTGATGAGCAGCATTGTTACAATAAATACGGTAAATCTAAATCTTGATTTTATTTTATAGGTTTTTCTTGTTTTCATGATGATTCCTCCCGTTTGTCAAATATAAACAAATGTTCGCACAATTATCATATACGAATATTTGTTCTTTGTCAACAGAAAGATAAACATTTGTTCTTGTTTTCAAGAAAAAATTTAATCCCCCATAAAATGTTTTATAACCGAGTCATTTTTACATATTGCCGATCGATCCATTTGTGCACTTGTTTATGCTTCCAGGCGCCGATAATACACAGAATAACAGCAGCTGCAAATAAAAGAATAGCCCCTGTATAGCTGCCTGATTCAAACATAACGCCTATAACAATAGAGCCCATCATCGCCGGTGTCCTTCCGATCATTGAAATGATGAAAAAAGGTAAAAAACGCATGTTCGATACACCTATGGCATAAGCAAATAAATCTTTTGGAATTCCTGGTATTAGGTAAATGACTAAAATAAGCAAAAATGCGCGTTTACTGTTTAATTTTTCAATATACTGCTTTAATTTTTCTTCTCCAAAAATGAGATACATTGCATCCTTTCCGAGAAGCCGCGCAATATAAAATGTTACAATAGTTCCAAGTGCAGCGCCAATCATCGTAAGGATAAATCCCAGCCAGAAATGAAAGACATATCCGGCGGCAAATTGCAGTGCCTGACCGGGCAGGATGCAGATTACGAGCTGCAAAATCTGAAGTCCCAAATAAATAAAGATGCTTTCCAGCTTATAACGCGATAAAAATTCATTTATCTTTTCCATTGAACCTAGATTTTCAAGCAGTTCACGATAATTAAAATAAATAAAGATCGGAACTACCACAAGAATTGCTATAAGGACTCCAAATTTCAGCCATGTAATTATTCTTTTTATTTTCTTTTTTGAATCCGAATCCACCATTTTTACCCCTATACTATTCATATTATTGTTTATATGTCAAATTAAAATCATAATACAACAAGTCCTTTTTGATAAAGCATCTGAAGCGCCATAATTACTCCGAATTTAGAGTGTTCATAAGTAAGACCGCCTTGAAAATAGACATTATAAGGAGGTCTGATTGGAGCATCAGCCGAAAGCTCGATGGAAGAACCCTGTACAAAAGCACCGGCTGCCATGACAACCGGACTTTCATAACCAGGCATATCCCATGGTTCTGGTCTAACATGCGAGTCGATCGGTGCTGCGGCCTGAATTCCCTGACAGAATGCAACAACAGCTTCCGGAGAACCAAGCCGCACTGCCTGAATGATATCAGAACGCTTTTCTTCCGGCTTCGGACAGATTTCAAAACCAAGATTCTGAAAAACACGGCCGCAGAGAATGGCTCCTTTTACGGCCCCGTTTACAGTGCGGGGGGCCATAAAAAATCCCTGAAACATCGTTCGGCTCTGGCCGAAAGTAAGACCGCATTCACCGCCGATTCCAGGTGATGTCATACGATAGCTGATATTATCGATAAGGTCTTTTCTGCCAGCAATATACCCGCCGGTTAAGGCAAGACCGCCGCCTGGATTTTTGATTAGAGAACCGGCAATTACATCAACGCCTACATCTGTCGGTTCCTTAACCTCAAGAAATTCGCCGTAGCAATTGTCTGCCATAATGATGATATTAGGATTAATATTCTTTATAAACGCTGCGGCTTTTTCGATTTCTTCAATAGTAATGGCTTTTCTCCAGCCGTAGCCAGTGGCTCTCTGAATGGTTACCATTCTTGTTTTTTCGCAGATTACATTGGAAAGCGCCTGTAGATCAATGGAGCCGTCGGGTGTCAATTCAATCTGTTTAAAAGAAATTCCAAATTCTTTTAATGAGCCTTTTCCCTCTCCTCTGATGCCAATGACTTCTTCCAGTGTATCATAGGGCCCTCCAGTACAATAAATTAGCTCATCACCCGGTCGTAAAATACCAGTGAGTGTAAGAGTTAGCGCATGAGTACCGTTGACGATAATCGGACGCACCAAAGCTGCTTCTGTATGAAAAACATCGGCATATACGCGTTCTAAGGCATCTCTGCCAGGATCATCATAGCCATAGCCAGTATTCCAGCCGAAATGCATATCAGAAATTTTATTTTTCTGAAAAGCTCCCAATACTTTATATTGATTAAAAGCAGTGATATCGTCAATTTCGCAAAATAAACTGCTGACTTGTGATTCTGCCTCAGAAACTGTGTTTAAGACTGCGTCTGCAATTCTAAATTCTTCTTGCAGCAGTTTGTAAGTATTGTTCTGCATCATAAATTATTCCCTTTCTGTCGTTTATATTTTTATTTATGAAAAACATCTGCCTAATATATGTTTACATAATTTATTTATAGTAAATAAATTTGAATTATTCATTGCTTTCTTCGCTTTTTTCTTTTGGTTTTGGCTTTTCAGGTTTTATTCCCTCCTGCCGCTCCAGCTCCCATTCCATGCCGCGTACTAAATTTCGCTTGACATCTTGATTATGTGCTGCATAAAGCTGTGTTGTCGTGACTTGTTCATGATCAAGCAGCGCCTGTACATCAAAAATAGAATTGCCGCGCCCGATCAAGCTTGTTGCCGCAGTTGCCCGCAGTTTATGAGGGCTGTAACCAGCACTGCGTGAAGTATTCATACCAATTGAAGTGTATTTTTTGCACATTTCACGGATGGCTCTTTCTGTCATCCGCTTTCCCTGTAAAGATAAAAATAAAGCGTCCTGATGTTCTTCTTCGATGCGTTCTTCCGGCAGCCGTTCATGATTAATATAATCCAAAATTACCATTGTAACCGACTGGTTGAGCGGCATAATCGACTCTTTTCCGCGCTTGCGATAAATTTTAAATTCGCCGCGCGAAAAATGAAAGGAAGAAACATTGAGCTGTTGCAGTTCTGAAATTCGAAGGCCGTAGGTTAAAAACAGCATTAAAATTGCCTTGTCACGCTTTTTTGTTTTTTCCCAAAAGGCGCGCTCTTTTTCAGTAAGAAGCGTGCCGGAAGCGACGGCATCCAGCATGCGCATGACCTCATCCTCCTCCAGTCTTTTAATTTCCCGCTCACCCGGTTTCTGCACGCGAATGGGGTTAAAACCGTCGGTGATATTTTTTTTCAGAATTCCATCGCGGTAAAGCTGTTTGAACATGACAGAAACAGAAGATTTTTTGCGTGCCAGTGTCTTATTGGCATTTTCGTGAACATAGATGGTTGCATCATTTTCAACTTCATAGGAGCGGCAGTAGTCAATATATGTGTTGATATCAGCAGATTGAATTTTTTCAAGTTCTTCTAGTAAGATTTTACAAGGTTCTTTTGCAGATGTTAAATCCGGTCGTTCAGAAATAATATACTGGAAAAAAAAACGCAGGTCATATAAATATGCAAGCCGTGTCATCGGCAGCACACTCCCCCTCAGATATGCATGAAATCTTGCTAAATACGGAGGCAGTTCTTTTTCTAGCATTTTGCATTTCTGGTCGATATCATATTCTTTTTTGATGATGTTATCCGGTTTATCACTTTTATTATGAATTTTTACAATTTTTTCAGCCAATGAATAATCACCTCGATACAATTTTCATCGTCCCGATACTGGGAAATATTAAACCATTTGATATCATTATACCGTTTAAACCATGTGAGCTGTCGTTTTGCAAGATGACGCGTGTTCTGCTTGATGAGCCGCACTGTTTCTTCAAAGGTACAATTTCCCGAGAAATAGGAAATGAACTCTTTATATCCAATCCCTTTCATAGAAATATGATTTTCAGTAAGTCCCATATCAAGCAGGTGCTGTACTTCTGCTGCAAGGCCTGCTTCAAGCAGCTGATCGACGCGCTGATTAATCCGGTCATAAAGTTCTTGCCGCTCCCGCGTAAGGCCGATTAAGACAGCTTCATAATCTTTGGTTTTAACAAAGGATTTTTTAAAATCCGGGATTTTTTTTCCGTTTTCCGCTGCTTCAAGAGCACGGATAGTTTTCTTTAAATTATTAGGATGAATTCTTGATGCTGCATCGGCATCTATTTCTGTTAGCATATGGTGAATCAGTTCCGGTCCTTTTTTTTCTGCCAGATAATAGAGTTCCTGCCGGCGCTGTTCATTACCAGGCGGTGCTGAAAAATCCATCTCATAAAGTAATGAATTGACATAAAGTCCAGTTCCTCCTGAGATGACAGGAACGAGCCCTTTATCAAAAATTTCTTCAATTGCCTGTTTTGCCAGCGTTTGATACATAGAAACAGAAAAAGGAGTACGCGGGTCAATCAAATCAACAAGATGATGCGGGCAGCGTGCCTGTTCTTCCTGTGTTGGTTTTGCTGATCCAATATCCATAAACTGATAAAGCTGCATAGAATCAGCAGAAACAATTTCTCCTCCGAGCGCTTCTGCAATCTCAATTGCGTATTTTGTTTTTCCGACTGCCGTCGGACCGCAAATGACAATAATGTTTCGTTTCATACCGAATAGTTCCTTATACCCTTTTGAACATCTTTTCAATTTCGTATTTTTTCATGCGGAGAAAAGTCGGCCGGCCATGCGGACAAGAAAACGGATTTTTGCAAGAAGAAAGCTCAGCCAACAGTGCTTCAATTTCTTCCCGCTGTAAAAGATCTCCGCCTTTTACAGCAGCCTTGCAGGCGCTCATCATCAGTTTTTCCAGCTTATTTTGGTCGTATATCATTGAATCATCAGAAACATTTTCCGTAAAATAATGCAGAAAATCTTCCGCTTCGCTGAGGGACATAAACATTGGAATTGCTTTTACAGCATATGTTTTCGGGCCAAATTCCTCAATCTCAAAGCCAAAAGTTTCAAGCTGCTTCAGGCTTTCTCCTGCATTTTCTTTAACGCCGTACGGTAAATTCAGAATCAGTGGAATTAAAATCGGCTGTTTTACTTTTTCCTCCTGTTCATATTCTGCCAGAAGTTTTTCAAAAAAAACTCTTTCGTGCGCTGCGTGCTGATCAATCAAGTAAAGTGACTCTGTATCAGACAATAAGATATAGGTGCTAAAAACAGAACCAATCACACAAAGTTCCGAAAAATCAAAAGGTTTAACGGCAGGTGTTTTGATAGAAGCAAAGATTGCTGGTGCTGCTCCTTTTTCTGTTTTTTCAAATTGCTGTACAGCAGCTTTTTTTTCTTCTTTTTTTATTTCCTCTGCCCTCATAGTTGACAATAATGATTTTATGTCTAATTGAGGTGCAGCAGCTTTTACTTCTTGAACTGTTTCTCTTTCTGTATTTTTTTCAGCTTCAACTGATTCTTTGTTGAAAAAGACTTCTTGGCTTTCTTGTTTGGAAAGCGGCATGGCGTAATAATCAGAATTTTCTTTCATACGAAAAATATTCTTTTCTTTTACTTGCGGAATGGCTTCCTTTGTAGTCAGTGCTTCTGTTACTGCACTTTTTACTACCGCAGTGACAAGCGCATTGTTGTCAAACTTGACTTCTTTTTTATTTGGATGAATATTGACATCAAGTTTATTTGGAGCGATTTCCAGGAAAAGAAAAGCAGACGGATGACGCCCCGCAAACAGCCGGTCAGAATAGGCATCGGAAACACCTTTTTCAATTACTCTGCTGTTTACAATACGGCCGTTTACAAAGAAAATCTGATTTCGCCTTGTTGTATTTGATACGCTAGGCGAAGAAATATATCCGCTGACAGAAATCTCCTCTTGTACAAAGTGGACAGGAATAAGACTGTCGGCAATTTCCCTACTGTATACCGTAAGAATATTATTATGCACATCTCCTTTTCCGTTTGTAGCAAAAAGAATATTTCCATTATTGATAAAACGAATGCGGATTTCCGGATAAGCTAATGTCATCTGTGATAAAAAATCAATAATTACACTGCTTTCGGCCTTATCAGATTTTAAGAATTTCAATCTAGCTGGTGTATTAAAAAATAAGTTTGTAACCACAATTGTTGTTCCGTCCGGACAGCCAGTTTCAATATTTTCAAGAATCGTTCCACCTGCAATTGAAACGCGTTTTCCGAGTTTGGAAGCAGCCTGCTTCGTCAAAAGCTCAACTCTTGACACAGCAGCGATACTTGCGAGCGCTTCTCCGCGAAAACCAAGCGTATGGATTTCAAGAAGATCCGCATCTGTTGCAATTTTACTGGTAGCATGACGCATAAAAGCAAGCAGCACTTCATCTTGATGAATGCCGCTGCCGTTATCGGTAACCCGGATATAAGATTTTCCTCCGTTTTTTATTTCAATTGTGATGGAAGATGCTCCTGCATCAACTGCGTTTTCTACAAGCTCTTTTACTACCGACAGCGGTCTTTCTACCACTTCTCCGGCAGCAATTTTATCTGCTACATGTTTTTCAAGTACCCTGATCATTTATTTTTCCTCGCTTATTTTTTTGCCAGCATTTGCAGCTCTTCTAGGACAGCGATTGCCTGAGACGGCGTGATTTCCATGAGATTCAGCGTTTTCAAACGATTCACAACTTCTTCTTCAGCAAAGGACAGAAATGAGAGCTGCTGTTCTTCTTTTTTCTCCTTCTTCTGCGCATTTAAATCCGAAGCAGAAGGTATTTTTTTACTTTCGCTGTTTCTTTCTTCTTTGCTTTCCAGTTCACGCAGCTTGTTTTCTGCCATCATCAACACACTTTTGGGAATACCTGCAAGCTTTGCAACATGAATTCCATAGCTTTTTGAAGCACTGCCGGGCACGATTTTATGTAAAAATACAATATTGCCGTTGATTTCCGCAACATCGACATTGAGATTGCAAAATCCCGGGAGTTCTTCTTTCAGAGCTGTTAGTTCATGATAGTGCGTAGCAAATAAAGTGCGAATGTGCCTTGTTGGAGCACACAGATATTTTACCGCTGCCCACGCGATAGAAAGCCCGTCGTAGGTCGAAGTTCCCCGTCCGATTTCATCGAGGATAATCAGAGAATTTTCTGTTGCACTGGAGAGAATATAGGAAAGCTCACTCATTTCAACATAGAAAGTGGACTGCCCCTGTGCTAAATTATCGGAAGCGCCGATTCTAGTAAAAATTCTGTCCACAACACCAATTTTTGCAGCCTCGCACGGAACAAAACAACCTGCCTGTGCCATCAGAACAATCAGTGCGGTCTGGCGCATATAAGTCGATTTTCCAGCCATATTAGGGCCGGTAATCAGCAGCATAGAATAATCACTGTCATTCATATAAAGATCATTAGAAACGAAAATACCGTCCTTTACGGTCTGCTCGATAACCGGATGTCTGCCCTTTTCAATTGAAATCTCTTTTCCGCTGTGGATTTCCGGCTTCACATAACCAAGCTTGCTGCTGACTTCTGCAAAGGAGCAGAGCACATCAAGCTCTGCAATAAGACGCGCTGTTTGTTGCAGCACAGGAATATAATGCTGGACATGCTCCCGCAATTCACTGAACAGATGATATTCCAGCTGATTGATTTTTGTTTCAGCGTTGAGCACAAGACCTTCCGTTTCCTTCAGTTCTGGAGTAATGAAGCGTTCACAGTTGACAAGCGTCTGTTTTCTAATATAGTTGTCAGGAATCAATTCATAATAGGACTTTGTTACTTCAAGAAAATAGCCGAAAATTTTATTAAAGCCAACCTTTAAATTTTTAATGCCGGTCCGTTCCCTCTCCGATGCTTCAAGTCCTGCGATCCATTGCTGCGCATCGCGGATTGAAAGTTTCAGAGTATCCAGTTCATCTGAGTAGCCTTGCTTTATCAAGCCGCCCTCTTTGATCGTGAAAGGAGGATCTTCGATGATTGCATGATCGATGAAATCGTAAAGTTCTGTTAAATCAACAAATGCTTCTGCCATTTCAGAAAGAAGTGTGCTTTCACAACCGGAAAGTTCCAGTTTAATGTCAGGCAGCACGAGAATGGAATTCCGAAGTGCAATCATATCTTTTCCGTTTGCACTGCCGCAGGCAATGCGGCCAGAAAGCCGCTCTATATCGTAAATACGCTTCAGTGCCTCTTTTAGATTATTGCGCAGAATTACATCTTTCACAAGAAGCGCTACTGCATCAAGTCTGGCGTTGATTTCTGCCACCTGATTGAGTGGTTCACGCAGCCACTGCTTTATTTTACGGCCGCCCATAGCCGTATGGGTTTTATCAAGTACGCCAAGAAGAGACCCTTGTACTTTTTTTTCATACAGCGTCTCTGTCAGCTCTAAGTTTCGTATTGTCGCCTTATCAAGCGACATATGGCTTCCAATTTCATAAATATGAAAATGGGAAATATGTGTCAGATTCTGCTTCTGAGTTTCAATCAGATAGGAAAGAAGTGCACCAATTGCACATGTCAGTTCCGGTTCGTCATGAAAATTTCTTGAAATTCCGGAAATTTCGGCATCTTCTTTTGAAAGCTGCCGTTTCATCAACGCTTCCGATGCGGAGAAGCTAAAGTAACTTTCACTTAATATGTTAAAATACGCGTCAAGCGATTTTTCCATTTCGGAAAGTTCTAAATAAGCAGAAAGAGATTCGCTTACAAGTACTTCCCGTGCATTGATTTTGACAAGTTCGTTCAGCAGTGTTTCCGAGGCGTTTTCTGTTAAAAACACTGTCGCTGAAAGCTCTCCTGTTGAAATGTCGCCATAAGCAAGTGCCGTTTTTTCCTGGCTGGCAAAGACTGCCGCCAGGTAATTATTTTCTTTTTCACTGAGCATGGACTGATTCGTTACTGTTCCGGGCGTAACGATTTTGATAACTTCGCGTTTCACAATCCCTTTGGCCTGCGCCGGATCTTCTACTTGCTCGCAGATAGCAACGCGGTATCCTTTCTCAACAAGACGGGCGATATAAGTATCGGCAGAATGAAACGGTACGCCGCACATCGGAGCTCTTTCTTCCTGTCCGCAGTTTTTTCCGGTCAGTGTCAGTTCCAGCTCTTTTGCCCCCAACACTGCATCATCAAAAAACATCTCATAGAAATCTCCGAGTCGAAAAAAGAGAATGCAGTCCTGATACTGCTTTTTGATTTCGAGATACTGCTGCATCATTGGTGATAGTGCCATAGTTTATCGATGTCCTTCTGCTTTATATTTTTCAAGGCCGAGCCTGATTAGCTCAATAGCCCGTACGAGATCTTCCTGCTTTAAGATATAGGCGATGCGGATTTCGCTCTTTCCAAGTCCCGGTGTTGCATAAAACCCTTCTGCCGGAGCATACATTACCGTTTCTCCGCCGTCATCGAATTCTGTAAGCAGCCACACGAGAAAATCGTCTGTACTTTCAACAGGAAGCTTAGCCATTATATAAAAAGCACCTCCCGGCTTTTGACAAACGATACCGGGTATTTTCATAAGTTCACGATAAACGCAGTCACGCCGCTGTTCATATTCAGTTCTTGTTTCATTAAAATATTCACCCGGAAGCTCGTAAAGTGCCGCTGCACCTAGCATTTCCAGCGTTGGACAGCAGAGACGGCCTTGCGCAATTTTCATCAGACCGTCCTGCATATCCTTGTTCTTTGTCAATACAAAACCAACGCGGGCGCCGCAGGCAGAAAATCGTTTTGATACGGAATCAACAATAATCAACCTGTCTGCAATCGCCGGATATTTTGCAAAGGTATTCATTTTACCACCGTCGTAAACGAACTCCCGGTATACCTCATCTGCCACAATCCAAAGATCATGTTTTACTGCAAAATCACAGATCACCTGGATATCTGCTTCAGAAAGCGTGCATCCTGTTGGATTTCCAGGATTAACAATAGCAATTGCCTTGCAGTTTTCTGTATAGGCTTTTTCTAGTTTTACAGGATCAGCGTAGAAGTATCCTTCTTCGGCAGTTGTTGTAATCGGTGCAATTTCACCGCCAGCTGCAGCAATAAAAGTGTGGTAATTTGTATAAAACGGTTCAGCCATCATGACTTGATCACCAGGATCAAGAATACAAGAAAATACCATTTGCAGTGCCTCTGAACCGCCGTTTGTAATGAGAATATCTTCAGTTTCAATTTTGGCGCCAAATCTGTTAAAGTACTGAATCACAGCTTCAATCAGTTTGGTATCTCCACCGGATTCAGCATAGGCGAGCACTGTTTCATCAAAATTTTTTACGGCTTCCAAAAACGCGGGCGGTGTGCTGATATCCGGCTGGCCGATATTGAGATGATAAACTTTTTTTCCTTTCTTTTTAGCATCAAAGGCATATCCGTTGAATTTTCGGATTGGTGAAAATTGCATTGACATTACATTGTTTGATAATTTCATAAACTGTGCCTTCCTTTCTTTACTTTACAATAATTTATTATTTTAACCTATTGTTTTATTGCTTAGCATTTCATGAGACAGTCGTACAACTTCAGCAATTTCTGGTTCATCCCATGTATCTTCACAACTTTTTTCTTTTTGGAGATACATAAGATATTCAATATTTCCCTTTGCACCCGTAATCGGAGAAAAAGTAATGCCGCAGACGGAAAGATCATTCATACGGCCGTAAAGTGCAACATTCCGCAAAACTTCCTCATGTACGCTTTTTTCACGGACAATGCCGTTTTTTCCAACTTGTTCTCTTCCGGCTTCAAACTGAGGCTTGACAAGACAAACAATTTTTCCACCCGGTATAAGAAGTGACGCTGCAACTGGAAGTACAAGCTTCAGAGAGATAAAACTGACATCAATTGCAATGAAGCTTGTCTCTTTGTCAATTAAAGCTGTATCAAGATACCGAATATTGATTTTTTCCATATTCACAACGCGAGGATCCGTGCGGAGCTTAAAATCAAGCTGCCCGTATCCGACATCAATAGCAAATACTTTAGCGGCTCCTCGTGTCAGCATGCAATCTGTAAAGCCTCCGGTCGAAGCACCGATATCAACACAGACCGCATCTGTTAAATCAATTTTAAATTCTTTCAAAGCTTTTTCTAATTTAAGTCCTCCGCGTGATACATAAGGACAAATATTTTCTTTTATGTAGATTTCTGCTTCGTAATCGACAGAGGTTCCGGCTTTATCCACTTTTTGTCCGTTTACAAAAACGATACCAGCCATGACAGCTGCTTTTGCCTTTTCTCTTGATGGATAATATCCTCTCTCTGTTAAAATGATATCCAGCCTATTTTTCAATAAATTCACATATCCTTTCCGTTATCCGTTCTTCCGACAGGCTGTACCTGTCGAATAAATCTTCTATATTTCCATGTTCAATAAAGCGGTCCGGCCAGCCGATACGAAGAAGCTGCGGCATTGTCTCTCCGTTTTTAAAATGATCTGTAAAGAGAAGTGAAACAGACGCGCCGAGCCCTCCTGTTATTACATGATCTTCTATTGTAATTACTTTTTTTGTTTTTTCGGCCGCTGCAAGAAGAAGTTCGGCATCAAGAGGTTTTATAATGCCAGCATTGATTACGCCAATCTCGATTCCTTGTTTTTTAAGAGAAGCAGAAACAGAGAGTGCTGTCTTTGTCATTTTTCCTGCGGCTATGATAACACCGTCACACCCTTGTAAAAGAATACGGCTTCGGCCGTTAAAGCTGCCTTGCAGCGCTTGGATTGTCGATGCTTTACTGCGCGGGTAGCGGATTGCACACGGTTTATTTAGCGATAGTGCATAACTGATCATCTCCCGGAATTCTCTTTCATCTGCTGGTGCCAGCACTGTCATATTCGGCATAGAGGAAAGGTAAGAAAGATCGAAAATGCCATGATGCGTTTCTCCGTCGTTTCCGACATTTCCTGCGCGGTCTACTGCAAAGACAACCGGAAGATTTTGCATACAGACATCTATCATGATTTGATCGTAAGCACGCTGTAAAAAAGTAGAATAAATTGCAACAACCGGTTTGTATCCGGCAAGCGCCAGTCCTGCTGCAAAAGCAACCGCATGTTCTTCAGCAATTCCGACATCAAACATCCTTTCCGGAAAGCGTTTTGAAAACTCGGAGAGGCCGGTACCATGGACCATCGCGGCAGAAATTGCAGCGATATGATGGTCTTGTGCTGCAAGTTCGCAGAGCGTATCTCCCAGCACCTCAGAATACCATTTTTCCAGTGGATTATTGGCTGTTTCATCGCAAGGGCTTATGCCGTGAAACTCCTGAGGATGAAGCTCTGCGCTGCGATATCCTTTTCCCTTTTGTGTTGTCATGTGAACGAGCACCGGACCTTCTGCTCGCTTTGCAAGCTGCAGCGCCTCAATCGTTTCTGCAAGATGATTTCCGTTTATCGGTCCAAGATAAGTAAATCCTAATTCTTCAAAAATAGCGCCGCCGTCCACAAGCGCATATTTCAAAGAATCGCGCAGATTTTCAGCACCTTTATAAATGCTTTCCCCGACATTTGGAATATTTTTCAAAGTTGTCTTTAGTTTTTTCTTAAAATTTAAATATCCCTTTGAAGTACGAAGTTTAGAAAGATGCTTTGTAATACAGCCTGTATTTTTGGAAATTGACATTTGATTATCATTTAAAATGACAATCATTTTTGTCTCAGAGGCGCCTGCATTGTTCAATGCTTCATAAGCCATACCTCCCGTCAGCGCACCGTCTCCGATGACAGCAAGAACCTCATAATTCTCACCGTGAAGATCTCTTGCCGTTGCCATACCATAAGCAGCAGAAATTGAGCTACTGCTGTGTCCGCTGTCGTAACAGTCATATATACTTTCGCTCCTTTTTGGAAAACCGGAAAGACCGTCTGTTTTGCGAAGACTGTCAAACTGATTTGCCCGGCCGGTTAAAATTTTATGAACGTATGCCTGATGTCCGACATCCCATATTACTTTATCTCTTGGCATATCAAACACGCGATGAATTGCAATTGTTAATTCAACAACGCCGAGATTAGAAGCTAAATGACCGCCGGTTTTAGAAATATTTTCAATCAAAAAATCGCGGATTTCATAAGAAAGCAGTTCAAGCTCATAATCGGACATTTTTTTCACTTTTTCCGGACTGAGCTCATGATCAATCATTTTAGACATAGTGGATTCATTTCCCTTTCTATTCTAATTTACCCGCACAGCAAGATCTTTTACCAGCTGTGTGAAAAATTCTGCATTATCGTAATAATCCGCCAGTGCGTTTACCGCATTTTCTGTTAACTCTAAAAGACGCTGCTGCGAAGCTTCAAGTCCGTAAAGTGCAGGATAAGTAGATTTATTATTTTCAAGGTCTGCTCCTGTCTTTTTTCCAAGCGTCGCCTCATCACCGACCACATCGAGAATATCATCGACAATCTGAAAAGCAAGGCCCAAATTTTCAGCATAAAGCGTTAGCGCCTCCATCATTTGATCATCTGCACCGCCAAGATGTGCACCAGCCCGGACAGCTGCCATAATCAATGCTGCCGTTTTATTGATATGAATATAGTCGAGCATTTCTTTGGAACATTGTTTTCCTTCTGCTTCGATATCGGCAACCTGTCCTGCTACCATCCCGCGGCAGCCGCAGTATTTAGAAATTTCATAGGTGGCCCGAATTCTTCTTTTCAGTTTTGCACTGTCATCAAAATATAAAAGTTCGTCTTTATGCATTACTTCAAAGGCTGTCGAGAGAAGCCCGTCGCCTGCAAGAAGTGCCATGGCATTGCCGAACATCTTATGATTCGTCGGCATTCCGCGTCTTAAATCATCATTGTCCATTTCCGGCATATCATCATGAATGAGAGAATAGGTGTGAATATATTCAATCGCACAGGCATACGGCAATGCCCTGTTAATATCACCGCCGGCGAATTCACATGCTGCAAGAAGAAGCACGGGACGCAGCCTTTTTCCTCCTGCCGTCAAGCTGTATTTCATCGCTTCATAAATAGTGATGCTTTTATGATCAATTTCTGGAATGAAATCGAGCAGATGTTCTTCAACGATTTCCTTATAGCGGTTAAATTCACTGTTCATCGTTTTGCTCCTTTGTAAAAATTTCGATCTTTTGCTTTGCCTCATTGAGTATTTCGGCGCACTTTGCATAAAGTTCTCTGCCATTTTCAAACAGCATCATCGCTTCTTCCAGCGAAATATTATCTTTTCGCAGGTCGGCTGCCGTTTTTTCAAGCGCGGCAAGCGCTTCTTCAAATGTTAATTCTTTTTTTGCCATGCTTCCCCTCCTCTTTCAATGACCTCTGCCGTCAGGTATCCGTCCTTTAACACCGCTGTCAGACGGTCTCCAGGTGTAAAATCTGAAACACTGGCGGAAAGTTTTCCTTCCTGATTCAGAATCGCAGCATAGCCGCGCTCCATAATTGTTATAGGACTCAAATCATATAGCTGCTTATAAGCAGCTTCTATTTTCAGTTCTCGCAGACGAATGATATTCAAAAGACTGTGCAGCATGAGCTTCGGATTTTCTGCTTCCATCAGTCGTTCTTTATATTCTGCCTGCTTTTTTAAAGCATGAACCATATCTTTTCTCAGGCTCTCAATATACTGTTTTAACTCTCTGATATCCGGAGCCGCTAAAACGGCTGCGGCAGTCGGTGTTTCCGCCCGCAAATCGGCCGCAAAATCAGCGATTGTAAAATCTGTTTCATGTCCAACGGCTGAAATGACCGGAATTTCCGACTGATAAATAGCGCGCGCAACGATTTCTTCATTAAAAGCCCATAGTTCTTCCATCGAACCGCCTCCCCGCCCCACAATCATCACATCTGTTTCAGGAAACAGCCGATTAATTTCCAAAATTGCCCTGCTGATTTCAGGTGCAGCGGCAGGTCCCTGCACTAAGACCGGGTAAACAAGAATGTCGGCATAATTATTTCTGCTTCTGATGATTTTCAGAATATCCTGCACGGCAGCACCCGTTTCAGAAGTAACTACGGCAATTCTCTTGGGGAAAAAAGGAATCTTTTTTTTCCTGGCCGGGTCAAACACGCCTTCAGCAGTCAATTTATTTTTCAATTTTTCAAAAGCAACCGAAAGTTCTCCTATACCCTGCACTTCAATTTGCCGGATATTGAGAGAATAGCTGCCGCCTCGCTCATAAAGAGAAAGATATCCATAAGCGGTGATTTCCATGCCGTCTGCAAGCTCATACCGCAGTTTCTGAACGTTTTCTGCCGGCAGAAAGCAGTTTATTTTAGAGTTTTCATCTTTCAGTGAAAAATAAACATGACCGCTGCCATGATATTTTATATTGGAAATTTCTCCAATCACCAGCAGATTCCCAAGAATCGGATCAGACGATAAGATTCTCTTGAGATAACTGTTGAGCTGTGATACTTTAACAGGTTTCATTGCCATAATGTCCTCATTCCTAAAAGAGCTGTCCCAACAGCATTGTCCTGTGATAACGCCGGACTTCCAAATGCCGCTTTGATTTCCTTTTTTTGAAGCGCCTCTTTTATATAATTTCTGATATAAGCACTGCTTGCGACACCGCCGAAAAACAGCACTTGTTTTATTTTCGTTTCTTTCACAGCCTTTTCTGTGAGGATAAGGAGCACTTCTGCTATGCGTGTAAAAAGTTCTTTTATAACCGCATCTTCCAGTCCACGCTGTTCCGGTGCAGAAAGAGCTCGGCGGCACTGCGTGTCAATGCCGGATAAATTGATAAAAAGTCCCGAAAGCGGAATCTTCTTTAAGAGCTTTGTTTCTGATAAAGCCTTTTGGGCAAGATGGTCCATTGCTTCGCCGGCTGGAAAGTCAAAACCTAAAAGCACGCCGGCCCGGTCGATGACTTGTCCAAAAGAAATATCTTTTGTCCCTCCGAGAATTTCAATATTATATCCGGTTTTTGAAAACGAAGAAACTCTAAGAAGTTCACAGGTCCCGCCAGAAAGATGATAGGCTAAAAATTCTTTGTTTACCGTAAAATCGGCCGAATAAGCGGCAGCTGAAAGATGTCCTTCCTGATGAGAAAATTCATAAACCGGAATTCCGCAGGCAGCTCCAATACTGTAGGCGGTACTGACTCCCGCTTTGAATACTGGCATATAGGAGCCTTCCTGCGGACGAGGCCGCGAAGAAACGGCAACAGCACATAAACGCCCCGCTTTTTCTGGCAGTGCCTGTTTCAGAAGATACGGCAGTTCTTCTATATGCTGAAACAGGGCGTCAGATTGCCTCAGCCCTCTTTCGCCCTGCTTTACTTTCAGAATCTTGCGGAAATCAGAAAGGATTGTTCCGCTTCTGTCTATTACTGCGACAGATGTCTTGTAATTGCTTGTATCGATGCCGAGTATCAAATTTTTTTCTGCTGTTTCTTTCATATTTGCTGCAGACTGCTTTATATTACCTTACTTAAAATTCCGTTAATATAGCGGCCGCTCTCCTCCGTACTGAATTTTTTTGCTAAATTGACAGCTTCATTGATGGAAACTTCTTTCGGAATATCGTCTGCATACATCATTTCGGCAATTGCCAGCCGAAGAATAGCAAGATCCACCTTTGGAATTCTCGTTACCCGCCACTGATTGCTGTTATTATCGATAATATTGTCGATTATTTCAAGATTTGCAGTAACTTTTTCAAACAGATCATTGATATAAGAAAGTTGATTGTGCGTTCCTGTAGCCTCGTCAAGATAGCGATTTTTTAAGCCTTCCGAATAGTCGTGCTGCCCCTCCATTTGGAATAAAAGCTGCATTAAAAGCTCACGCGCACTTTCTCTATTCATTTCTGAAATCCTCCTTGTCCCGCGGAAATTTCACACCCCGCACATGTATATTGATTGCCGCTACCGGCTCTTTTATCCTTTGTTCAACCGCATTTTTAATATTTTTTTGAAGATCCCAGCAGACAATCGGGATTTTGCTTCCATATTCTACTGCAATAGAAATATCAAATATGAGGCCTCTATCACTATGTGAAACTTTTACGCCTTTCGGAGAAACATCTCTCATTCGAAAATTTTTGGTAATAAAATTTGTACGGCCGCCCGAAAGCTGTGCTACTCCATTTGTTTTTAATGCAGCAGCGGCCGCATATGCCGTAATTGTGCCGTCAGAAAACCGGATATTCCTTTGTTTTTCCTGCAACTTGCCGTTCATGAATTCTCCTTGCTGCTTTTTCCGCCGGCAAATCATTCTGCCTGCTTATGTAATTTTTTTTATTATACACCAACTATTCCGAAAAAACAACTCAGAACTTGCTTTGAATCACGATTTGTCCTGCGTCGCGTCCTGTTTCCCGCATTACAATATCACAGATTTTTGCAACATCAGACTGCTGCAAATCCTGTTTATTAACTGTTACATTGACAGCATTGTCACTAATAAGCACAAGACAGCTTGGAAGACCTTTTGTATTGATAATCTGTTCGATCAGCTGCTCTTTATCCATATAGTCGATGATCTTCAATTTTTGTGCAGTAGCATTTTCCTTTTCGCTCGTATTTTCTGCTTCGGCAATGACATCGGAAAGCATGGAAATGATCTGATTTCTGTCCATATTGACAGTAGCACGCACCTCTTCAAAGTAAGCGTCTGCATTTTCCAGTTCTGAAATATCATCGGAAGTTACCATTTCACTCGTTTTTTCGCCATCAGTTTCTGTTTCTTCAACCCCGCTTTTCGTCGTTCCGTCAGTTCCGATCTTTGTAATATTAAGACTGTCAACCAACACATCTCCGTCATGCGGCATAATTTCTGAAACATCGTCGTTTACATACTCGACATTTGTTACCTTTGCGGATTCCGCTCTTCTTGCAGCAATTCCGACCGAAAGCGTCGCTGCGCACAGCAGGCATACGCAAAGGCCAAAAATGATCATTTTCTTTTTATTCCTCATTTTGTGCTCCCCCATTCTCCTTTTCAAAAACCATCACATTAGATGCCGGGATGTTGAAAACTGCCGATACAGCATTTGTTAAATGGTTTCTTACTACAACATTGCCTGCTCCGCTGGCTGTTACGATTACACCAGTAACAGTATTGTCTTCTCCGTACTGGATCATTGCATCAACTTCACCTGCGCCTTTGATATCGGACAGGATTTCTGTCAGTGCCGTTTCACTGCCTCCATCCTCGTCAATGATTTGTCTCCGTCCGTCTCTACCTTGTGTAAAGGTGTCAATCGCAAGCAGGCCGATTGCAATAGCAATTGCAAAAATCAAAGCGCGCATAAGCGTTTCCTTGACCTCCGGTGAAATTTTAAACCTTTCCTGCATCCGCATTTATTTTCCCTCCTTAAAATATATTGCACTCTGTATTCCTTATGCCATGAAATTTACCAGCGGAGCTAAGATTGTTGCCAAAATAATTAAAGCAAAAATGTATTTTACATACTTCTCCATATTTCCGGCTGGTAGTAATATTTCCAAAAATGAAATAGCAACAACAATAACAAAAATGTCCTTTACCCACTCTGTTACTACAGTCATTTTACTGTCCTCCGATCCCAATAATAATTGTAATAAAAATCAGAAACATCAGTGAGGTCAGAAACAAGATTACCGCCATTGTAATGACTGAATTTCCCATTTGATTGAGACATTCGCTTGTCTGTTTATTGCCGAGCGGCTCCGTAACAATTGCTGTAATTTTATAGATTACGGCAATTACTAGCATTTTTATCAGCGGTACTGCAAGAAGTGCAAGAATAATAATTACGCCGAAAATGCTAATGCCGTTTTTAATCAGTCCAATACAGGACAACACCATGTCAACGGAATCGGCGGCAAAACCGCCGACGATTGGAACGAAGTTATTGATAGAAAACCGTGCAGTATTCACTAAAATTCCATCGGCAGATTCTGTTACAAAGCCTTGTATCGCCGTAATGCCGGTAAAAAAGGTTACGCAGATTCCACAGGCAAAAGTTGCGGCTCCTCGTATAAAAATTGCCAGTTTATTGACATAGTCTTTTTCCGTCATGCTGTTTACCATAAAAAATATCGTTGATACGAATACAGCAGGCAGGATAAAATTAGAAAGAATTGTATTGATAGCTGTAATTGCACCCATAATGACAGGATTTAAAATACTGCCGGAAGTAATTCCGCCGATTGCAATCAAAAGAGGAATTAAGATCGGAAGAAGAATTTGCATTGTATAAGTCATGGTATTGATTGTGTCGCGGCACATCTGAAAAGTAATTGTAAAGTTGTTTAGACATAGTCCGATAATAAAACAGGTAGAAACTACCATGCCGAGATTTGATACGGCCTTTTCCCCCATTGAAGAGGCCATGCTTTTTAAAAGGCCGATAATTATGGAAATTGTTACAATTTCTACCCCTAAAATTAAGGCGCTCTTCATTTCGTAGAGAAATAAATCTTTTATTCCCGTGATAATAGCACCTGTATCAAACAGAGGTTCTCCGTTTAAAAAATTATCGACAATTCCGCCGACTGTAATATCACCAAAAATTTCACTGCCATAAGTTCCGCTTTCTTCAAAAACTGATTCCAGCTCTGATAAGTCAAGCTCTCCAAGTCTCTGCTCAATAATTTCTCTATATTCCATAGTCCCCTCATACCATTAAAGCACGCTGTTGATTAAATCAAGGATTGCAACAAGAATCGGAATCGAGAGATAAAAAATGATGATTTTCCCTGCCAGCTCCAGTTTGGAGCCTATTGCACTTTCTCCTGCATCGCTTGCTAGCTGCGCGGTAAAGTCTGTCAAGTAAGCTACCGCCAATACCTTCAGCAAAATCGGAAAAAAAGTTTTTCCGTAAGTAATCTGCGAATAGATTGTATTCAAAAAATCGAATACTACGCGCAGTTTGTCGACCGTAAGAAAAAAAATCAGCACAATTGTTGCCATCACCAGATAAATAGTAAATTCCGGCTTGATATTTTTAACAATGCCCGCCGTAACCACGCCGACGAGCGCAATTCCCGCGATTCTGATAATGTCAAGTTCCATAGTTCACCTGTACTCTCCTGTTTCTGTTTTATAAATTAAACAGTGTGCGCAGCGTATCAAATAATCCGGCAATCATATCGATTAACAAAAAGATTACAACTAAGATTCCGGCCAATGTTGTCATCAGCGCTTGATCTTCCCGTCCCGCTCTTGTAAGAATCTGAGAGAGAACTGCAACGGCGATACCGATGGCAGCGATTCTGAAAATAATATCCACACTAAAATCCATTTCGACACTCCTTGTATTTTATACTTGTTTCCTTTGCCGCACTGCTCTTAAATCAGCAGAATAACAATCGTAATGCCGGCAGTAAACCCAAGACTGAGGTACATCTTTCCTTTTGTTTTTCTCTCATTTTCCGCTTCCAGATAAAGTGATTTCAGTCGCTGCAGAATCAATTCCATAATATGCTCCTGTCCCTCGATACCGCAGCTCCCCAATTGTTCTCCCAGCTCTTTTATCACAATATAGTCTTGTGCCAGCAAATTGTGATGTCTGTACACTTCATCTACAGCTTGCTGCCAGCAGACCGGAAGCGAAAGAAAACTTTCCTGCCTGTAAAGTTCACTTACTTTTGCAAAAAAGCGTCCAGATAGTTTTTCTGTTGAGGAAACCCGCAGAAAGAGTGCGGGCAGATCTTCTCTCCGGTAGTTCATTTCAATTCTGAGCCGTTCTGTTGCCTGCATAAAATCAGCGATGATTTCCGTCCGTTCTCGGTATTTCCATGCTTTCAGAATCCCACAAGTCCCGCATCCTAAAATAATAACAACAGCAGATATCAGTTTAATAGTCAATCCACTTTCCGCTCCTTTCGTCCCGATGCAGCATCTGTTTTATGCTACCAAGCGCGGGATGACGGTCCAAAAAAATGATATTTTGAAACACTCCGTGCTCAATCAAATGAGAAACGCGGCTTTTTTCAAGGTCCTTTCTGTTTCCGCCATGAATCGTAGCAAGAAGACTTGTTCCTGCTGTCAGTGCATTCTCAATAGCTGCGATATCTTCTTCTTTTCCGATTTCATCAGTAGCAATTACATCAGGACCCATTGAACGCAGCAGCATTAGCATTCCTTCGGCCTTCGGGCAGCCGTCCATTACATCTGTATTGCTGCCGATGTCAAACGCCGGCAGTCCGTCTGCCATACCGGCGATTTCAGAACGCTCGTCACAGACGCCAACAATATAACCCTGATTGCTGAAATACCGTATCATGTCACGAAGCAGCGTTGTTTTTCCGCAGCGCGGCGGTGAAACAAGAAGTGTATTTTCAATGCGACCGTCTGAGGCAACGATACGAGGTGCAAGTTTCGCTGCGATTCCGGGATATTCCTTTGCATGGCGAATATTAACGGAGGAAATATTACGCAGAAGTCTGACGCGCCCGTTCTCTGTTACAACATGTCCGCAGAGCCCGACACGATGTCCGCCTCGAAGCGTAATATATCCGTTTTTCATTTCATCTTCATAAGCGTAATACGAGTAGTTAATAAATTTATTAATACATTCATCAATTATTTTTTTATCACAAATTATACTTCCTTTTGCAATGCGTTCTTTCTGTGTTCCCCGCAGACAGACACGGTAGGAAGAAGTTTGTCCTGCGCGCAGACGGACTTCTATAACACTGCTTCTGCCGTTTTGTGTAATTTCTTTAATTTCTGATTGAATCGGTAGCGGAAGAAGCGATATAACATGATAAAAACTGTCTGCCATTTTTCTCCTCCTGTTTGTCCTCTTTCTATATCTCTATAAATATTCTTTGGACGGGCTTTTATGACTTCTTTTTCGTGAATCGTAAAAATGACCGCAGAAAAAAACAGCGGAAGTCCTGTTTTTCAGGAATTTCCGCTGTTTTTTATTGTTCTATTTTTTAAGCTTCTTCTTCTATTTCTTCTTCTTTTTCCTGCGGTAGAATAAAAAGCTCTACTTTTTCAATTCTGCGTTCTTTTACAGACAGAATTTTAAAGACATAATTTTCATACTCAACGATACGCTGCTGCGCTTCGTCCTCATCAGGAATTTCGCCGAGGATATCAATCAAAAAACCACCGATAGTTTCACTGTTATCGGATTCAAGATCCGTTCCAATCTCTTCGTTAATATCGTCAAGATAAGCAAAGCCGCTCAGTAAATAAGTATTCTCATCGATCTGTTCAATTTCCGGTTCTTCTTCGTCAAATTCATCCTCGATTTCGCCGACAATCTCTTCAATAATATCCTCTGTCGTTACAATTCCGGAAAAACCTCCGTATTCATCGATTAAAATCGCGATATTATTTTTTGATTTTTGAAGATCAAAGAAAAGTGAATCTATATTTTTGGTTTCCGGTACGAAATACGGCTTTCTCAGAATACTTCTGAGGTCGACATTTTCATATCCAGATTCACGCGCTTTTATAAAATAATCTTTAATGTGTAAGATTCCGATGATGTTATCAAGATCATCTTCATACACCGGAATTCGGGAATACCGAAGCTCCATCAGCTCATCAAGATATTCATCTGCTTCATCGTTGATATCAATCAAAAAAACATCTGTACGCGGTGTCATGATTTCATAGGCAAGCTTATCATCAAAGTCGAAAATCGCATTGATCATCTTCTTTCCTTCTTCTTTCAGAACACCGGTTTCTTGTCCTACTTCCAACATGGACATTACTTCATCTTCAGAGAATTCTTCATCTTCTACATCGATTTTTTGTCGTGTTAACCGCAGCACAATATTCACAGATACTGACAGAAACCAAACGAAAGGTTTTGTAAACTTTGAAATGATAACGATGGGTCTTACAACCAGCAGTGCTATTTTTTCGGAATGCTGAAGCGCAAGACGCTTCGGATAAAGCTCTCCAAGCACCAGTGTTACATAAGACAATAAGACGGTTACAATTACGACTGCAATCTGCTTACCGTACGGGATTCCGAATTTTGCCAGCCATGCTCCAAGATCGTCAGACATTGCAACTGAGGCCGATGCACTCGCTAGGAATCCTGCCAGCGTAATTGCAATTTGAATTGCCGACAAGAATTTGTTTGGTTCTTCCAGTAGCTTCTGCAGCGTTACGGCTTTTTTATTTCCTTCCTGTGCAAGAACCTTAATTTTATTCTTGTTGACGGAAACAATCGCCATTTCTGCCAGTGCGAAGAACGCATTAATCAAAATCAAAACAAATAAAAAGATAATCTGTACAGCCAAAGGCGTACTGGGGTCAGGCATTGAAAATGTCACTCCTTTCAAAAAACAGCCGCTACCTACGGCATATAAAATAAATTGAAACTAATTATATCGTATCATCTTTCAAAAATCAATAAAAATATCAACTCTTCACAGAAACCTTACATTTTCTTAACATAAAATTTGCCCCTGCCGGATGGTCCAGCTTTATTTTCAGAAGCTGCTGCGGATGCGGTGCTGATGTCAGAGCTTCTCCTGTTTCAAGGTCATACATTTCTGTTAATGTCTGTGTAAAAAAATCTGTATATGGACCAAATACCTCGATTTCTTCTCCGATATTCATTTTATTTCGCTGTTCTACTACTGCATATCCTGTTTTTTCATCATAACTTTTTACAAGTCCGACAAAGGAATAATCACGGGTATAAGCACTGGTATGATAGTTCTGATTACGATTTGTCGGTTGATTAAAATAAAAGCCCGTTGTAAACTCCCGATGAGAGACTTTTTTTAACTCTGCGAGCCATGCAGGATGAAAGCGATAGTTTTCAGGGTCTTTATAATATTCGTCGATTGCCTTTCTGTAGGCTGCAACGACCGTCGCTACATAAAAAATGCTCTTCATGCGACCTTCAATCTTTGCAGAGACAACCCCCGAAACCGCTAACTCTGGAATATATTCAATCATGCAAAGATCACGGGAATTCAAAATATAAGTACCGCGCTCATCTTCTTCGATAGGAAAATACTCACCTGGACGCTGTTCCTCGACAAGGCTGTATTTCCATCTGCAAGGATGCGCGCACATTCCTCGGTTTGCATCGCGCTCAATCATAAAATTGGAGAGCAGACAGCGGCCTGAATAAGAAATACACATGGCGCCGTGTACAAAAGCCTCCAGTTCCATTTCTTTGGGAATTTCCTTCCGAAGCCTGCGGATTTCTGAAAAAGTGAGTTCACGGGCAGTTACAATGCGCTTTACTCCCTGCTGATGCCAAAATTTTGCTGTCATATAGTTTGTCATATTGCTCTGCGTCGAAAGATGAATCTCTGCATTTGGAATCAGCTCCTTTACCATCATAATGATACCAGGATCAGAAATAATAAACGCATCAAGCGGAATATCCTTTATTTTGGCAAGATATTCCCGCAGAGGCTCAATATCATCGTTATGCGCAAAAATATTCAGCGTCAGATAAGCTTTTGCCTGATGCACATGTGCAAATGCCACGCCCTCCTTTATTTCTTCTATCGTAAGGTTGCCTGCACCAGCCCGCAAAGAAAAAGATTCTCCCCCAAAATAGACAGCATCAGCACCATACAACACTGCAATTTTCAACTTTTCCAAATCCCCTGCCGGAGCTAAAAGTTCCATTTTCTTCATTTGAATCCTTGTTTCTCCTTTACTATACTAAGTGAAATGCCGTCTCCAATTGAAAGCAGCGCTGTTATAAGCCGGCTGTCTTCCGTCAGACTGTCTATAAACTCCCTCATTCTGCGAATATTCGTTTTATGCTTGCCTGATGGATCATATTCATCCGACACTGTTTTTGCCTGCATCAAAATATTATCACAGACAATTGCTGCGCGCGGTTTAGTCATTGGCATCGTACATTCTAAAAATTCCGCATAATGGCTCTTGCCGGCATCGATAAAGACAAAATCAAAGGGCGTAAGAGCTCCTGTTTCTATTTCCTTGTGAAGCTGCTGCAGCACTACTACTGCCTCTCCTTTCAGGCAAGTTACTCGGTCTGAAAAACCAAGCATCTCCATATTAGCAACTGCCTCCTGATAAGCAGACTCTTCCCGCTCAATCGTTACGATGCGGCATGTCGGTACTATATGAGCAAAGCAGGCAGCACTGTATCCTACTGCTGTTCCGATTTCCAGAATATGCGACGGCTGAAGCATTGAAAGAAGCGTATTTAGAAAACTCTCCGTATCTTTTAAAATGATAGGAATACGCCGTAGCTCCGCCTCTTTGCGAAAAGCCGAAAGCGTTTCGGATAAGGGCCGAAAGTGGCGGTTGATATATTCAGTTACTTGGTCATTGATAATGTTATTCATTGTTTTTCTCTCAATTAGAATTCTGATACTGTGACTTATAAACCAAAAATTCGTCATAAGTCTCGGCGAAATTATGGGTAATTTCATTTTTCGATTTTAATACATAATAATAGTAATTTGATTCGGCAGGATATAGCGCTGATTCGATTGAAGCCTGTCCCGGAGAACAGATCGGACCTGCCGGCAGTGCTGGTACTTTGTAAGTATTGTATGGCGAATCAATTTCAAGATCAGCATATGTCAATGCTTCCTTCTGTTTGCCAAGTGCATACTGCACTGTAGCATCAATTTGAAGCGGCTGTCCGGCAGCAAGCCGATTATAGATGACACTTGCAACAAGAGGCCGTTCTTCATCAACGCGTGCCTCCCGTTCGATCAGAGAAGCAATCGTAACGATCTCATAAACACTATAACCAAGTTCTTCGGCTCTTTTGTAATATTCATCAGAAAAAATAAAATCAAACTGTCCTAACATTTTGTTCAGAATATCTTCTTCTTTTGCCGTTGTAAAAACTTCATATGTTTCTGGAAACAAAAATCCCTCCAGCCGGTTTTCTCCATATGGCAGTTCGCTCATGAATGGATAATCAAAATTTCCGTCTGCAATAAGGCTCATAAACTTTTCACGGTTGATCAGCCCGCTGTCTGCTAAAAGATCAGCGACTTGCACGATTGTTAATCCTTCTGGAACTGTAAAACGCAAAGTATTTGCATTTCCGCTTTGCAGCATTGTTAAAATCTCTGTCATTGTCATCGCAGGTGAGAGTGAATATTCACCGGCCTTTAATTTTCCGTCATAACCTTTTATTTTTGAATAAAGCCTTAATTTTCCTGCATCAGCAATAATCCCCTTTTCTTCTAAAAGAATCCCGATACCTGCTGTACTTTCTCCCATTGGAATTGTAATATTGATCCATTCATCGCTGTCTGCATCAAAAGCTTTATCAATACTCCCAATATAAACATTCCCTCCGATAACCGCAATTCCAATTACGAGTACTACTGCCAAAGCAATTATCAAAAGCGGATTTTTTTTGCTGCTTCTCTTTCTTCCCATGTTGCTGCCTCTTTGTTCATAAAAAATTCATTGTTTCTGATATGCAGAAGGGACGCAAATCAAGCGCGTCCCCTCTATTTTTTACAGCGATTATTTTGCTCTTCCGAGATATTCGCCTGTTCTTGTATCGATCTGAATCAATTCGCCTTCTTCAATGAAAATAGGTACCTGAATAATCGCACCCGTTTCTACCGTCGCGACTTTCGTTACATTAGTT
>CALXBT010000014.1 GCA_944386585.1 uncultured Clostridia bacterium | reverse complement strand
TTTATTCCGCATTTTAAACGGTGCAGAACAGGCTGACTCCGGAGAAGTATTGATTGCAGGAGCTCGTCTAAAATCTGCGAAAGGACGAACGCTGCGTGCGATCCAAAAGACAATCGGAACCATCTATCAGGACTTCGCACTGGTAGAAAATGAGAGCTGTCTGCAAAACGTGCTTAACGCCTGTCTGCCAGACATGAGTTGTCTGCCTGCCATTTTAGGAATTTTCAAACCAGAACAAAAAAAAGAAGCTGTGCAGCTTCTTTGCCGCGTCGGACTTGCCGAAAAAACGCAAGAACCCGTTAAAAATCTGTCTGGCGGCCAAAAACAGCGTGTTGCCATTGCCCGTGCGCTTATGCGGCATCCTTCAATTCTGCTGGCTGATGAACCAGTTGCTTCACTGGATCCTGTTACCGGCCGCCAAATTTTAGAACTTTTGCGTGATATTCAGCAGTCTCAGAAACTGACAATTTTAATGAACAGTCATAACCTTGATTTTGCACTGGAATTTTCAAGCCGGCTCATTGGCCTTTCCAACGGCCGTATCCAATTCGACGGTACTCCAGAAGAAGCTTCTCCTGAAATAATTTCTGCTATTTACGGCAACAATCAGGAGGTTTTTCTATGAAAATGCAGCGATATTATCGGCAGGCGGCCTTTCTGATTTTTATCATTCTTTTCTGCACTGCTGCCTGGTTTACAGACTGTTCAGTAATTCAATTCTGGAATCGGAAAGAACATCTTGCGGATATCGTAAGCAAGATGTTTCCTCCTGACCTTTCATACTTATCTAAAATTCTTGCACCGCTGTGGGCAACAGTGCAAATGTCCGTTACTGGTACAGGAATCGGCTCTGCTCTTGCACTTCTTGCAGCGCCACTGTGCGCAGATAATCTGAAAAACCGGCGTCTACTTCGAATTATACTACGCAGTTTTATTCAAATTCTGCGCTCTTTTCCCGCTTTGATTTTAGCGCTTGTCGCTACTTTCCTGCTTGGATTAGGCGCTTTTGCTGGTACAGCCGCTATTACAATTTATACTTTTGCAATTATGACCCGACTAACCTACGAAGATATTGAAGTGGCTCCTGGCAATGCCTGGCAGGCATTGTGTACAATGGGATCTTCCCCTGCCAGCGCTTATTTTCGTGCCATCGTTCCAGAGATAGCTCCCTCTTATCTGACAAACGCTCTTTATCTGCTGGAAACAAACATGCGGCACAGTTCTATTTTAGGTTATGTCGGTGCAGGCGGTATTGGCCTAGTTCTCAATGAGAAAATTTCCTGGCTAGAATTTGATAAGGTGGGCATGATTCTGCTTTCTTTATTCGCTGCAGTTTGTCTGATTGAACTTCTCAGCAGTTTTCTGACTGCTCTGATCCAAAAAAGAAAAACAATCGCTCCTTTTTTACAGCGTTCCCTTATTGCGGCCTTGCTGCTGTTTTTTTTCATCTGTACACTGCTTCTTCCGCCGCCGGATTTTTCGCATACAAGTACTGCCATCGTCGTCAATATGTTTTCCGGACTGATCCACCCCGACTTTGCTTTTTTCTTTCGTAGCGGCAGCGGTGGTCTTGGATATCTTTTGTTGGAAACACTTTGTATATCACTAGTCGGAACCTGCATTGGCACACTGTTTGCTTTGCCGCTGTCTTTTTTCAGCAGCAGCCGTTTACTGCCGCCTCCGATTGTTTTCTTCTTTCGAGGATTGATTATTGCAGTGCGTTCTGTTCCGTTTCTCATCTACGGACTGATTTTTATCCGTGTTTCCGGTCCTGGTGCCTTTACTGGTGTACTGACGCTTGCTATGTGCAGCATCGGTCTTCTCAGCAAGCGATTTACAGAGGCACTTGATGCTCTTGATTTTCGGGCGTATTATGCGCTATCTGACATGGGAGTTCCGCTGTTTCTGCGCATCCGCTATGCTGTTGTTCCCCAATTGCTGCCGGCTTTTATAAGTGCTGTATTATATCGATTTGATGTGAATATCAGAGAAGCTTCTGTGCTTGGTCTTGTTGGGGCCGGTGGTATTGGAGCTCCTCTGATTTTCGCGATGAATCAGTATTCGTGGCACGAGGCCGGCGCAATCTTTTTAGGACTTATCCTTTTGGTACTGCTGATTGATCGATTTTCGGCAAAACTGCGCGCACATTTACAATAGAAATCAACACTATGATATAAAATTAGGGTAAGCGATTTAAAAATTTATTTTAAGTCACTTACCCTTTTCTGTTTTTTACAATGTTTTAAATTTCCGGTGTCATATTCTTAATATCCTTACGGTAAACATAACGCAGACTGAAAGCAGAATAAACAAAGCCTACAATCTCTGCCAGCGGAAATGCCATCCATACAAGCTCTACTCCAAACAGCCGCATTAAAAGCCATGCAATCGGCAGAAGCGCAACCAGCTGCCGGATAAATGAAGCTAATAAACTGAATAAGCCGTGTGCTGTTGCCTGAAAAACAGTTGTTGACATGATACCGAAAGCTGCCGGCAAAAATGAAAGAGAAATCATCCGCAAAGCAGAAATCCCGATTTCTTTCATATCAAAAGAAGCTTCAAAAATATCGAGCAGGTTACTCGGGAAAAGCTGAAATACGATAAGACCGCAAAACATATACAAGGCGGCAGCAATAAGAGCAAGGCGAAAAGTATGCATTAACCGTTCTCTGTTTCTGGCACCGTAATTATATCCCATAATCGGCAGCGCTCCTTGATTCATTCCAAATACCGGCATAAACACAAAAGATTGCAATCTGAAATAAACGCCTAATACTGCTACCGCTGTCGTATTTTTTGCTAAAATCGCATTAAAACCAAACAGCATGATAGAACCAATCGACTGCATAACAATAGACGGCAGACCGATTTCATAAATATCCTTAATTGTCTGCCATTGAAAGCGAAATCCGCGAATCCTGATTTTATAAAATTTATCAATTTTAAAGAGTGCAAGCATGCAGAAACACATGCTGCAGAACTGCCCGATGATT
>CALXBT010000013.1 GCA_944386585.1 uncultured Clostridia bacterium | reverse complement strand
ATATCCGTCATGCTGTAAACGGATACTACCGCGAGTGCTACGGTCAAAACGCTTGCACAAGCTTTCATAAGTTTGCTCATAGTACCTTTTGTCCTTACTTTTTATTTGCAGTTTTATCCAGCTGCTCCTCTATTGTTACACATTTATTACAATTGTGTCAACCCATAGCTACAATTTTTCACAGAACATTCATATTCCTATATTTTCCAAAATTCGCTCTATCCCTTGTTTTTCAGGCTGTTTTCTACGCCTCCGTTACCATAACTTTTTTCATTTTCTGTTCTTCACGCGGCCTGTCCATCATATCTCTCGGAACAGAAACAATTTCATCTGCTGTATCCATTCCTTCAGTGATTTTTCCGAATGCAGCATACTGCCCGTCAAGATGCGGTGCATCTGCTACCATAATAAAAAACTGACTGCCCGCTGAATCAGGATGCATCGCCCTTGCCATCGAGAGCACACCTCTTTCATGTCTCAAATCATTCTGAAATCCGTTTGCCGCAAATTCTCCCTTGATTTGATAACCTGGTCCGCCTGTCCCTGTTCCCTGCGGACAGCCACCCTGAATCATAAAGCCCGGAATGACACGATGAAAAATCAATCCGTTATAAAATCCCTCTTCTGCAAGCTTACGGAAGTTATCCACTGTTTGCGGAGCAATTTCCGGATAAAGTTCACCCTTCATCACCTTGCCGTTTTCCATCTCAATCGTTACATAAAGCATTCTTTTTTCCTCCTTATTTTCTCCTTTTTTTCATTTTCTATCACTGTTCTTCATTGTATCCTGTCTGCCTTGCAGCTACAGTCCTTCTTTTTTACCTTCTTAAAAACATCTTGCTGCAGCATTCTCTTTACGAGCACATCAGTGCGCCGGCTACACCCATGAGAATCGTAATCTTAATAGGACTGACTTTAAATTTTGCTGCCAAGAGAAATGACAGCGCAAAGATGATAAAAGGAACCACGCTTGGCCTGCCTCCACGCCAAAGTACCGTTTCTCCTACGACAATCACCGCTGAAGCAACAAGTCCAACAGTAACAGGCCGGATTCCTGTAAAAATTCCTATTACTACTTTGCTTTCATGAAATTTGCTTAAAAAAGCAGAAACAACGATAACAATCACAAAGGACGGAACCGCTACACCGAAAGTCGCAACCGCCGCACCGCTGATACCGCCGTAATGAAAGCCGACATAGGTCGCGGCATTCACTGCCATCGGTCCTGGTGTTACCTGCGAAAGTGCAATCAAATTTGAAAATTCAGCGGCTGACATAAAACCTGCTGCCTGTACCGTCTGAAAAATCAGCGGCAGCATCGCAAGGCCACCGCCGAATCCGAACACACCGATTTTTAGAAACATAGTAAAGAGAAAAATATAAGAACTCATCGTTTTTTATCTCCTTCCTGCTCCCCTTTCTTGTCACGCGCAGACTTGATTACAACAGCAATATAACCAATCAGCGCGCCGCAAAGAATGGCGAAGACGGCGTTTAGATTAAAAAATGCCACAGGAATGAAGCTTGCCAGTGCCAGAATTCCCGCCAACCAGCCGTTAATTGTCTGCTTTCCAAGTTTATAGGCAGAATACAAAATCAGACCGCAGGAAGCAGCTTTAATTCCGGTAAATGCACCGTCTACATATCTATTCTCACCGATTGCACCCAAAAAAAGCACTGCCAGAATAATGACAATAAAAGAGGGCAGAATTACGCCAAGCGTAGCAGAAAGAGCTCCAGTGAAGCCCTTTCTTTTATTTCCCACATAAGTTGCTGCATTGATTGCAATGACACCCGGCATCGCTTGCGTTACTGCGATACAGTCAATCATTTCCTCCTCAGTCATCCATTGATAGTCTTCCACTACTGTCCGCTGTATCAGCGGCAGCATCGCAAGACCGCCGCCGAATGTAAAAAGCCCCATTTTAAAGAAGGCCGCGAAAAGTCTAAAAAGCTCTTTCATCCTGTCGTTCCTCTATCTTACATTCCCTTTTTTTCTTTTTCTACAATTTGAATCGCTGCCTGAATTGCATCTTCAATGCTCAAATCGTTCTTTTCCGTTTCGCGCCGCAGCTTATACTCTACACTGCCGTCGATCGCGCCGCGCCCAACTGTGATTCTCACAGGAATCCCTAAAAGATCAGCATCTTTAAATTTGACACCCGGTCGCTCCCTGCGGTCATCAAGAAGTACCTCAATGCCGGCTTCAGTAAGCCGGCTGTAAATTTTTTCAGCGGCCGCCGCCTGCACAGTGTCATCCGGTGCAATCAATGTAATAATCACATGATACGGTGCCACCGATACCGGCCAGATGATACCGCTGTCATCATGATGCTGCTCTACAATCGCTGCCAGAGTCCTCGTAATCCCAATTCCGTAGCATCCCATTACAATGACCTTATCTTCCTGATTTTCATCTTTGTAGTATGCACCCATCGGTTCTGAATACTTCGTGCCGAGCTTAAAGATCTGTCCTACCTCAATTCCGCGCGTATGTTTCACAGGCGCACCGCAGACAGGGCATGGATCCCCCTCCTTGAGCGTCTTGATATCCCGCACAATATCGCCTTTATAGTCTCTGCCGTAATTTACATTCTTAATATGGTAATCTTTTTTACAGGCGCCTGCGCAAAGATTTTTCATCCCCACAAGCTCACTGTCTACTACAATCGTACAGTCATGCAGTCCTGTTGGCCCTGTAAAGCCTCCTACACATCCCGTTGCTGCCGCCATCTTCTCCTCATCGGCAAAGGCAACCGCATGCTCCGGAAGGCCAAGCGCATTGACGAGTTTAATCATATTAAGCTCTCTGTCACCCCGTACAAAAGCTGCCACATAACCGTCCTCCTCGCCCAATTCATCATACTTCACAAATAGAAGGGCTTTTATCGTCTGCTTTTTGTCAAGGCCAAGAAAATCTGCTACTTCTTCAATCGTCTTCGTATTTGGCGTATACACTTCTTCCATCGGCAGCATCTGACTGCTATCTGCCGGATCATCTTTCACATCCGCCCTTTCAACAGTCGCTGCCATATCACAGCGTTCACAATATGCAATCTCTGATTCTCCAACTTCTGCCAGCGCTGTAAACTCGTGTGAGTTGCTTCCTCCGATCGCGCCGGTATCCGCCTCTACCGGTCTGAAATTAAGGCCGCAGCGCGTATAGATTCTGCTGTACGCATCGTACATATCGTTGTAGCTTTTATCAAGTCCTTCAAAATCCTTGTCAAATGAATAACTGTCCTTCATGATAAATTCGCGGCTCCGCATAAGGCCGAAACGCGGTCTTGCTTCGTCTCTGTACTTTGTCTGAATCTGATAAAGATTCAGCGGCAGCTGTCGGTAAGAACTGATATCGTTTCTGACAATATCGGTAAAAATCTCCTCATGAGTCGGACCAAGACAAAAATCTCTGCCGTTTCTGTCTTTCAATCTCCAAAGTTCCGGTCCATACGCATACCAGCGTCCGGATTCCAGCCAGAGCTCCGCCGGCTGTACTGCCGACATATGTATTTCCTGTCCGCCTTTTGCGTCCATTTCTTCTCTGACAATCTCCTCAATCTTACGGATAGACCGCCAGCCAAGCGGCATAAATCCATATACCCCAGACACCAGCTTTCTGATCATGCCTGTTCTGACAAGCAGGATGTGACTCGCGACCTCCGCCTCTGCCGGAGTCTCGCGAAGTGTTTTCAAATGCATTTGTGAAAGTCTCATTATCAATCGTTCTCCTTTATCTTTTCGCCTGCCGCATGCACCTGCCTGAAATATACTTTTCCTCACAGGAAACGGCTTTTGCGATTTTGCCTCTTCAATATTTTACAATCCAAAAAATTTTTCCTTGCCTGCCGGCCATTTATATCCCGCCGCTGAAAAGGACTGCCGACGCTTGCGCTGCAATTCCCTCTCCTCTGCCGGCAAAGCCAAGTCCTTCAGTCGTCGTCGCCTTAACGCTTACATCTGCCATATTTATGTCAAGCACATGTGCAATATTCGCGCGCATTTGTTCAATATAGCCTGCAAGCTTCGGCTGCTCTGCAATTACCGTAGCATCAATATTACCAATCCGGTACCCAGCCTCTGTAATCAAACTCTTTACGCGTTTGAGCAGTCTTAGACTGGAAATCCCTCTGTAAGAAGGATCACTGTCCGGAAAATGCTGACCGATATCTCCAAGCGCTGCCGCGCCCAGCAGTGCATCCATAACCGCATGCACTAGCACATCCGCATCAGAATGGCCGAGAAGCCCTTTTTCATGCTCAATCAAAACACCGCCAAGCACCAGTTTTTGTCCGAATTCCAGCTTATGCACATCGTATCCGCTTCCGATTCTTCCTTCCACCTGTAAATCCTCTCTTGTTGTAATCTTAATATTCGCATAATCTCCCGGCACAATCGCAACAGGCAGACCCAATCTCTCGACAAGACTGCCGTCGTCAGTACCCTGATACCCGTCAGAGGCGGCTCTTTCGTAGGCATTCAAAATAATTCTGCGTTCAAATGTCTGCGGTGTCTGCACTTGAAACAGATTGCTGCGCTCCAGCGTAATACCATTTTGACGAATCGTATCCTTTACGGGCACCGCTGTAATGCAGGATCCGCATTTTAGCGCCATTTCAAGAGATTCGGCAAGAATCCGGTCTGTAACATAAGGCCGCGCTCCGTCGTGAACCATGACATAATCAAAATCGGACAGCTCCGAAAGTTCCCGCAGGCCGAATCCAACAGATTCCTGCCGCTCTTTTCCGCCTGTTGTCAGGCAGCGGATTTTCCGAAGTCCTGAAAGCACCTTTTCATATTCTTTCCGATATTTTCCGTTGATTACGATACCGATATCATCTATGTATGGGTTTTGTTCAAACACCAGTGCTGTCCTCCGGATCATGGGGACACCGCCTATTTTCATAAACTGTTTGGGCAGTCCGTCCGTTTTCATCCGGCTGCCGCTTCCAGCGGCTGCGATTATCACGCCGATAATTTTGCCCTGATACATTTTTTCCTCCTCCGGTGCTTCCCTGCGGACTATTTTTTCATCTTTGGCTTTGCAAAAATCATTCTGCCAGCAGAGGTCTGAAGCACACTTGTTACCGTCGTTTCTATCGTCTGACCGATAAATCTTCTGCCGTCCTCGACCACAATCATCGTTCCGTCATCCAGATAAGCTACCGCCTGGTTTTGCTCTTTTCCTTCCTTGACAAGAAACAGCTGCATCATTTCACCCGGCAGCACTACCGGTTTCAGCGTGTTGGCAAGCTCGTTGATATTCAGCACCTCTACTCCTTTAATTGCCGCCACCTTATTCAGATTAAAGTCGTTTGTTACAACTTTTCCATTCATAATCTGCGCAAGCTTCAGCAGCTTGACATCAACTTCCGGAATCTCCTCCAGCGATTTTTCCTCCGCTGTATTGTAAATTTCAATACCATAATCAATCTGAATCTTATTCAGAATATCAAGTCCTCTTCTGCCGCGTTGACGTTTTAAAGAATCTGACGAATCGGCAATATGGCGCAGCTCTACCAGTACAAACTCCGGAATAATAATTCTGCCCTCAATGAAGCCAGTCCGCATGATATCCGATATTCTTCCGTCGATAATCACCGAAGTATCAAAGATTTTGGGCGTTGCCTCTGCTCCTTTTGCTTTTCCTTTCCCTCCGACAAACTGCGTTTTTTTCGCCGCATTAATTGCATTGATCAGGTCACTGCCTTTTCTCGTTGCAATGACAATTCCCAAATAACCAAGCACAATATAAGTTACAATTGTAAGGCTGACAGACAGCCATGTAATCTGAAACAGCTCGTAAAGCTGCGTTAGAAGAAACGCAATAATAAAGCCTGCAATCAATCCTACCGTACCGGTAATCATATCGCTGCTCGATACGCCTTTCAGCTCCATTTCAATATTGATCGCCGCCTTACGGCTTTGCTTGCTTAAAATAGGCGTCAGCTTAAAAAATAGAATTGCAAAAATAAGTTCAAAGATAACCGACATCCAAAATTCTTCAGTGTCAGTCAAAGTTCTGATCGGCACTCCTTCCAGATTGATTAGGAATCTCACTAAAAGAAATACTCCGTATCCAATTGCTACGCCTATCGTCGTCATCACAAGTCTGAGTAACTTCTTAATCATTTGTTTCACCTCCTTTCCTTATTTTTTGAAAACTGGGCATGGAAAATGAAACATCCAAGCAGGTGTTCCCATGCAAAAGCAGAGCAGGTTCTCTGATAAAGTAAAAAAATTATACCGTCTCCTCTATCATCTGATTTACCTGCTCTTCTGTCATACTGTTTACCAACATAATTTCACTGACAAATACCTGTTTTGCGCTGTCGAGAAGCTTCTTTTCCCCTGTAGACAGCTTTTTTTCTCTGTCCTGGCGGGTCAGGTTGCGCACGACTTCCGCAATTTCAAAGATATCGCCAGTTTTAAGCTTGTCCGCATTCTCTTTATAGCGTTTATTCCAGTTTGGCGGCATCTCCGTAGAAGGCGCTGACAGGATTTGAATCGCAAGCATTGCAGTCTCTGTATCTACAATATGCCTGATTCCCACCTCTCCGCTCGCAGCAACCGGTACCATGACGCGCATATCTCCGAACGGAATGTGCAGCACATAATACTCCCGCACCTCGCCGAGTATTTCTTTTTGCTCGATATCCTCGATAATGCCTACACCATGCATCGGGTAAACAATTTTATCCCCTATGGCAAACATGTCACAATCCTCCAGTCTATACATAATCAGTATACTCCACTTTGCCTTTTTCTGTCAAGGCAGCGTTATCCCGTACAGAATATGGTAGTTTTCAGCAATCCGCCCTATATCAGTAAAATTTAAGAATCCGTTAAACAAACCTTAATAGTAATTTCTTTTCTTTGCAAGATTTGCCTCGTATAATCACTTTATACAAAAGCTCCTACGAAAGAAAGCATTATAAACAGGAGGATTGGGATTTTGAATATTTTACTTTTTACCAGCAAATTTGGTATGGGACATTACTATGCCGCTGAAGCAATCAAAGAACAGATTGAACATACAAGACCGCAGGACAATGTTTTTCTCATTGATTTTATGGACATTCTTCTCGGTCCGGGCGCCGACAGGATCTATACGGCATACGGTTCCCTTATTTCACGCGGCAGCAGTATTTATAATCATGTTTACAAGCACTGTACAGAGCTTGACCGCACAGTAGAAAAAAGCCGCTTAGGACTATGCAGTGCACTGCTGCTTCCTGTTAGACGGGCGATTGAAAAATATCAAGCTGATCTCGTTATTTCGACCTATTCAGGCTGTAATAAATATATCGGTAAATGTCTTAGACAGTACAGACTTCCGATTCCTTTTATCACCTGTATTACCGACATCGGAATTCACGGCAGATGGGTGAACCCGCAGGTTGATCTTTATCTGACAGCTTCAGAAGAAACAAGACGGGACCTCATAAAAATCGGTGTTGATTCCCACAAAATCGCCGTAACAGGAATCCCCGTGCGAAGTGCTTTTTCATTTCATGCGGCAGCCGATTCTGAAAGCAGCACCAAATCCGGCATTTCCAGCTCCAAAAGAAACAACCGCCTGCTCATCATGGGTGGAGGACTTGGGCTTTTACCGGAGGAAAAATGTTTTTACGATGCACTGGAAAAAGAACCGAATCTTTGCACAACAGTCATTACAGGAAAAAATAAAGAACTTCTCCGCATTTTTGCTGGCTCCTACCAGCATGTGGAATTCCTGCCGTTTACCGATAATATTGCTTCTTATATAAAGCGTTCCGACTGGTTATTGACAAAACCGGGCGGCATCACTCTGTTTGAAGCTATCAGCGCCGGCACGCCGTTAATTTTGACAAAACCCTTTTTACAGCAGGAAACAGCAAACAGCATTTTTGCATCCCGCTATCAAATCAGCGTTCAGCTCCAGAAAAATATTGTTTCCAGCCTGCCCTGCATCCTGTCAGTTGTCGCAGATAAAGAAAAACAGCTTCAGCTCTCGGAAAACATGAAAGCGCTGCGCGGAAGTTTATCAGAAAGCGCGCTGCTCCTTTTCCTCTGCCGATTTGAAACTGTTCTACAAAAAAGACAGAAAGCGAGAAGAGAATGTGTTTAGTATTTGGGGATTGATTTATAAAGAATTAAAAAAGCACCGGCTGAAAAAAAACTTCCGTAGCCGGCAGATTCTGCTGTCGTTTGATGACGGTCCTGACAGTATTTATACTAGCCGTCTGCTTGATTTGCTGAAACAAAAAGAGGTCAAAGCCGTTTTCTTTGTCGTTGCGGAAAAAGCCGCACGCCATCCGTCAGTTATTGCGCGGATGAAAATCGAAGGTCATCGCATCGAATATCACTCCTCTGATCACCGAAAAATTTTTTATCTCGGTCCAAAGGCAGCAAAAAAATATATAGAAAACGGCCTTCACCTTTTACACGCACAGGGAATTTCCGCATCTTATTTCCGCCCTCCTTGGGGTATGCTGACACCATTTTACTTTCATGCTGTAAAAAAAGCCGGTCTCAAGCTTTGCTTCTGGAGCTGCATGGCGCAAGATTGGCGTGCGCGCAGCAAAGCGACAGAAATAAAAGACAGGCTGCTTCGCCGAACAATCGACGGAGGTTTTGTTTGTCTACATGATTCCGGAGAAGACACGGGCGGTGCTCCGGGCGCCCCAGCGCGCATGCTTGATGCTCTTTCCGGCTATATTGACAGCCGCAGGGCCTGCGGTTATGAATTCATCACATTTGAAGAAGCGGAAGAAAGGGGGCTTTTATCATGAACTTAAAAAAACATATCCTCAGCACTTTCATTTATCTGCTCCTGATTTTCATTGTCTTTACAATGCTCCTTCGCGAAGCAAGCTTGCACGATATTGCAGACGCTGTCAGAGGTGCCAGTCTTCCATCACTTGCCGCCGGTCTGCTTTTTATGGTCTTTGCTGTTTCCTGCGAAGGTCTTAACCTAAAGAAACTGCTGCAGGTTCTCGATCATGAAAAACCTCTCAAGTCCTGTCTGCGCTATGCGTTTATCGGTCATTACTTTACTTCTGTTACTCCCGGCGCATCAGGCGGTCAGCCCGCACAGCTTTATTATATGGCAAAGGACGGTATCCCTGTCGGCAGCGCCTCCGTTGCACTTCTCATGTATAACCTGAGTTATCATATCGGCATTATTGCAGCATACAGTATTATTTTCCTGTTTCGGAGCAGTTTGATTGCAGAAATGATCGGCGCATTTAAAATTTTATTAATCGCAGGACTTGCCATCCACGCGGTACTTCTGCTTTTCTTTCTCGCCATTATTTTCCGACCGCAGGCAATCGCTTTCTGTGGCAGTATCCTTACAAAAATGCTGGCAAAAATCAGGCTGATTCGGCATCCTGAGCGAGCAGAGATCAGTCTTGCAAGACAGACTGCATATTACCGTAAAGGCGCCGAATACATCAAATCTCACCCTGTGATTTTTCTGCGGATTCAGCCAATAACGCTCCTTCAGCTTGCTGTTATGTTTTCAGTACCATTTTTCGTCTTTACAGCTTTCGGCCTGTCCGGCTTTAATCTTCTTGACCTTCTGGCACTTCAAGCTTCCGTTACCCTGATTGCCGATGCTGTACCGATGCCGGGTGGTGTTGGAATTTCGGAAGCAGCTCTCTCAGCCGTCTATGCAGGAATCTTTGGCAGCGCTTTTCTCCTTCCGTCTGTCATTCTTTGCCGCATGATCGGCTATTATCTGCCGGTAGCAATCAGCGGGCTTCTGACACTGCTCCTTGCGTCCCGCAGAAAGACACGCAGCGGATCCGGTGCCTCTATCGTATAACTCCGTTTTCTCATCTGCTTTTCCCGACGACTTTACATTGGTATAGCGGCAAAAATCCGCTATACCATATTTTTATTGGGCATGATATAATTATCACGAAAGCAACACATTCTCGCAGTATGATTAAATTATGATAAAAATATTTTGATGAGAAGGAGAAATACCATGTCTAAATTGCTCATCGTAGATGATGAACAGAAAATCCGTGAGGTAATCCGCGAATACGCTGAGTTTAACGGTTTTGAGACCG
>CALXBT010000012.1 GCA_944386585.1 uncultured Clostridia bacterium | reverse complement strand
TCTGCAGTGTCTCCAAAGCTATATCAGCTATTTCAGGCTGCAGTTTCAGATAAAGTGTAATGACGAATTTAGAACCGGCATTTGGCTCACTGGTTACTTGGATGTCTCCGTCCATAATGCGAATGATATTGTAAGCAATAGCCATTCCAAGACCGGTACCTTGTACATTGCTTCCGTGAAAATTTTCATTTCGTGAAAAAGGTTCAAAAATATGATTTATGAATTCAGAGTCCATTCCGTAGCCGTTGTCTTCAAAGATAAATTCAAAAAGAGCAACGCCGTCCCTTTCTGTTTCTTTCTCAAAGACGGACATTGTAATAAAGCCGCCGTCCGGAGTGTATTTAATTGCATTGGTAATGAAATTCAGGAAGCACTGTTTCATGCGTGTGCTATCGCCGATTACATCGGCATGTTTGATAGAGGAGATATTGACGCTGAAGTTTTGATTTCTGATATGCATCTGCGGCTGTGCGATAAGAATGAGATCACGGATTAAATCGTACAGATTAAATTTTTCCTCAATGAGGATTAAGTGCCCTGATTCAATTCTGGACATATCGAGAATTTCGTTGATCAGATTCATTAAATGCTTTGAAGATATACTGATTTTATCGAGACAGGCACGGATTTTAGCAGTGTCGTTTACGCATGTTTGTGCAATTGAGGTCGTTCCGATGATTGCGTTCATTGGGGTGCGTATATCATGACTGACGCGTGACAGAAATTCGTTTTTAGCAGCATTTGCCTTCTGAGCGGAAGCAAATGCCAAATTCAGGGCATCAATTGTTTGCTGTTCGTCCCTTTTCTGGCGTGTGATATCGCTGCAGGTTAAAAGGTAAGATTCGGCTTTTTCTTCTTGTACGACTGACAGAATAATCATAAATCGTGCCCAGCGATAACCTTTGCTGCCGGAAGAAAGTTTAATGTCAAGTGTTTCACAGGGATTTTTCCTGGTAAGTGAACTTGAAATTCTTTCTGAATCAATAAAGCGAAAATAACTTTCCTGATGTTCTGGAATGACAAAGCTGGAAGAACAAGATAGAACTGCATGAAAGAAATCATTTTCCTTTATAGTGATAAAAGTTCTTGTCGGAATATGGACGCGCCGGATGTATTCAAAACCACTTGCAATACTGTCAAGCACTTCGCAACATTCGGAAATAACCATATTTTTGGCAGTTTTTTCAGTAAATTTTTTAGATAATATTTGATATAAAGCTTCCATCGTCGAACCTCCCAACCCTGAATCATCAATGATACTATTTGTACTATAAAAGAATTATTGCATATTTATTATTGAAACACAATCCGGAAAGAAACGACACTTCTCGTCAAATTATGACAAAAAGCGCCTTGAAAACATTTCAAGGCGCTTTTAAAATGAAAAAGTAATTAGATCGATTTTTTATTCCTGCGAGGTGCGTACCTGTTCAAATTCATTGCAAATTTCTTCAGACGGCTTTTTCGTAAAGAGAGAAACAGTGACGATTACAAGCGAGGAGAATAAAAATGCTGGAAGCAGTTCGTAAATGGCAAAAGCTCCTCCAAGTGCTGCGATTTTAAGCTTCCAAAGAAATACCATTGCCGCTCCTGCTATCATACCTGAGACAGCGGCAGGGTAGGTTGTCCGTTTCCAGAAAAGTGAAAACAGCATGATTGGGCCAAAAGTGGCGCCGAAACCGGACCATGCGAATGACACGATATCGAAAATGACACTTTGCTCGTCCCATGCGATAATAATACCGATTACTGCAATCAAAAGAAGTGTAATACGAGAAATATTCATAACAGATTTATCATCCGCGTCTTTGCCGGTAAGACGGAAGTAAAGTTTTTTTGCACGCGGTGATTTCTCATAAATGTTTTTTGCAACAGCAGAAGACGCAATCAGAAGATAAGAGTCTGATGAGCTGATTGTTGCAGCAAGAATACCGGCCATTACAATGCCTGCAAGGAATGCAGGGAGAAGGTAATGGGAAAGGTTGATGAAAATATTTTCTGCACCGGAGTTGGTAAGAAGCGAGGTCTCTGTTGGCAAAAGTACGCGGCCCATCACGCCGATAGAAACGGCAGCAAACAGAGAAATTATAACCCATACAGTAGCAATACGGCGGGATTTTTTCAGTTCATTTGTTTTGCGTATTGCCATAAAACGAAGCAGTACCTGCGGTACTCCAAAATAACCAAGTCCCCATGAAGCGGTTGAAAGAATTGTGAGAAAGCCGTATTTTCCGGCTTCGCCAAAGAGCGGAGCACCGTCCTTTACCTGTTGTACACCGTCTATACTGGTGATAGGAGAAGCAATGCTGTTTAAGGACAAATAACCTGGTATGGCTTTGGCGTTTTCAATCACAGCCTCAATTCCGCCGGCAGAAATTGTTCCGCAGACAAGAATAATAGAAAGCGCCGTAATCATTACGATTGCCTGCATAAAATCTGAAGCGCTTTCTGCCAGGAATCCGCCGAGAAATGTATATATTACGACAAAGAGTGCGCCGGCAATCAGCATAGCGTGATATGGAAAATGAAATAATGTATTAAACAGCTTGCCGCAGGTTACAAAGCAGCTTGCAGCGTAAACTGTGAAAAAGATCAGAATGAAAAGGGCTGAAAGCGTCATAATGATATTTTTCTTTTCATGATATCTGTTGCTAAAAAATTCTGGAATTGTAATGGCATTGCCGGAAACAGCAGAGTATCTGCGAAGGCGTTTGGCGACAATCAGCCAGTTGATATAAGTACCGACCGCAAGACCAATTGCAGTCCAGGCTGCATCAGCAATGCCGCACCAATAAGCAAGGCCTGGAAGTCCCATAAGAAGCCAGCCGCTCATGTCGGAGGCCTCTGCACTCATTGCTGCTACCCATGGGCCAAGTGAACGACCTCCGAGAAAATAATCTTCACTGCTTTTATTTGCGCGTTTTGAGAAGTAAAATCCTATTCCAATTACAATCAGCATATAGATTGTCATCGCGGTAAAAATTTGTAGTTTATCGCTCATAAATTCCTCCTGATTATTAAAAATACACAACATTTAAATTATATGATACCATACTGTTCCTGTAAAGGAAGAATTTTATTTCTTCTATTTTTTTCGGCAGCGTATAAACTTTTATAATTGACTAAAAATTCTAAACATTATATAATAATATCAATGGAAACAGAAAGGAGCTTTATATTTCATGAAACAAAACATTAATTTGCCTTTAACGGGAGTAAAGGTAGTAGAACTTTCAACGGTAGTAGCGGCACCGACGACGGCAAGAATGCTTTGTGCTTATGGAGCAGAAGTCATTAAAGTAGAAACTTCTTATGGTGATGAGCACAGAACGACCGGTGATTTCAAACAAGTACCTTATGAAGATGATAAAAATCCAATATTTACAATCAATAACAGCAATAAAATGTTTATTTCTATTAATATCAAATCAGATAAAGGAAAAGAAGCGCTTCTCAGATTGCTTGAGAATGCCGATATTTTTCTTACCAATATCAGAGCTGCATCTCTTCAGCGAGCAGGATTGGACTACGATACACTGAAAGATCGCTTTCCGAAACTTATTTATGCACATTTTACAGGATATGGACCTAAGGGTCCGGATGCAAATGATCCGGGTTTTGACAGTACGGCGTTTTGGCTGCGTTCCGGCGGACAGGCAGAGTGGCAGGAAAAAAATGCTTATCCTTTTACGCCGACATATGCATTCGGCGACATGGCGACAAGCTCAACATTTCTTTCGGGCATTTTGATGGCATTGATTGGAAGAGAACGGACGGGAATAGGAACAAAGGTTGAAACTTCTCTTCTTGCAAGCGGGATTTGGTGTAATGCAATCGGTGTTGTAGAGACACAGTTTGAGCATAAGAATCTGAATCCTGATCCAGAAAATAGAAACGATCCGCTCAGCGGATATTATATGTGCAAAGACGGCCGCTGGATCGGCGTTTATGAAAATGATTTCAAGCGTGATAAAGATAAATACTGCAAAGTACTAGGCCTTGATGATATGATTGGAGATCCACGTTTTGCGACGATGTCGGCACTTGTAGAAAACGGAGTGCTGCAGGAAATGCTTGACAGATTTACGGAAAAGTTTTTAAGCAAAACCAGTTTTGAATGGCGTAAAATCCTGATTGAAAACAGTATTTCCTGTGAAGTTATGCGGGAGATGAACGCGATTACAACAGATCCGCAGGCGGTGGAAAACGGTTATGTAGAAGAAGTTGAGTTTGCAGACGGCATGAAAGTAATGATGCCGTGCCCACCGATTTTTTTCAGTAATTATGAAAGAAAGTCATATGATATCACAGGGCCGATTGGACGAGATACGGACCTTATTTTTACGAAGCTTGGTTACAGCGAAGCGGAAATTTTCAAAATGAAAGAGGACGGCGCTATTCGCTGACGGTTTTGCCAGTTATGCGTTTTTGCTATTCCTTTTCATAGAGAAAAAGTATGATAGAAAATTTTCATATTTATATGCGTAATCCTGTTTTATGATATAATAAAAATATAACGGACAGAAAAAACTGTTGTAATCTGTTGCGATGAAATATGAAAAAGGAGGACTGAGCATGATTTATAAAGATTTTCAGAATTTGAAACTATCGGCGCTCGGGATGGGAACAATGCGTCTTCCGGTTTTTGACGGGGATGAGGCAAAGGTAGATCAGGATACAACGGAGCAAATGGTGGCATATGCAATGGAGCATGGAATCAATTATTATGATACGGCATGGGGCTATCATAACGGAAATTCAGAGCTTGCAATTGGCAGAGCGCTCAGCAAGTATCCGAGAGAAAATTTTTATTTAGCGACGAAATTTCCAGGCTATGATTTAAATAATATGGATAAGGCAGAGGAGATTTTTGAAAAGCAGCTCCAAAAATGTCAGGTGGAGTATTTTGATTTTTATTTGATTCATAATGTCTGCGAGATGAATATTAATGCTTATCTTGATCCGAAATTTGGCATTAAGGATTATTTTGTGAAACAAAAAGCTGCCGGACGCATTAAGCATTTAGGGTTTTCTGTTCATGGTACGCTGGATACAATGCTGAAATTTCTTGAGGGCTATGGCGATTGTATTGAGTTTTGTCAGATACAGCTTAATTTCCTCGACTGGGAATTTCAGGATGCAAAAAGCAAGGTAAAAGTGCTTAATGAGCGCAGTATTCCTATTTGGGTTATGGAACCGCTGCGCGGCGGCAAGCTTGTTCATCTGAAAGAGGAATACACAGCGCAGATGAAAGAGCTGAGACCGGAAGAAAGTGCGGCGGCATGGGCGTTTCGATTCCTGCAGGCAACGCCGGGTGTAACGATGATTTTGTCCGGCATGTCAACCCCGGAGCAGATGGCTGATAATATTAGGACTTTTGAGACAGAGCGGCCGCTTGATGATGCCGAAATGAAACTGATTCTCAGCATTGCAGACGATATGCGAATCAGCAAAACACTTCCGTGTACGGCGTGTCATTACTGTGTAAGTCATTGCCCGCAGGGACTTGATATTCCTTGGTTGCTTTCGCTTTATAATGAACACAGCTATACAAAAGGAGGATTTATTGCACCGATGGCACTGCGTTCACTGGAAAAGGAAAAAAGGCCGGACGCATGTATCGGATGCAGAAGCTGCGAAGCAGTTTGTCCGCAGCAAATTAAAATTTCTGAAGCAATGTCTGATTTTGCAGCGAAGATGAGAAAATAACGACTCGGATGTGCTTATGCTTTACATAAAGTGAATTAAAAGAAGAGAGAACTCTGTGTGGATTAAAGTAAAAGATCAGTACATGGAGTTCTTTTTTGATTGACGATAAGGAAAAAGGTATGATAGAATAAAAGAGAACAAATGTTCTAACACGGAGGGGATGACAAAAATGGCCTTTGATTTTAAAAAAGAGTATAAAGAATTCTATCTGCCCAAAGAGAAGCCGATGATTCTGGAAATTCCTGCTATCAATTATTTGGCAGTGCGCGGAAAAGGGGATCCTAACGAAGAAAAAGGTGCTTATAAGCAATCAATAGAGCTGCTTTACGGCGTTGCTTTCACAATTAAAATGAGCAAGAAAACAGATCATCGGATTGAAGGATATTTTGACTATGTAGTACCGCCGCTGGAAGGTTTTTGGGAGCAGGAAGGAAATTACAGCGTCGATTACAGCGATAAAAAGAATTTTCACTGGATTTCTGTGATTCGTCTTCCGGATTTTGTAACAGAGGATGACTTTGCATGGGCTCTGTCAGAAGCAGAAAAAAAGAAGAAACAAGATTTTTCAAAGGTAGAATTTTTGACCATTGAAGAAGGCTTGTGCATACAGATGATGCATATAGGAAGTTTTGATGAAGAGGCAAGGAGTATTCTCTTGATGGATCAGTTTTTACAGGAAAATGGTTATGAAAATGATATCAATAAAACTCGGCTTCATCATGAAATTTACCTTTCAGATGCAAGAAAAACGGAGCCTTCAAAGATGAAAACAGTGATTCGTCATCCAATACGAAAACGATAAATGTAAATTTTATTTTTGTCTAAGTTTGCATATGCTCGGAAGAATAGCTTTTACAGTAAAGAAAAGTAAGATTAGCAGAAGTATAAAAGCAATGAGCCCGATAATGAAGGAGGCTGTTAAAAGCGGATCGGAAACTGTGCGCTCAAAATGAAAAAGGGCTGGAAAGAATCCGAAAAGGGATCCTCTAGTGTAATAGAGAATAATCCAGCCAAGCAGAAGAAAACGATATTTTTGCAGCCGTGTTTTTTGGAGAGTCAGAAAAAAGAGGGTGATAAAAAATACCCACATGAGATAGGAAAAGACGAGAATGAATGGTGAAAACGACTCGGCATGAAAATAAAAGTAAGGTATAAAGACCGCATGCATGCTTGATGCAGTAACAAATCGCATCAGAAAGGCAAGCGGTAAAAAAGTAATCCAGCCGATAAAGATGCCGACACGTCTTTTTACGATAAGGCAGAGAATTCCGCAGAGAATCATGTAGGCTGTAATAATTATAATGAGAATATTAAGCGTGAGAAAGCCGATCAGAAGGCCAAACAAACCGACAGCAAGCAGGATAAAGCCGATAGTGCGCTGCGTGCTGTGGATACGAGCATGCTCAAAGGATGCGGTTTTGGAATCGGCAGGTTCTTTTGTCTTGCTGTGCAGGTGAATTTCAGTTTCTGCATGGCTTTTTTCGTTTTCTACATGATATTCTTTGACGAGTTCATCAAGTGTGATTCCAAAAAAATTGCTGATCTGGATGAGTTTGTCAAGTTCTGGAATGCTTGCATCTGTTTCCCATTTGGAGACAGATTGACGGGAAACTTTTATCTGTTCTGCAAAGTCGCTCTGCGACATGTTCCGCATTGTTCTCAGTTTTGCAATTTTTTCTCCGAGCGTCATTATTATTACCGTCCTTTTTAATTTTTCAATAGTATACCATACAGCACTTTTTTTGTCGACCAAGCCTGCTTTGAATTTCTGCAACTGACAGTTGCTTTAAAAAATTATTTATAGAGAGGAAAAATTTTTCAAAAAGGTATTGCATAATAATTAATTATGGTGTATATTTATAAACATTATTGCTGTATTGTACAGTAAAATAATAGAGAAAAGGAGCAGCTTATGTTTACAATTGATCAAATTAAAAAAGTGGTGGAGGAAAACAAGGAAGAAGCACTGCAATGTCTGATAGAGGCGTTAAAGTCTCCAAGCCCGACAGGAAGTGAACTGCCGATGGCAGAAACAATGATCCGATGGCTTAAAAAAGCGGGGCTTTCAGTAGAGATATATGAATATATGAAGGATAGACCGAATGTTTTGGCAAAGTGGCAGGGCAGTCAGGAAGGAAAGAAATTTCTTTTTAATGGACATTTTGATGTATTTCCGCCTTCGGATACGAATGATCCGGATTATAACCCGTGGTCAGGAGAAATTAAAAATGGATATGTATACGGCAGAGGTGCTAGCGATATGAAGAGCGGGGACTGCGCTGCGCTGATAGCGGTAATGCTTCTTAAGAAAATGGGCTTTGACCCGAAAGGAAGCATTACAATCAATTATGTCTCGGATGAGGAGAATGGCGGCACTTATGGAATTTTGCCGATGCTCGATGCGGGTCTGATTGAAGGAGATTTCGGAATCAGCATGGAGCCGTCAAGTCTTGGCGTTGTCCTTGAACATGGAGGTACTTATCCGTGTAGGATTGTTATTTACGGAGACGGAGGGCATGCTTCCAGAAAAATCAATTCTGCCGATAAGGAAAATATTTACGGGGGCGAGGATGCGATTAAGAAATCTGTAAAAGCGCTGCAGGCACTCTACAAGCTGCAAGACGAAGTGATTGACAAAAAACCGGTATCCGGTGATTGTAAGTCGAATTTGGCAGTAACAAGGATTATGGCGGGAAATGTTGTTAATAATTATGCAAGACGTGCAGAAATTTTGATCGACAGACGATATCTGCCGACAGAAACTCCTGAAAGTGTAGATGCGGAAATTATCGGTGCATTGGAAGAGGTAAAAAAATCTGATCCGACATTTACTTATGAATTCCATTCGCACTATGAGCCGGATACACCGGTATTTAAAGTGCCGGAGGACAGCTTAATTGTACAGACGCTGGATGAGGTCTGCGAAGAGCTTTTGGGAAGCAAACCAAAGCACTGGAAGATCATGGGAGGAGCTGACGCTTCATATATCAGAAGAGCAATTGGTATTGATATGCCGTGGTTCGGACCAGGCTCACGAGACGGTGGTGTAGCAACAACAGAAGAAAGAGTTTTTATCGAGGATTATTTGAATTGTATTGTCGTATACATGATGACAATGGTAAAAATGATGTCGTAATATAGAAAAGAGGTAAAATATGAACAGCAAAATAAAAAAGATATTGGCAGTCGCATTGGCGATGATTATGATAATGGCGGCAGTTTCCTGCGGAGATGGGGAACAGGCAGAAAATAGTGGTTCGGAGATACCGGTATATACAGTTGCAACAGAGGCGACTTTTCCGCCGTTTGATACGGTAGATGAGGATGGAAATATTATTGGATTTGATATGGATCTTATTACAGCAATAGGAGAAGATCAGGGATTTCAGGTAGAGTTTGTCGACATGAGTTTTGAAGCTATTATTCCGTCTGTTCAGGCAGGCAACAGTGATATTATCGCAGCAGGAATGTGGGCAGAGGATCCGGAGAGAAGAGAAAAAGTAGATTTTTCAGATTTCTATTATAACGGTGGCAAAGTGCTGATTGTTAAGGCAGATAATGATAAAATCACGGATATGAGCACACTGACTTCTGAGATGAAAGTTGCAAGCCAGATCGGAACGAATTATGCAGATGAGATTACAGCGCTCGAAGCAGATGGAGCAATCGGTGAGGCTGTGATTCTTGACGGATTTGATACCTGCGTTCTTCAGCTTCTGAATGAAGACATTGATGCAATTCTTACAGGATACAGTACAGCAGTAACTTATGAAAATCTGCATGCGGGAAAAATAAAGATTGCAGGGGAAATCATGGATTCGGAGGCACTAGGATTTGCTGTACAGAAGGGAAATAAAGAGCTGCTTGAACAGATCAACACAGGTCTTGCGAATGTGAGAGAAAATGGAATTTATGATGAACTGCTTGAAAAATGGGGACTATAGAAAGATTGAAATTAGAAAAAAGATTTGCAGCAAGATGTATGATATGTTTAAAAAATCGTCAAAGAATATTCTTTGACGATTTTTACTTTTAGTAAACCACTTTAGTATAGCTGTTTTTAATTACTGTGTATTTTCATAGTTTCCTTCGACCTGCTTTTTTAGCCGATGAAAGCTGATACTGAATAAAATAACGGTCGTTGTAACTGCGATCGTATCAGAGATTGGCTCTGCGAGAAAGACCGCTGCTACTTTATCCTCAAAGAAGTGAGGGAGGATAAAAATAAGCGGAATTAATAGAAAAACCTTTCGAAAAAAAAAAAAAAAAAGTGATATTTTAGCGTTGCCAAGTGCAATAAAGGTTTGCTGGCAGGCAAGTTGAGCACCCATTAGAAGACCAGCTGCCATATAAATGCGCATGGCGAGGCGGGAGGCCTGAGCCAGTTCTGCATCGCTTGTAAAAATAGCGGCAAACAGCTGAGGTGCCAGCATAGCGACTGCCCAGATCAGGACTGCGTAGGTAAGACAGGAGATCAAAAGAAGCTTAAAAGCCTGTGTTACACGCTGCATGTCTTTAGCTCCGTAATTAAAGCTGATAATGGGCTGTGCTCCTTGCGTCAAACCCTGAATTGGGAGCATGGAAAATTGCATAGCACTTGAAACGATTGTCATTACACCGACTGCGAGATCACCGCCATATTTAAGAAGTGAGGTGTTGAAGCAGATATAAAGAATGCTTTCGGTAAACTGCATGACAAATGGAGAAGCACCAAGTGCGATGCACGGCAGGAATATCTGACGACGGATTCTGAGATTCGGGCGTTTGATTTTTAAAGTGCTTTTTTCCGAAGTGAGAAAACGGCAGACAAAGAAAGCAGATGCACATTGCGAAAGGATAGTAGCAAGAGCCGCTCCTTTTACACCGAGATTGAAAGCATAAATAAAGATTGGATCGAGCAGGATATTTAAAACCGCACCGATGGTAACGGTGATCATACTGTATTTGGCAAAACCCTGTGCTGTGATGAATGCATTTAAGCCTAATGTAAGCTGTACAAAGACAGTACCGATGGAGTATATTTTCATATAGCTCCACGCATAGAAAATTGTGTCCTCGCTTGCGCCGAAGGCAAGAAGGATTTTTTCTCCGAAGAGAAGGAATATGGCAGAGAGGACTGCTGCAATGAGAAGTAGTGCCATGGTACAGTTGCCGAGGATTGCTTCTGCTTCTTTTTTGTCTCCTCTTCCCAGCATGATAGAAGCGCGGGCTGCGCCGCCCATACTGACAAGCGCTGCGAAAGCAGAAATACACATGATAACCGGCATTACAATTCCGATGCCGGTTAAAGCATCAGGGCCGATTTGATCAATGTGGCCGATAAACATGCGATCTACCATATTGTAAAGGACATTAATAAGCTGTGCGACAATTGCAGGCAGTGAAAATTTAAAAAGAAGTTTTCCGACACTTTCGCTGCTGAGCTCTGTTGTACTAGAGCCGCTTGTTTTGAATGCTGCATTTTGTGATTTTTCCATTTAAATTTCTTCTCCTTTTCCGCTACAATTATACTACATTCAATTTTAAAAACAAAGTGAAATTGTAAATATGTTGATGATTCAGGCCGGATTGTGATACAATAAATAGAAGTCATATGTAAAATTATAGTAAAAGCTAATTTGGATGGAGATTAGAAAGAGGTGTAAAATATGTTTATATTGGGACTACTGATCGTTATTGTATTGATTTTTATGGTAACATCAAGAAGAGTGAGAGAAGAACAGATGGCCGAATATGAAGCCCGTCAGGCTGCAATGCGAAGAGCAGAAGAGGAGGAAGACTACGAAGGCGAATTTGAAGAACAAGGTGAGGTCATTGATGTAGAAGAGGCAGATATGATATCAGAGGATGCCGGATTTTCCGAAAATGAGGAGTAAAAATGCCGCAGCATATTGTTGTAACAGAATATTGTCCTGCGTGGAAGGATGTTTTTGAGAAAGAAGCTTGCCTGATCAGAAAAATCTTAGGTGAAAACTGTCTTGCACTGTATCATATCGGAAGTACAGCGGTACCGAATCTTGCAGCGAAGCCGATTATTGATATGATGCCTGTTGTGAAGGATTTAGAGGAGATAGATCAGAAATCCGATCAATTTCAAAATGCCGGTTATGAATATCTTGGTGAATTTGGGATTCCTGGCAGACGGTATCTGCGCAAGGGAGGCGATGAGCGGACGCATCAAATACACATTTTCGGGCAGGAAAATACGGGAGAAATTGAGAGACATCTTGCAGTACGCGATTATTTAAGAAGTCATAAGCAGGAGGCGGACAGATACGGTCAGCTGAAAAAACAGTTAGCAGCGCTTTATCCTTATGATATTGATGGCTACTGCGATGGAAAAGATAGTTTTGTGAAGGAGCTGGAACGAAAAGCACTTTTATGGCGAAAGCAGCTGCTGTAGGCTGTTACTAAAGCAGCAAAATTGTCAAGGAAAAAATGAAAGGAAATACGAAGAAGAAAGAGATGAAAAAAATTATATGTCTGATATTGATTGTTCTTTTCATGCTGACTATAGCTGGCTGCGGCGGAAGCCAAGATGAAGAGACAGAGCCGCTTGTAGTTGCAATGGAGCTGGCTTACCCGCCGTTTGAAACAAAAGATGATGCAGGAAATCCTGCGGGGGTCAGTGTGGATTTAATGAAGGATTTTGGAGAATATATCGGCCGGGAAATCAAAATTGAAAATATTTCGTTTGACGGCTTGATCCCTTCTTTGCAGACGGGGACTGTCGATATTGTAATTTCTTCAATGACGATTCGGGAAGACCGTTCGGAGCTTGTTGATTTTTCTGATCCATATGCGAACGCGATGCTTGCAGTACTGGCAAATTCTGAGTCTGATATTGCCTCTGTAGAAGATTTAAACCAACCCGGCAGAAAACTGGCAGTGAAAACAGGCTCGACAGGTCATTTGTATGCGCAGGACTATTTAACGGAAGCGGAGCTTGTCGTGCTGTCAGACGAAAGTGCCTGTGTTACAGAGGTAGCACAGGGAAAGGTGGATGGGTTTATCTATGATCAGCTGACAATTTATCGAAACTGGCAGAACAATTTAGAGACGACGACAGCAATTTTTATTCCGTTTCAAGATGTAGAAAAATGGGGAATTGCGGTCCAAAAGGGAAATCAGCAGCTTCTTGATCAAATCAATGCATTTCTTGCAGAGTACCGTGAAAACGGCGGTTTTGATGCGCTGACAGAAAAATATTTATCGAAAGAAAAAGAGGCATTTGACGAGCTGGGATTTCAGTGGTTTTTTGATTTGCAGCAATAAAAGAAGGATAAAACGGAGAAACGAAGTACATGGAGATATTACGAAATTTGTTTTTAGCGCCAAAAAGAGGAAATCATAATCTTTTTGCAGCAGCATTGAATATGCTACTTGCGTCCTGCTTTATTGTGGCAGTATTTTGGCTGTCACTGAAGGCAATTAATGTAGAATTTGATTTTACTTTTTTAGGACAATTCCGGATTCGTCTCTGGAAAGGATTTGTGATGACTTTGTGCGTCGGTATCACAAGCTTGTTTCTGAGCCTTGTGATTGGATGTTTAAGCGCCGCTGGTCAAGGCTCGCGCCTACTTGTGGTAAGATATTTCTGTAATATTTATGTAACTTTCATTCGGGGAACGCCGCTGATTATGCAGATTTATCTGTTTTTTTATATTGTAGGGACGGCTTGGGGCATAGAAAATCGCTTTGTATCCGGAGTAATTATTCTCTCTGTTTTTGAAGGAGCTTATATTGCGGAAATCATTCGCGGCAGTTTGCTTTCTATGGCGGATTCTCAGCTGGAAGCAGCGCGGGCTGTGGGATTTACGCGGCAGCAGACGCTGCGGCATGTGATTCTCCCGCAGATGATAACGCGTACAATGCCGGCACTGACAGGACAGTTTGCTTCCATCATTAAGGATTCTTCACTGCTTTCTATGATTTCTGTGATTGAAATGACACAGACTATGCGGGAAATTAGTGCAGTAAATTTTAGATTGTTTGAATGTTATTTTTTTTTAGGGCTGCTTTATCTTTGCCTGACTCTACCGATTTCATATATCAGCAAGCGTCTGGAAAGGAGATTTCAGTATGAAAATTGAGTTTTATGGCCTTTCCAAACAGTTTGACCAAGACAGAACTGTGCTGAAACCAATGGATTTTTCAGATGACATACACACACTTGCGATTATTGGACCATCAGGCGGTGGAAAATCAACATTGCTGCGGATTATCGGCGGACTGATTTTGCCATCGTCCGGTCGTCTATATGTAGATGGCATAGAAGTACAGCCTGATGAAAAAGTCCTGCAGCAGCATCGAAAGAAACTGGGTTTTGTATTTCAGCAGAGCGGGCTTTTCCGGCATTTAAGTGCACTTGATAATATTGTACTTCCGCTGGTTGAGGTACACGGATATTCAAAAATAAAAGCCGAACAGAGGGCAATGGAACTGCTGACGAGGTTTGGCCTTACTTCTGATATTGATAAAAAACCATCGGCGCTTTCCGGCGGCCAGCAGCAGCGCGTTGCCATTGCAAGGGCTGTGGCTGCAAAACCAAAGCTGCTTCTTTTAGACGAACCGACAAGCGCACTTGATCCAGAGTATACAACGGAAGTGCTTGATATCATAAAAGAGCTGAAAGAAGAAGGAATGAATTTTATTATTGTAACGCATGAAATGGGATTTGCCCGGCATGCCTGCGATAAAGTTGCCTTTCTTTGTGAAGGCATGCTGATGGAGTACGGCAGAAGCGAGACGATATTTACGATGCCGGAAACAGAGCAGCTTCAACGTTTTCTCAGCAAGCTGCTGGAATGGAATGTATAATATTTGGGAAACAGGCGTTTTTTGTTAGATTTTATATTTTTTCAGTTCTTTATCGCAGCGACCACTGACATTGTTTAAGATCAATATGCATCTCATCTTTAAAAATGACACCTTCCTGACGCAGCAAGGTGGCTTGTTCTTCCTAGCCGGGTACTAATCTGCCGGCATGATTTACAACTCTATGACAGGGGTAATTTCCGTAATATTCGGCCATGCTGAGAACTTTTCCTACCAGCCTTGCGTTTTTTTCTCTGCCGATCAGCGCGGCAATCTGTGCATAAGTGGCGACCTTGCCTTCTGGAATTTCTTCAACTACAGAGAGAATTTCATAGATTAAATTTTTATTTAAAACTTGTGCCATAATTTTTTACTTTTTTTGTAGTACAGTAGTGAAAATAACGGAAAAACTTTGATAAATACAGGAATTCTCGTTTGACAGTATTGTAACAAGATATTATTCTTCTGATTGATACAAAGTAACGATGAAATAATTTTACTATAAAAGAGGGGAAACATCTATCATAATTTTTATCGGTTTTGTCGACATTTCGAGTTGCGTTATGCTTTGATTACTTTACAGGCAGCCCAAGTCGAATACTGCTGGCTTAGAGATTTGAATCGATTTAATGCGAATTTTTAAAGTTCAGCGACAAGCTTACAGCCTAAAAGAGAAAACGGTGCAATCTTTTAAAAGGGGATTGCACCGTTTTCTCGTTAAAAACATTTTTATTTTGTTTGCTGATGGTGATTCTTATACATTCTCATCAAGTCCGGAAAGGTCGAGAACTTTTTTTCCGGCTTTTACCTGTTTGTCAAAGCGCTTTGCCCAGATAGAATTCAGAATTCCAAGAATACATATTGCTATGAAAAACATGAAAATATATGTATATCCTTTATTTCCAAATTTATCTATCCAGGAACCGAACATCGCAGGGAATACAGCATCTACGATATTTCCGGAAAGATAGCTGATTCCGATCACTGTGCCGGTCACCGTTGCCGGAATATGCATTTCTCTCAGGAGCGAGTATGTCACAGAATAAAGTGCAAAAATTATCAGTGAAGGAAGTACAGAATAAATGCAAACTAGTGTGACATTTGAGTTTTCATTAAAGAGGAAAGGAACTGCAAACATCATAGCTGAAATAGCAAAAGCAATAATATTCCAGGAGGAGGTGGATTTGAGCACTTTGTCCGCCATAATACCTCCGATCGGAGCAATAACCATAGCTCCGTAAGAACGGATAACAGCATACATTGAAGAAGCATCAGGATCGATTCCTACAACATGAGTTAGATACGGAGTGAAATAAGAAACATTTGAATAAAGTGTATATGCTGTAAAGAAAGCAAAGAACATAATATATAGTCCCGGCCATTTTATAACATATGCAACATGCTTGAGGCGAATAGGTTCGTCACCCTTAAGCTGTACACCTTTTTCAGATAGCTGCTTTTCGTTTTCAAGGAAAAGCCAAACAAGAATTGTGGCAAATAATGTTATTCCGCCATATACAAATACAATGCCTTTGTATCCTAAATCAAATTTTGTTACAATCCAAAGAGGAAATGCATTACCAAAAGCTCCAGCAAGTCCGTTTATCAAATAATACATGCCAAAGGAACTTCCTGCCTGACTTTCGTCACCTAAATTGTTGATATATTTTACAAGGCAAGGCCAGTAGGCTAATGTTACGACACCTTGCATAATCCAGCAAATGACGGAAGCTGTATAGCTACTAGAAAATAGGCCATAAATGAATGTGACTGCGGTCATACCGCCGATAGAAAGCAGTATAATATTTTTGGCGTCGTATTTATCTGCCAAGTAAGCACCGATTATGCCCAAAGGAAATGCTACTACGGCCCATGCTGTATTAAGAAAACCAAGCTGTGCATTTGTACAATCAAGGGCCTCCTTCATTTGGTCATAAAAACAGTAACGTACATACATCAGAAGCCAAATTGTTCCACCTGTAAAACCAAGTGAAAAAAGGCGCATGAATCTGAGAAACCTGTTGTTGCCTTTGATCATAATTGTATCTCCTTTAAATCATTTTTTTGTAATCGAAGCAATTCGATAAACCAAAAATACACTATTATAAAAATTCAAGCAATTTATAAAAATAGACTTTTGTCAAAAAATATACAAGTATCAAAGATTGTCATACGGTCCTTTTTTTAGGTCACCTTTCATAATTTCGTTAAGGCTTATTTTTCTGAAACGGGTTTCCAACTCGGCCATTCTTTCCGGAGATACAGGGCAATCATTAAGGAGCCATTCTATAGTGGCACTGATTAGTGCACCTGCGTAATAATCGGATGCAATTTTCATCTCTTCTGTCAGCGGTGCTCCCCTCATTTTTTTATGCCAGCGGTGTCCCCAAATATATTCTTTTTTCATTATATAACGCCACAATGAATTGGGACCTACCGTGTCAAGCGCTTTTTTCATGAAGTGCTTGTTTTCCTGCAAACGATGGTACCATTCGAGCATATAAGGAATTCCGTCGTATGAATGATCTTCCGGCAAAACCTTTGTTTCATAACAATATTGAATCAAATCGTCCTTATCCTGAAAGTGATTGTAAAAAGTCTGACGTGAAAGCCCTGCTTTTTCATGAATATGGCGAATAGATATTTTATTGATATCATATTTCTTACAAAGATCCCAAAATGAATCTGCGATAAGGTTCTTACTATCCATATCGAAAAATCCTCCTTTTCTTTCTTTCTAATTATACAAGGATTTATAGGTAAAAAAATGGACAATATGATTGATTTATCAAATTATTGATCCTTTCTGCTGCATATTTTAAAATGTAAAGTTAAATGTGAGTTATTTAGCTGTTTCTATAAGTAATTTTCTTTAAGAGACTTGATCGAATGCAGTATCAAAATCTCATGCTGGATAAACGATTGAATCAAACTTTTATTATTTGCAGAAAACAGGAAAGCAGAATACTACTTATGAAAAGAAAAGCGGCGGTTTAATTTTTAAAATTAAACCGCCGCTTGGCGGAGAAGGTGGGATTCGAACCCACGGTACCAGAACGGTACACTGCATTTCGAGTGTTTTACTCCGAACACACTTTAGCGGATTTTGAGAAAAAATGCCCCATTTTAAGGGTAAATGCTCTTGTCCGCAAAAAGGTGCTTTCTTCTCCGCTTCGGCTACTTCCGACAGCTCGAAATGCGAGAGAACTATCGGAGAGAACTAACCGCATTTCTATCAAACATAATAGCCGAAAAAGCCCGTAAAATCAATAGTTTCGAGGGATACGGCAACCAATAAGGTCATTCGATTTCGAATGTATTATTTCAATCGGAAGATATAAGAATGGGCAGTAAAATGGGATACGCTGTACCCTGCTATTTCCAATCGTTGACGGGACAAAAAGCTCTGAAAAGTGCCTTAAAACCGTGAGTTCGAATAGCTCTCAAAAAAGGCTCAAAATCGGCAAAAAAGAGAGAACTTAGAGAGAACGGAGAGAACTCAGGAGAGAACTCAAGCCCTTTTCACACCTGCATTTGCGGGGGAACAGAAAAAATTTTGGAGAGAACTAACGCACCTTTTTCTGCTGTTGACCAATATTACTGCAAAGAGGTGTTGATGATGATCACAGACAAATACTGTAAGGAAATATTGGAACAATATCCTGAATACATAACCAAAGACCAGATGTACCGCATCTGTCACATTAGTAAAAAGACCTGCCTTTTCTTGTTGGAAAGCGGTCTTGTGCCGAACATAGACAGCGGGAAAAAGACCCGACGCTTTAAGATTAAGACGACGGATGTTATCCAGTATCTCAGAGACAGGGATGACTACCCAGAACTTTTCAAAGCTCCCGATGGTTACTACAAAGGGAATGGCTGTAAGAAAGCTCCTGCTTTTGACGAAGTGTTCACTAAAAATGACTTGACCCGTATGCGGCAGTTTTATGAAATGTTATTGGAAAAACAGAAATATCCCGATGTGATGACTGTGGAGAAAGTAGCTCAATTTACGGGATACAATAAAAATTCTGTAAGTAAATGGTGCAGTAAAAAACAGCTTCAGAGCTTTTTTATAAGACAGAGGTATCAAATTCCGAAAGAATATCTATTAGACTTTCTTGTAAGCAGATATTTTATAGGGATTACGGTCAAATCCTCTAAGCACCAGAAATTCAATGAGCAAATTCGCAAACTGAGAGATGCAGGTCAGAACTAAATTGCACATTTGAGCTGCTCTCCGTTCCTACATATAATGAAAGTGAAGAAACGGAGGTGGCTCGTATGAGAGAACAGAAATTCCACATTTATCTGGATAGCCATGAAAGGACAATCCTGCTACATAGCCTTGTGGAACTGAAAAATCAGCTCCTTGCGCAAGGCAGATATGCGGACTGCGTTGACGAATTGATTTTTAAGGTTACGGGCGCTCCGCTGAAAAGACTCAAAG
>CALXBT010000011.1 GCA_944386585.1 uncultured Clostridia bacterium | reverse complement strand
GTGTGAGACACTTCATATCGAAATTCCAAATGAGTATAGATAACTGCAAATAACAGTTTGTAGGGGAGTTCTGATACTCCCCTATAAAAATGGCTATTTATCAACTGTTTGTTGTGACATAGCCTATAATTTTATCAAGTGTTTTCGGTAAAATTCCCATGCGAGGCGGATCGACCACAATTACATCAGGTTTGTCTCTCAGCTGATCCAGTACATCAAACACATCCCCCGCAATAAACTCACAATTGTTAAGCCCATTTAGCATAGCGTTTTCCCGCGCTGCAAGAACAGCCTCTTTCACAATCTCTACACCAACAGCTTTCTTAGCCTTTGTTGCCAGCGCCTGTGTAATTGTACCTGTACCGCAGAATAAATCAAAAACTACTTTTCCTTCAAAGGCAGGCAGCATAGCAAGTGCATCCATATAAAGCCTTTCAGCTGCCTCCACATTCGTCTGAAAAAAAGAGAAAGCACTGACTTTAAAGTTGAGCCCCATAATTTTTTCCATGTAATAATCTCTGCCGCGCAGAATACGCACTTCATCTATATAAACAGCATCCGCAACATTATCGTTGATTGTATGCAGCACTCCTATTGGTGTATTTGACAGCGGCAGACGATAGATAAGATCCGCATATTCTTCTTCTGCAAATTCATTCTGCGAAGAAGTAACGATATTCACCAAGATCTCACAGGTTCGTTCTCCTTTCCGTATAATCAAATTACGAAGAAGGCCCTTATGAGTTTTTTTATGATAAAAAGAGTATCCCTTCTGCCGGCAAAATTCCAGCGTGGCTTTTAAAATAAGATTAAAGTCCTCATCAACAATCTGACATTCATCTACAGTAACAATTGACATAAAATTGCCTTTTTTATGCATTCCTAGTGTCATTTCTCCATCTTTTATAAAATCTCCAAAAGTATATTCCATCTTATTGCGATAACGATACTGCTTCGGAGCCGCAATAAGATCGAATAGAGAAAAAGGCTGTTCAAGCATAGATAAATCTACGCCCTTTTCTTCCATCAGATGCAGCACTTCTTTTGCTTTTAAAAGACGCTGCTCTTCATAAGACAATTCTTGATAAATACACCCTCCACAAAATTCATCATGCGGGCAAATCGAATATTCTCTTTGCTCTTTAAGTTTCATTTTCAATTTTCTTGATTCCCTCTATTCTTTTTTCTTCTTCACATTCTTCCGACTTCCGCATTTTTCAGAAAACTGATAAATAGAAGTCATCAGAATTCATTGCTATTTCACCTATTTCTATCCTGCTTTAAGAAAAGAACAGCCGGTTCTTTTTAGAATCGGCCGTACTTCTCATAAAACTCTTTCTTATACTCCAAAAACCGTTCTTCCTCAATCGATTCACGGATCTTCTGCATCATATGAATGAGAAAATGTAAATTATGATTGGAGAGCAGCATTGAAGACAGCATCTCGTCCGCTTTAAACAAATGACGGAGATACGCCTTTGAATAATTCCGGCATGTATAACAGTCGCATTCTGGGTCAAGCGGTTCCCAGTCTCTCTCATATTTTGCATTTTTAATATTTACCCGGCCGTACGAAGTCATGGCAAGACCATGCCGTGCGATTCTCGTTGGCAATACGCAGTCAAACATATCAACCCCTCGTTCTACGCCTTCAAAAAGGTAATCAGGACTTCCTACCCCCATCAGATACCTTGCTTTATCCGCCGGCAGATATTCAACACAATCATCGAGAATCTCAAGCATCAGTTCCTTTGGTTCACCGACAGAAAGCCCTCCGATTGCATAGCCAGGCAAATCCATTTCAACAATCTCCATTGCACTCTGATAGCGAAGATCCCGATACATGCCGCCCTGCATAATTCCAAAAAGAGATTGTGTTTCCCAATTTTTATGATACTCTTTACATCTCGCAAGCCATCTTGTTGTACGTTCCAATGAATCCTTAACATATTTGCGGTCTGCAGGATACGGCGCACATTCATCAAAAGCCATCATAATATCGGAGCCCAATGCATTCTGAATCTCTATCGACTTTTCCGGTGAAATCATATGCTTTGAACCATCGATATGTGAACGAAACTGAACACCTTCCTCCGTAATCTTCCGAAGCTTTCCCAATGAAAAAACTTGAAAACCGCCACTGTCTGTTAGAATTGCTCCGTTCCAGTTCATGAACCGGTGAAGTCCTCCGGCTTCTCTTACGATTTCATGTCCTGGCCGCAGATAAAGATGATAAGTATTCGAAAGAATAATTTTTGCATCCATCTCTGCTACCTGCTCCGGCCGCATTGCTTTTACTGCTGCCTGCGTGCCTACAGGCATAAAAACAGGTGTTTCAATCACCCCGTGCGGCGTATGTACACGCCCTCTGCGTGCTCTTGTTCTTGCATCCGTCTTCAGCAGCTCATAAGTAACCGCATGCTTGACTGTCATCATAAAACTCCTTATTCAATCAACATTGCATCGCCATAGCTAAAAAAGCGATATTTTTCTTTTACTGCAATTTCATAAATCCTGAGAATCTCTTCTCTATTATAAAGCGCCGAAATTAGCATCAAAAGTGTTGACTTCGGCAGATGAAAATTCGTAATCAGACTGTCTACCATTTTAAATTCATATCCAGGATAAATAAAAATTCCAGTATTGCCCCCGCCTGCTTTGATTTCATAGCTGCCTGTTTTTTCATTCAGCACAGCAGCGCTTTCCAGCGTTCTTGTTGAAGTCGTACCGACCGATACGATGCGTCCGCCCTTTCTTTTCGTTTCATTAATAACTCTTGCAGCTTCCGGATCCACATGGTACTCCTCAAAATGCATCTGATGATCTTCTACCATATCACATTTTACCGGCCGGAAAGTACCGATTCCTACATGAAGTGTTACATAAACGACCTTTACTCCTTTTTCTTCTGCCTTTTTTAATAGCTCCGGCGTAAAATGAAGGCCTGCTGTCGGAGCTGCAACGGACCCCTCCTCCTGCGCATAAACAGTTTGATAGCGTTCTCTGTCCGCTTCTGTACTCTCGCGTTCGATATACGGCGGCAGCGGAACTTTTCCTAATGCAAAAAGCCTGTCCATAAATACACCGTCATATTTAAATTCGACGATGCGTGTTCCTTCCTCACCATAATCAAGGACTTCTGCTTCAAATAATTCAGTTTCAGAAAAGGACACAATATCACCCGGTTTGATTTTCCTTCCTGGGCGCACCATCGTTTCCCACTTATCCCCTTCAAGCCGTTTAATTAATAAAAATTCTGTTTTTGCTCCCGTTTCTTTTTTTACGCCGAAAAGTCTTGCCGGAATTACTTTTGAGTTGTTTAAGACTAAACAATCCGAAGGTTTTAAATAATCGATAATATCATAAAAATATTTATGCTCAAGTTTCCCCGTATCTCTATGCACAATAAGCAGTCTTGAAGCATCTCGCTTTTCCACCGGCTGCTGTGCAATCAGCTCCTCTGGCAAATAATAATCAAAATCGTTAATATGCACCTTGTTTCCCGCCTTTATTGAATTTGTATACCTGTATAATAATACTCCAGAATCTTATCAAATGTAAAGCCCTGTTTTGCCATTTCAATCGCACTGTCCTGAGGCATTCCGACACCGTGTCCGTACCCCAATCCTGTAAACATCACCGGACTTTGTGTTACATATTCTACCGTTGTATCAAGCTGTGTATTTCCGTTTTCTTTACCAGAATTATCACCAGATTCTCCGATTTTACCTGTCTTATTGCCGTCTGTAAAGAAAAGCCCTGATGTCTTCTTTTGTACAATTCCACCGCTTTCTCCTATGACAGATACGGTCTCTCCTTCTTTAACGGCTGCGGCAGCGTCGATTCCAAGAATACTTATTTTTTGAAGCATACTTGTCAAAAGAGTGCTTCCCGTATTTCCGATACTTCCGGTTTCTGTCTGATATCCGGCAAAAGAAAAATGTGTAGAACGGATCACGCTTGTACCAAGCAAAGAACGGACTGCTTCTCCTGAAAACTCTGCGCTTCCTGAAGTTCCGACAAAACGCAGCATCTTCACCGCGCCAGAATCATTGCGGGAAACGATTTCTACACGCGTTATCGTACCAATTCCGTTTCCGGAGCTGTCAAGTCGTGATTTTAATTCATCAAAGGTAAAAGAAGCATTCCATTTATAGACCGGACTGTAAGGGTCTTCAACAGCTTTAAGGTATGAAAGCCTGCCGCCCCATACATCTTCAGCATTTTGCGTATAGCCTCCGCTGTTTTTAAAATAATATGCAGAAACTGGCTTCCCCTCGGAATATATACAAAGTCCCGCCGTTTCATCCGCAGCCAAATTTGTTTCCGTATATTCTGCATCATATCCTCCGTATACCTGACAATGCGTAGATGCACAAAGATCAAAGCCATACTGCGCATGCCGGTCTAAATTTGCAGTTGCAAAACTGCGTGCCGTTACCGCCTGCGCTTTCAAAGCTTCCAACGGGTTAGAATGATTCATTTCAGCATTAAGTACCCCGTATACATATTCATCCAGCGCCAATACATTGATCAGATTCATCGTGCCAGATGAATTTACTGAAACAATAAATCCTCCGCGATAAGGCCTATTCTCTACATATACAGTTCCGCCGCTATCATAATCAATTGACGCAATGATATGATCTCCAAAGTCCTGCATCAACAGATTTCCATCTGCACCGTATAAATTAACAATACCATTTGCGGAAATAAGACTAATGGAAGTATACGCACTGATTGGAAGCAGCGGTTCAAATTCTTCTCCGTCCATTGTTCCCACATAAAATCCCTTATCAGAAGTCAATGTATATGAAAATGCTGCCGAG
>CALXBT010000010.1 GCA_944386585.1 uncultured Clostridia bacterium | reverse complement strand
CATGTAGGCAATTGTAAAGTGGGCTGTGACCATGACCGCCGCTATTCTATGTCTTTACCACTTGAATCTTTTTTGGGTGATGAGGGAAAAGTTCGTTTCTTATCAATGATTGATCCGGGCCCAGATTTTCGGAAAGATTATAAAGACGATATTGCTGATAAGAGACTGTTGTTGGAAACTTTTCGCCGGTTACAATTGCCTTATTACGAAGAGGCACGGCTCTATTGGGATAAGGCGAAAGCGGATGGCTATTTTGATGGAGCCAATGAAGTCTGGACATATTTGCCTTGTACGCTTAAGAATCTGGTAGAGAAGTATTCGTCCGATGAATAATAGTTATATGGTGAAACATAGAGGTGTGTGCATCGAGGAAAATAATCTTCGATGCACACACCTCTATTGATAAATAAAGATAACCGCCTACCCTGCAAAAGTTGGCGGTTATTCCTTAAATGTGTCCAACTTGGACACCGCCGGATCCTGGGAGCCGCCGCCCAGGATTGAACGACCTATCCACCATAGCACCATGAAAGGCCAGCGCCGAGAAGTAATCCTCCTGCTCGGCACAGTTGTTTTATAATACAACCACGCCAGGCAAGCCGGCAATTAGATCGAAAAAAATATGAAAAAATTTCTCTTTTATTTTTGTAGAATTTCAACAAGTTATCAACTAAAAAGAAAAATGTCGAAACTGAGAAAAAATGTACTCAAAATACCACATATTACATCTAAAACGGCGAAATAAAGCCATTCCTCCAAATTTCAAAAAAACGGTAAAAAAGCCGTTGTAGTCCTGCTTTTTAAGCAAAAAAGAAGCGGAGCAGCTTTGCAGCTGCCCCGCTGGATCTTTCCGCTCCTTGACAGATTTCGTTTGAATGCTTATACTTGAGTACAAGGAGCTTTTAATAAGCTCGACGATTATCAGTGCGCCAACACTGATAGCCGCCAGGTACATTCGTTAGCAACTGACTGCGAATGCACCAGATACAGAACCGTCTGCAAACGGTAAAGTATCTCTTTGACTTCTATTCTAATCGTTATACGAACTTTTGTCAAGATATCGAAGGGTAAGGTATCGGACAAAAGTAGTCCATTTGGACTACTTTTTCTTGGCAATATTTCTGCTAAAGGATAGAAACATAGGGATCCTGTATTTGGAGCAAGGTTTTCAGGCCACGAATGTACTGCACATTCGTGGCCTTTTTTGCGTCCTGGAGACTCCGGCTCCGGAGCAGATCCAGGAGGATCCTTTCTTGCTGTCATGGCCTTTGGCCTTGATATATACCAGCTGAATAATTCGCTACGGGCAATCTCTAAAAAAGAGAGAGTTCGATGGCTTTGTTAAGTGTACCCTTTTTGAATTAGTACACTGAAGTCAGCGTATTTCCATGATATCTCAGCCTTTGGGCTTTGATATACACGAATTGAAAAAACGCTACGGACAATTCCTTTTTGAAAAAGAGAAAGTCCGATGGCTTTATTAAGTGTACCCTTTTTGCAGATACAAGAAAAAGGAAGTGTAACTACGATGAAACTCTCACGCTATACTGTCGCCGCTGCACAACAGGCTTCGTTCTATCAACTGCCAAAGTTTCTCTTTGCAGAGCCATACCTTTCCGGCCTCTCCAACGATGGCAAGATCCTGTATGCACTACTCCGTGATCGTCATAGCCTTAGCTTGAAAAACGGATGGGTTAACAACAACAATGAGATTTTCATTCTCTATTCCCGCCAGGATATGTGTGAAATGATTGGGCGATCCCTGCCTACCGTCCGCAAAGTAATGAAAGAACTAATTGAATATGGCCTGATCGAAGAGGAAATCTGTGAAGGATATGCTCCAAGAATTTATCTGACTACGGCGGACGAAATTTCGTTCCCATCTCATAAGCCTGATCCTACATATCTCACCCCGTCAGTCCAAAACAGCGAAGACCTGGCTGCTGATGCTGCTGGCAAAAGGAACGCCGAAAAAGCAGTAAAAAGGGCTGCTTCGACCCCCCCGAAAGAATCTTTCCCCCTCCCCGAAAAAACTTTTCTCCCCCCCCGAAAGAATCTTTCCCCCTCCCCGAAAGAATCTTTCCCCGAATTAGACTTAGAGAATAATAATAATAACAACAAGAATAATCTATCTATCAATCATAATTTCAGTAAGGACGATAGTAACCAGATTGATGGATTGAATTACTACGAACAAAAAATCAAAGAAATAGACGCAGAGCTGGAATCTATAATTACTGCTGACGGTGAGCGAACCGATGAGCAGAGAGACCGGCTTAATCAGCTGCACTCTCGGCGGGTTCTGCTTGAAAGGCTCCAGATTGATTACAGCCAGATGTCTCTGCTTGCAGTCGAAGACACAGTTCGTGAGCAGATCGACTATGATTCCCTTGTAGGCCGGCATGGATCCTGTGAACATGATAGCGACCTGGTGAATAACATTGTTGCGCTTGTAGCGGAACAGCTGCATGAAAAGAGCATCAGTGGCGACACAAAGGAACGCTACCTCCAGCTTCAGTCTTCCCACATCGAACATATCGTTGAATCCGTTAATAAATACGGCAAGGAAATAAAAAATCCTAAGCGTTTCCTGGAGCGTGTGATCTATAACGCCCTTTGTTCTGATGGCACAGCTATGGCAAATCTTTTTGCAACTACATATCTCAATCGCCTCTGATTAGGCGTATATTGAGTGAAACCCCCAAAAAAGTGGGACATTTTATGTTGCAAAATCTTCCAAAATTTGATACAATAGGGAAGAGAACAGTTGTTCTCAAAAACCGCATGAATACGCGGTTTTCTTGACAGTCTAAGGAATCAAAGGAAGATTTTGCGAATGAATCCTACATGATAAAGTGGGACACTTTTGGAAAATCGCCCTTTGTTATATAACAAAGCCGAAGCTTCCACAAGTGGAACCTTCGGCTCCCCGGTATCAACCAAAAATTTTTTAGCCGGGGGCGCCGCTCGTTAAAACTTTAACGATATAAAGAAGGTGAAATTTTGAAAGTCCTCTACGCCATTGTAAACGGATATCCTCAAAGATTGGATCTGATCGAAGATGGATCGGCGGTTGTAACGGAATTAAGCGCCCCAAGAGATTTCTGTGAATCGCTGCTGGAGTCCTACTGCCGGATCACCGATCTGCCTATCATATCAACCACACGCCTGATTTCGGCAGAAGAATACTTTTCTTTAACTTCAAAATGTAACATAAAACAATAAATAGCGGAGGAAGCGACATGAAGAAAATAATCATGGCAGCTCTCATATCGGCTCTGGTACTGACTGGATGCTCCAGTGAGCCGGAGAACGGAGTTCCCGGACAAAAGCAGATGGACAGAGATCTGACATCGGTGCAGCAAACTCTGGCGGATTATGTTGCCGAAAAGAACAACCAGGCCAAAGCCTGGATCCAGGTTCCGGACACCAACATTGATGATCCGATTTTCCAAGCGGACGATAACCTCTATTGGCTGCGGAGGGATGAAAACGGTAGCTACTCGGTGTGGGGCGTATACTTTGCCGATTATGAATGCAGCCTGGGAGAAGAACTGAGCCGCAATACAGTCATTTACGGACACAGCAGCCTTAATGACGAAACAGAAGGCAAGAAGTTTACGGAGCTTAAAAAGCTGAACTTACAGGACTTTGCAAAGGATCATCGTTATTTCCTTTTTGCAACTGGGTCTGAAGAATATGTTGCAACAATCTTCTCTGTGGGCTATTGGGCGGCATCGGCGCAGTATTTATATGCCGATCCATCGGATGCCGCATTTGAAGAGCTGCTGAAGGACGCCGCCGATCATAGCATTTATAACTATGGCGTAGAGGTCGGCAGCGAAGATCATATCATAACGCTGTCCACTTGTACCGGGAATGACCAGGAGCGGTTCGTGGTAATGGCAAGACTGGACAGCGAGTACACAGGCCAGAGTGGAAGCCTGGAGATCAACCCTACTCCCAAGGGAGCTTAAAGCATGATTGGCAGAGCTGGCCTGAGCGATAGGCTGAGAAGTTATCGACATTCCTTCGGTCGTTTTTGCTGTATCAGACCGGGACTCTCAGCCTATCGCCGAGGCCAGCTCCAGGATATGAGGTGAGAAAATGGAGTGTTCATACAAATTCAGAATTTATCCGAATAACGAGCAACAGGCTATGATTGCCCGTACATTCGGATCTTCCCGGTTTGTTTACAACTATTTTCTCAGCCTTCGCAAA
>CALXBT010000009.1 GCA_944386585.1 uncultured Clostridia bacterium | reverse complement strand
ATCTGCGGGAGATGCGTGATACAGATAATCTGATGATTTTTGGCAATCTGCTTGAGCTTCTGACCGACGATACTAGCAGTAATTCCGGAAATTCCGGTATCGATTTCGTCAAAGATCAAGGTTGGAATGCTGTCATAATCAGCAATAATATTTTTGAAGGCAAGCATGATTCTAGACATTTCACCGCCGGAGGCGATCTTTGAAAGAGGTTTCAGAGGCTCGCCTTTATTGGTGCTGATAAGAAATTCCGCTTTGTCCAGTCCGTTTTCCGTAAAGTCAGATAGAGTTTCAAAATGGATTTCAATACGGTTGTCTGAAAAATTAAGTTCCTGAAGTTCGCTTGCGATTTTTTTTTGCAATTCTTGCGCTGCGTTCTTCCGTGAGCCGGAGAGCACAGCGCAGGCATTTGCGAGTTGTTTTTCGAGTGCCGTACATTCTGATTCGAGCGTTTCCTTTTCTTCTTCGATAGTTTCGATATCGGAAAGTTTTTGTTCGGTTTCGGCGGCGTATGCTAAGATATCGGAAATAGAAAAGCCATATTTTGCTTTTAGCTTATTGATTAGTTCAATACGCGAAATCGCTTCGTTAAGTTCTTCTTGAGAAAAGGTGACTGTATCGCGTGCACTTCTAATTTCATGAAAAAGGTCTTCCAGCTGATAAAAGAGATCATTGAAACTGTCGTTCATCTTGGCAAAATTTTCAGCATATAAAGCAGCTTCAGAAAGCGAAGAGGAGATTTTTGAAAGGAAATCCATTGCAGCTGGCGTACCTTCTTTTCCGATTTCATAGGCTTCTGCCAGTGCACGATAGATTTTTTCGCTGTTCTGAAGAATTGTAACACGCTCTTCCAATTCTCTGTCTTCACCACTGCAAAGCTGCGCCGCATGGATTTCATCGATTTCAAACTTCATAAAATCGCGCTTTCTCGTATTTTCAGCAGCATCTATAAGCAGCGTGCTAAGCTTCTTGCGTGCTTTTTTAAGAGCGGAGTATAGGTTAGATACAGTATTTTTTAAGGGTTCGATTTCATTCTGCTGATAAAGATCGACAAGATTGATATGATATTCAGGATTGAGCAGGGATTGATGGTCGTACTGGCCATGAATATCAGCCAGCTTCCGGCAGAACATGTTAAGCTGTGAAAGTGTAATGATCTCCCCGTTCATCCGGCAGAGGTTTTTACCGGTACTGCTGACTTCTCGGGTAATAACAATTTCTTCACCCTCAATTTCTCCCGCTAACTGTACGACAGCTTTTTCACAGCCGGAACGAATGAAAGAAGTGTCGGCTCTTGCGCCGAGCGCGAGACTTACGGCTTCAATGACAATTGATTTTCCTGCGCCTGTTTCACCGGTCAGAATATTGAGGCCGGCACCAAAATCAATTTCAGTATTTTCGATAATTGCAAAATCACGGATGCTGATATGATTTATCATAGATACCTCGCGTATTTTAGAAAATTTTATCTTGCTTTTAGCATATCTTTGAACATTTCTACAAGCTTAGGAGAATTTGACGGTTCATCTACTACAATCATGAAAGTATTATCGCCTGCAACTGTACCGATAATATGTGGAAATTTTGTTGTATCAATGGCTTCGGCGGCGGCATTTGCACAGCCTGAAAGAGTTTTAACGACAACGAGATTTCCTGAATAATCAACAGAAATTACTGTTTCGCGAAAAATGCGCGCAAAACGGTCAGAGATTGGAGCGTCGAGTTCTTTTCTCTGTGCGTATTTGTAGTTTCCGGCCGGTGTCAAAATTTTAACAAGCTGAAGTTCTTTGATGTCTCTTGATACGGTAGCCTGCGTAACATTAAAGCCTCGTTCCCGCAGCATTGCAGCAAGACTGTCCTGTGTTTCGATTTCATATTCGTTAATGATATCGAGAATAACATTGTGTCTGGTATAGCGCATGAAATATTCCTCCGTGTTGCTCAAATGGTATGTTTATGCAAAAAAATAGATTTATTCTGTATATTATACCACAGATTTTGAAAAAAGGTACATATTTTCCGCAACAATATAGACAAACATATGTTCATATGTTACAATAAATAAAAACAAAATTACAAGATAAAAAGGTGTTTTTTATGAAAATTCTTGGAATTGATCCGGGCTATGCGATTCTTGGCTGGGGGATCGTTGAAATGAAAGGAAACAAGTTTATTCCGGTGAATTACGGAGCGGTAACGACAGAGGCAGAAATGGATATGACATCGCGCTTGAAAACGCTTTACCATTCCCTGATGACGATTATTGCGGAAGAAGAGCCGGATATTGCTTCGATCGAAGAACTTTTTTTTAACACAAATACAAAAACGGCGATTATGGTAGGACAAGCCCGCGGCGTAGCGATTCTTGCTTGTGCCAATTCAGGACTTCCTGTATATGAATATACACCTCTTCAGATTAAACAAGGGCTTGTTGGATACGGACGGGCAGAAAAAACGCAGGTGCAGGAAATGGTACGGACGATACTGAATTTAAAGTGTGTACCGAAACCAGATGATACAGCAGATGCACTGGCAGCAGCGATTTGCTGCGGGCACTCAGCGAATTACCGCCGCCGGTTTGAGGGGAAATTTTAATTTGGGAATGTGCAAAACGGAGGAAACGGAATGCTTCATTATATAAAAGGAAAGCTGGCGATGAAGATAGAAGGCGGTGTAGTAGTGGAAGCAGGAGGGCTCGGCTATGAAATCAATGTACCGGACAATTCGGCAGTTTATTTGTTACAGGAGGGAGAAACTGTTACGCTTTATCTTTCCATGACTGTGCGGGAGGATGATATCAGTTTATATGGTTTTTCAGAACAGGAAGGGCTGATGCTGTTTAAACAGCTGGTTACTGTGAACGGTGTGGGAGCAAAAGCTGCGATGGCGCTTTTGTCTGTGGCACCGGTAGCAGAAATGAAAAAAGCGATTGTTTTTGAAGATGTTGATTTTTTGACGCGTGCAAGCGGCGTAGGAAAAAAAACGGCGCAGCGTATTGTGCTGGAACTGCGGGATAAAATCGGAGCCGATTTTGGCAGCAGTGCGACAGGTTCTTACATTGCTTCAGATACAATGCCGGATTCCGGCGAAAGCCGCGGGGAGGCGGTCAGTGCTTTAATAGCACTCGGATACGGCAGGGCAGAAGCAGTAGGTGCGGTTTCTGCGATTATAGAGGATGATTTAACGAGTGAAGAATATATTAAGCTGGCATTAAAAAAGCTGTTTTAGTGATAAAAATAAGTTTAAAAAAGAAAAGTGAAAGACGAGAACAGATATGGATTATGAAGACAGAATTACGCAGGCGCGGGCAGGTGCGGGCGAGGAACTGGCAGAAACTTCGCTGAGACCTCATAGGCTGGAGGAATATATCGGACAAAAATCGGCAACCGAAAATCTGAAAGTTTATATTGAAGCAGCAAAGCTGCGGAGGGAACCGTTAGACCATGTGCTTTTTTATGGGCCGCCCGGACTTGGAAAGACAACGCTGGCGGGAATCATTGCAAACGAGCTGGAAGTCGATATTAGAATTACATCAGGGCCTGCAATTGAAAGGGCCGGAGATTTAGCGGCAATTCTTACAAATCTTAACGATAATGATGTTCTTTTTATCGACGAGATTCACCGGCTGCACCGTTCTGTAGAAGAGGTGCTTTATTCGGCGATGGAGGATTACGCGCTTGATATTATTATCGGAAAAGGACCTTCTGCACGCTCTATTCGTCTTGATCTTGCCAAATTTACATTGATTGGTGCAACTACACGGGCAGGAAGTCTTTCAGCGCCGCTGCGCGATCGTTTTGGCGTTATTTCAAAATTTGAACTATATACGGAAGAAGAACTTTCTACAATTATCGGCCGCTCGGCTCATATTTTGGGAGTAGAAATTGATCATGATTCTCTTTTGGAGCTAGCAAAATGTTCACGCGGAACGCCCAGAATTGCCAACAGGCTGCTAAAGCGCGTACGGGATTTCAGCCAAGTAAAAGGAGACGGACGCATTACAAAGGAGATTACACAGTCGGCGCTTGATTCAATGGGAGTCGATGAATACGGACTGGAGAGCCTTGACCGAGAGATTCTCCGGCTGATTATTGAGCGGTTTCACGGAGGTCCAGTGGGGATTGATACGATTGCAGCATCGATTGGTGAAGAGCGTATTACGATTGAGGATGCGTATGAGCCTTATTTGATTCAGGCCGGTTTTTTACATCGAACGCAGAAAGGGCGTATGGTATCGGAAAAAGCATACAGGCATCTTGGCCTGACGGATGACAGGAAAGAAACGGCAAAATCGGAAGAATACGAAAGGGAAGAACAAATTGGCTGTCTGGATATACAGTAAAAGAAATAAAGGAAACAGGGAAAATTTATGAAGAGGACAATAATACTTTTTATGACAACAATATTGCTGATGATTCCTATCAATAGTTTTGCCGCGACCATAAC
>CALXBT010000008.1 GCA_944386585.1 uncultured Clostridia bacterium | reverse complement strand
ATCCTGAAAAACTCTGACGATTGTCTCTGCTCTATTGTGCTCCGGCAATTTGGTAATATTTTTACCGTCCAGTATAATCGTTCCTTCATCCACTGCATATACTCCTGCAATACAGTTTAAAAGCGTTGACTTTCCAGCACCGTTATTTCCGATTACCGTAACAAAATCACCCTCCTCCAGTGTCAGGCAAACCTCTTTTAACGCTTTTTTTTCATTGACTGTACCGGCACCAAAAATCTTTGTCACACAATTTATTTCCAGTAAGCTCATGCGCGGTTCCTCCTTTTTGTCAGCTTGGCGCCCTTTTCACCCAACAGTCCGAGCGCCATTGCCGCCGCTACAATAACAGCAGAAATAAGCCTCAAATCAGTTGATTCCATGCCAAGATATAATGCCTGCGCCAAAATGATTCTGTATAAAACTGCCCCCAGCACTGCCGCGCAAAGTCGCCGCAGAAGTCCTTTCGTTCCAAAAATCACTTCACCAAGAATCACAGATGCAAGCCCGATTACCATCATCCCCACACCGCTGTTAATATCAGCAAATGCCTGATTTTGTGCAAGCATGCCGCCCGAAAGTCCCACAAGGCCATTAGAAAGTGCAAGGCCCAGCAATTTCATGGCATCACAAGATACACCACATGCCCGGACCATATCTTCATTGTCACCCGTTGCACGAAAGACAAATCCAAGCCTCGTCTGCAGAAAAAGATACAGTGCCGTCAGCACAAGTATAAGAACGACAGCACCCAGAACGATTCCTGCATAACGCGGCGGCAAAACCCGATCGGCAATTTTATAAATCGTTTCACTCTTAGTAAGCGGAATATTCGGCGTCTTTCCCATAATGCGAAGATTGATGGAATATGACGCCAGCATCACCAAAATTCCCGCAAGAATCGCCTGTATTTTTAACTTTGTATGCAGAATTCCGGTCAAGAGGCCCGCCAATGCACCGCCGAAAAAAGCGCCGCAAAGCGCCAGAAAAGGATTACCGCCGCCGGAACAAATCACTGCCGAAACCGCCATCCCTGTCACAACCGATCCGTCCACTGTAAGGTCCGGCATATTCAATGTTCTGAACGATAAAAATACGCCAAGTGCAAGCACCGCATAAATCATTCCAAGCTCTACTGAACCAAGCAGAGCTGTCATCGTCATCATATTTTAAGTCTCCTGTTTTTTATTTTTTCTAAACTCTGATATTTTTTACTGTTTTCGGCTGTACAGACCTGCTGTTTTTCAAGCAGGTCTGTATTTCCTTTCAAAACATCTGAAAAAATCCGTCTTTGCATTTTCAAAATTATTCCGGAAAAACAACAGCTTTGTCAAGAATTTCCGCCGGAATTTCAATTTGAAGCGCTTCGGCCGTCTCCGTATTAACATAAATACTCATATCACTCATTTTTTTCACTGGGATCGCTGCCGGATCTTCACCGTTAAGCACCTGCGCTACCATATAGCCAGTCTCTTTGCCAAGAACAGTATAATCTATTCCATAAGTAGCAAGCCCACCATCCATTACCATTGAGTCAGCGCTTACATAAAACGGAATTCCTGCCGTATTAAATACATCTGTCGCAACGGACATCGCTGATGCTACTGTATTGTCGATCGGAGAATATACAATGTCCGCTTTATCCGCCAGATACTGCGCTGCCTGCTGTACCTCTCCGGAATTCGTTACGGCAGACTCAATCACCTCAAAACCATTTGTTTCCGCATACTCTTTCAAACCTGCGATAACAGAAGCAGAATTATCTTCACCAGAACTGTAGAGTGCTCCGATTGTTTTAAATCCCGGTGTAATTTGTTTTGCAAGCTCCATGATCATTTCAGCCGAAACTTCATCCGATGTTCCCGTTACATTTCCGCCAGGTACATTTAAGTCGTCTACAAGCCCCGCATCAACCGGATCGGTTACCGCTGCAAAAATAATTGGAATTTCTGATGTCTCCCCAAGTGCTGCCTGTGCCGCCGGCGTTGCAATTGCTATAATGATGTCACACTCATTTGCCACAAATGTTTGTACTATAGATTTGATAATCGTCATATCATTTTGACCGTTCTGATAATCAATCTCCATATTTTCTCCGTCTACAAAGCCTTCTTCTTCCAGACCGGCAATAATACTTTCGCGAATCGTATTTAAGGACGGATGCTCCATCAGCTGCACAAGGCCGACTTTAAAAACATCTTCGCCTTTGCCATCCGCGCTGCAGCCTGCAAGAAGCGCTGCTGTCATTGCCAGAATCATCATTACTGCAAATACTTTTTTCATTCCTCTTTTCATCTTTCTTTCTCCTTGTTCAATTAAAATATATTGATTTTTAATTGAAGTGTCTCTGCATTTTTCAGCAGCACTGCCGGAAAAACAAAAAACCTGTCCTTGAATTTTCAAGGACAGGTAAACCTGCGGTGCCACCTTGTTTGATCCGCCCTGCGGCAAATCCTCTCAGCAGAGTGCCAACACACTCCTTTCCACTCACGTAGGAATCACGTCTCAGATACTTGTCTTCCGGCACCGGATTCGCGCCTTGACTTTCCCCTTGCCCTCAGGAGCCCATTTTTCTAACCCTGCATCTACCTGGCTTCCACCACCCCAAGCTCGCTGTGAGATCGTTAATTAGTTTTACTTCTCCTTCAAAGGTTTCTATTTAATTTATCATGAGTTTACCATTGTTTTTGTGCTTTGTCAATAGTTTTTTTATTTTTTTTTGTTTTTTGTAACTATTTTTTACTTTTATTTTTCATACATGCATATTTTAAAACATAGTTTGCTGCATTTCTCGCCCCTCCGTAAAGGAAAACCTTCTTCATTTCCAGCATGCCCTTCCTTTTTATTTTAACAGTTTTTTTGCCAATAATCATTGACTAACATTTGACGAAGTGCTATATTTTAGATGTATGAAAACTTTAAATTTGTTTTTCCAAAAATACAAATATTAAAAGAAAAGAGGAGAAAAAAATGGCAAATTATGTTGAAAGAGTCATTGAACTCTGCAAGCAGAAGAACCCTGGCGAAGTTGAATTTCACCAAACAGTTGAAGAAGTTCTTTCTTCACTCGCTCCTGTAATGGATGCACATCCTGAGTATGAGAAGATGGCGATTCTCGAAAGACTCACTGAGCCTGAAAGAGGAATCACTTTCAGAGTATGCTGGGTTGACGACAACGGTAATGTTCAGGTAAACAAGGGTTACAGATACCAGTTCAACAGCGCAATCGGACCTTACAAAGGTGGTCTTAGATTTGCTCCAAATGTATATCCTGGAATCATTAAATTCCTCGGATTCGAACAGATCTTCAAGAACAGTCTGACCGGCCTTCCTATCGGCGGTGGTAAGGGTGGCGCTGACTTTGATCCAAACGGTAAGTCAGATGCTGAAGTTATGCGTTTCTGCCAGGCTTTCATGACAGAGCTTTATAGACACATCGGTCCTAATACAGATGTTCCTGCCGGCGACCTCGGCGTTGGTGCAAGAGAAATTGGCTATCTCTTCGGACAGTACAAGAGAATTGTTGACAAATATGAAGGCGTTCTCACTGGTAAGGGTCTCTCCTACGGTGGTTGTCTTGGAAGAACAGAAGCTACAGGCTTTGGTATTGTATGGTTTGCAGAAGAAATGCTCAAGGCAAACGGCGAAGATATCAAGGGTAAGACAGTTGCTATCTCCGGTTTTGGTAATGTAGCTTGGGGTACTGCTTGGAAACTCCAGCAGCTCGGTGCTAAGCTTGTAACAGTTTCCGGTCCGGACGGATATATCTATGATCCAGACGGAATCAATACTGATGAAAAAGTTGCAATGCTTCTTGAACTGAGATCTTCCGGCAAGAACATCTGCGCACCTTATGCAGAGAAATTCCCGAACGCGAAGTTTGTAGCAGGCAAGAAGCCTTGGAATGTTTCCGTTGATTTTGACTGCAAACCGGACCTCTACATTCCTTGCGCACTGCAGAATGAAATCAGAATTGAAGATGCAAAGACAATCGTAGCTACAGGCTGTAAGTTCGTATGCGAGGGCGCTAACATGCCTACTACAAACGAAGCTCTTGAGTATCTCATGGATAATGGAGTTATCGTTGGACCTTCTAAGGCTGCAAACGCAGGCGGTGTTGCTACATCCTGCATCGAAATGGGTCAGAACGCAAGTCATACTGTATTCCAGCATGAAGAAGTTTACGAACAGCTCCACAAGATTATGGTTAACATTCATAAGAGCTGTGCTGAAGCTTCCCAGAAATACTACGGTAAGTATGATCTCGTAAAGGGCGCTAATATTGCTGGCTTTGAAAAGGTTGCAAATGCAATGATGGAACAGGGTATTGTATAAACGGCAATAACCATATAAATAAACCTACATCAGAAAAGGGGGGCGAAATTTAATTTCGTCCCCTTTTCAATGACTGCACTTTATTCTCTTTTGATCTTTAAAGCAATATTTTTTTCTTTTTTCAGTCCGTCTTCTACATTTCACATTCTAATGGCCTTGCCATTTGAAAACAGCCACAGATACGCTTCTGAAACCGTTTCGTTTTTTGCTTTTCTGACCGCTTCTTGATACAGCTCAATCTGTTTGCGGTATCGTTCTTTTATCCGTATTTCCTCTGCCGTATCAGCAACATAATTCGTTTTATAATCTACGAGAATATATGCGGTACTACCGTCCGAATCCGTTTCCTCAAAAAGACAGTCTATGATACCCTGTACAAGAATCTCCGTCTTTTCATATTGAGTCTTCATTGTAAACGGCACTTCCCGCAGCAACTTTCCGTTTTCCGCAGCAGCAATCATTCTATCACCAAGCACAGAAAAAATAAGCTCTGAAATTTTCTGCGGCTTCACAGCACGAGCCTCATCGGGCAGCAATATCTCCTGTTCTGTCATATCCGCAATCAACTGGTTAATATACTGCAAAACCACATCTTCCGCATTTTCCATCCTCTTTAGCGTGCCGGCTTTCACAAAATCAAGATGTTCTACAACGCTGTGATACAGGACCCCGATTTCTGCCGCAGTTAACTTTCGTTCTTTCTCTATAAACAAAGGAACTGCCGTATTAACAGGCAGCAATTGCTCCTTTGCCGTAGATATAGCCGATGCTTGCATATCGTTTTCGGATACAAAACCGGAAGCAATTTCGGTAACGCTATATTTTGACTTTATAGAAAGATCTTCTGCATATGGATAATCATAAGCAAATCTCCGTTCGATTTCTTCGCTCCCTTTTTCATGCGGCGGTAAAGAAAGAATTCTGCGCAGTATTTCCGTACGGTCATCTTCCTCTCTGACTATTCCTTCAAGCTCACCTGCCCGGTGCAGGACAATTTTTGTCTCCTCACCAACAGCAGGCAGAATGATATCAAGATAGGAAGATGCCGCCAAAATATCTTTAGGATCTGTGTACTGATATAGTGCAAGCTGCTCTTCCTTTTTTTTTGTACTGCCAAGCAGTATCAGCTTGTCCATCGCCCGCGTACATCCAACATAGAGAATCCTCAGTTCTTCATCAGCAAACTCCCTGTCCATACGAGCATAAATCAGCTTTTGAATCAGCGTCTTTTTTCGCCAGTGCTGGTGCGGGTTCACAAGATCCAGCCCCATTCCGATATCCTTATGAATCGCCGCAGCCGTTCTCTCTTTTTTATAGCGAAACCTCTTTCCGAGTCCTGCTAAAATTACCATCGGATACTCAAGTCCTTTGCTTTTATGAATTGTCATAATGCGCACAACATCATCATTTTCCGAAAGCAGTTTAGGCTGTCCGGTTGGAACTCCCCGTTCCCGCAGCATATCGATATAGCGCAGAAACTCATAAATGCTGCCGGTGCGGTTTGTGGAAAAAGCGGCAGCACGGTCCGCCAGGGTGCGAAGATTTGCCTGTCGCTGTTTTCCGGACGGAAGCCCGCCGACATAGGCGTAATAACCTGTATCCCACATTAGCTTCCATAGGAAATCGCTCAGCGGTACTGCAGAAGCATAAGAAATCCATAGATCTATGCTTTCCTTTGCTTTTCGGCATTTTTCCTGTAGTGCAGGCTGCGGGCCGCTGAGCAGATATGCTTCAAAAGCGCTGTAATATGTGCCGCTTTTATTTATCGTTCTGATTTCTGCAAGCTCATCAGCTGTAAAGCCGAAAATAGAAGAATACAGCACACTGATCAGAGGAACATCCTGTCTGCTGTTATCGATGACTTTCAGAAGATTGAGGAAAACTTCAATTTCAATAGTATCAAAATAACCGTCACTTTCATCTATATAGCATGGAATATCACAGTCCGACAATACCTTGTGATAGATTGCCCCTGTGCCTTTTACACCTCTCATTAAAATAACGATATCCCGCTTTTCAAGTTTGCGGTATTTTCCTTGCTTTACATCATAAATCGGCATGCCAACCGCTTCCCGAATCAGCTTTGCTGCTAAATGCGCTTCACGCTCCGCCTCTTTCATATCGGCAATTTCTTCCGGCAGCACTTCACTATCCTCTGCATAAAGCAGATGAAGCTCTGTTTTGCTGCCTTCCTGATGTTCTCCCGTAATTCCCATATAAAGCGCCGCATCATCATCATATCCCCGCATCGATTTTCGGAAAATACGGTTGATGCTGTCAATCACACCGCGCTTACTTCGAAAGTTTGTGTTTAAATCTATCTTAACACTGTTTTCGTCTGTCCCGCTGCGGTACTGCTCATATTTTGCTAAAAAGATCTCTGGCTCTGCCAGACGGAATTTATAAATAGACTGTTTTACATCTCCTACCATAAAAAGATTGTTTTTTCGCCGGATCCTGTCAATGAGTGCTTCCTGAATTAAATTAGAATCCTGATACTCATCGATATAAATATAAGAAAACTGCTGCCTATATTCAGCTGCAACATGCTCATCAGAAAGAATGGCAAGCGCCATGTGTTCAATATCACTAAAATCAATTAATTTTTTTTCTTTCTTTTCTTCCTGATAAAACCGAGAAAAATCCCGGATCAGCTCAGCAAAATACATTGTCTTGTCTTCCGCCTCTGATAGCTCCGCAAGATATTCTTCAAGTCCGTAAGCAAAGTAATCCCCGCGAATACTGTCTATACATTTTGCTGCACGGTTTCGCAACTGTTTTACAGCTTCCTTGATTTCCTGATAGGCTTCCTTTTCCTCTTTACCAGCTATCAGCCTAACAGACGGAGGAGACGATATGATCTGAAAAAACTCATTCATATCGCCGAAGTCTGCTGCTTTTAAAAGCATCTTCACATACTCCGCTTCCTGCTTTGCTTTTGCTGCCAGCCGCGTTAGCTCATAGTCCTGCAGCATTTTTACAACGCTCTCATAGAGATTATAGGAACCTTCCAGTCTTTTTTGTATTTCAGTTCTTAAAATCTTCCCCAGTCTGCTCTCCGGAAAATTTTCTGGTGTCAGACAGCCGCTGTCTGTTGCTGAAAGAATCATCTCCGGTTCCGGTACGCTCATTATTTTTTCATAGCTTTCGATTATCAGCCGCTTTACACCGTCGAGATTTCTTCCTTTTGCATATCGGTCAAGAAAATCCTTAAAGCGGCCAGCGTCTTCCTCAAAGCGCAAAGTAAAAAGGCGGTCTATCGCATCCGCCTGCATGATTTTTTTTTCGGCTTCATCACTCACCTGAAAACTCGGCTCCGCGCCGATCACATAATAATAACGCCGAATAACAGCAAGTGCAAAAGCATGAAAGGTACAAATATTCGCTTTATATACCGAATTTAGCTGTGCACGTAAAAAAGAAGAATCTTGCGGATTTTTCTCGATTTCCTCTGTCAGCGCCGCCACAATTTTTTCCTTCATCTCGGCCGCCGCTTTATTGGTAAATGTAACGACCAAAAGACTTTCAAGCGGCACGTGCTGTTCAAGTACCATCCGTTTAATTCTCTCAACCAGTACCGCTGTTTTTCCGGAACCAGCAGCAGCGGCAATCAGCATGTTCTTTTGTTTCAGTTCAATAGCCTGTTTCTGGCTTTCAGTCCATTTCATAAAAAGACCTCTTCAAATATCAGCAATATCCGTTCTTTGTGCCGTACTGCAAAAGATAGGGACCTGCCCCGCCAAATGCTCTTATCATTAGATGAGCTTTCCTTTGCGCAGCAGCGCCGCAAGCATCCTGCCCTTTGGCAGTGTCTCAATCTCCTCTGCTGTAATCCCTTTGCTTTTTAAAAGAACACTCCCATAAATGCAAGCACCTGCACCGACAGACAGCAAAGTTGCAATGCTGTTTCCAAGCAGCGGCATGCACAATCTATATATCACAAGAACCCCTGCACTCATCACAATTCCTGCTATAAGCGGCTTTACAACCGCCAGCACAAAGTCATTCTTTACACCAGTGCTTTTTCTTACGGCAATATAATTGACAAGCGCAATGGTGACATAGCCCAGAAGCGTCGCAATTGCCGCACCGGACACATTCAGTGCTGAAATTCCAGAAAGCACATAAGTTGCAGCGCATTTCACTGCAAAACCGGCAGCAATTCCCCACACAGCAAGAGAAACTTTACCGATTCCCTGAAGGATCCCTGCCATAGTCTGCGCCACGCAAAGAAATACAATACCTATCGATAAAAGAAAAAGACAGCGGGATGAAGTAACAGCCCCTTCAATCTGCAGTGGAAACAAAAGCCGCATCACAGGCTCTGCTAAGCACATAAGTCCAAAACTGCAAGGTATGCCAATAATCATTGCTGTACGAAATCCCAGCCGAATATTGCTTTCCAGCCCTTCTCTATCTCCGATGCTTTTTGCTGCCGCAATTGTCGGTACAATCGCAAGCGCCATTGACAGCGCAAGCGCCATCGGTACATTTGTTACCGGCACTGCAAATCCTGTCAGCGCACCGAAAAGATTTTCGGCTTCTTCAGCACTATAACCCGCTGCACTCTGCAGCCGTCCCATCACCAATAGCGTATCACCGAGATTCATAATTGGCTGAATTGACACACCGATTGTAATTGGGATTGCAATCATCGCCAGCGTCTTTAAAATGCTTCCGGCAGATTCCCTCTCTATGTGCGTGTCCTCCGATAAATTCTGTAAAATCCTTTTCCGAAAACGGAAATAGATAAGCATCAGTGCAATAACCCCAATTACAGGTCCGATACTACCGCCGCTGGCTGCACCGGCCGCCGCAAATTCTAATCCGCGCGGCAAAAGCATTACCGCCAGCAAAAGCCCCGATACAACACGAATTCCCTGCTCCGAAATCTGTGACACAGCTGTAGGAAGCATTTCTTGCATTCCTTGAAAATATCCGCGGTAAACAGACATTACCGGTACTAAAAGAAGCGCAGGAGCAATCGCTAACAGTGCATAGTATGCGCCGGGATTATGCATTGCATCTGAAATCAGTCCGGCTCCGAAAAATACGACGGCAAAAGCGGCAAGCCCGAATGCCGTCATAAATAAAAATGAAAATTGAAATACTCTATGCGCTTCCCGATATTTTCCAAGTACAATCCTCTCTGAAGTCATTTTAGAAATTGCAGCCGGCGCTCCGTTCGTAGAAAATACAAGCAAAAAAATATAAATCGTATAAGCAGCACTATAATATGCCATACCGTCTGTTCCGATAATATTTGCCAGCGGAATTCTAAACACCGCACCCAGTACCTGTGTAAGCAATCCGGCTATACCAAGAATTGCCGCTCCTTTTAAAAATGATTTTTTCCCCATAGTCGTTTTTCTTTACTCTTTTTCTGTCAGTATGAAATCCTGAATATAGTATAACATATTCAGTGTATTTTATGGTATAATTTTGCATGAGAAAATTGATAATAACGTTCTCTTAAAATTCTTTACATAAAAGAGGAGCATAACTTATGAACTCATTTCCAAGACCCACGATGCTGATGATTCTTGACGGCTTCGGCATCTCTCCAAAAACAGAGGGAAACGCAATTGCACAGGCAAAAACGCCGAATCTCGACCGTCTTTTTTCTATTTATCCGCATACAAAGCTCCAAGCAAGCGGCCTTGATGTAGGCCTCCCATACGGTCAGATGGGAAATCCAGAGGTCGGCCATCTCAATATCGGTGCCGGCCGTATCGTTTATCAGGAGCTAACTAAAATCACAAAAGAAATTGAAAACGGCAGTTTTTTTCAAAATACAGCGCTAAAAAAAGCTATGAAAAATGCGGCTGACGGCCGT
>CALXBT010000007.1 GCA_944386585.1 uncultured Clostridia bacterium | reverse complement strand
TGGGCTTTGGCGCGCTGAGATTTGCAATGGATAAGGATGAGCCGAATAAAATTGACAGAGAAAAGAGTCTGCCGCTTGTTGATGCGGCGTATCAAAAGGGAATCAATTTTTTTGACACGGCGTATATTTATCAGAATGGAGATTCGGAGAGGCTGCTTGGAGAAGCTTTATCAAAATATCCGCGAAACAGTTATTATTTGTCTACCAAATTTTATGCGCCGGCAGGCGTTCCGATTGAGCAGGCCTTTGAGCAGCAGCTCCAGCGTTGTCGTACGGATTATTTTGATTTTTATTTATTTCACGGTATGGATGAATCGTTTATTGATTTATACATGAATTAGGAGCTTTTAGACTTTCTGTTGCAGAAGAAGGCTGAAGGTCGTATAAAATATATCGGCTTTTCTTCTCATGCGGCTCCGGCGACGCTCAAAAGATTTTTAGAATGGTATGACGGTTTTGATATGGCAATTATTCAGCTGAACTATTTAGATTGGAAGATGCTGGATGCTAAGGGCCAGTATGAAATTCTTACAGAACATCATATTCCAATTTGGGTTATGGAGCCGCTAAAAGGCGGCAGGCTAGCGGAACTGAATGAAGAAGCGGCAGCATTTTTAAGAGCAGCCGCGCCGGAGCGTTCTGTTGCCTCATGGGGAATGCGGTTTCTTCAGGGCCTGCCTAATGTGCAGGTTGTTATGAGCGGAATGTCGGCGATGGAGCAGATTGAAGACAATGCTGCGACCTTTGACCATCCGGACCCTCTGACAGAGGAAGAAAAGAAAACGCTGATACAGGCGTGTGATATTTATCATAAGGATTTAGGCGTGCCTTGTTCAGCATGCCGTTACTGTGTGCCTCACTGCCCGATGGAGCTTGATATCCCACTTTTGATTAAAGGGTTGAACGAGTGGAATATCGATAAGGCGCTGTGGAAGATTGCGGAGCTGACAACAGCAAAAGAGCCGAAAAACTGCATTGGCTGCGGCGCTTGTGCTGCGCACTGTCCTCAGAAAATTGATATTCCGGGAGCACTTAGTCAGTTTGCAGATATTATTGAAAAGAATGGGATTGATCTGACAAAGATATCATAAAAAATAAGTACTGTGGAGGCACGAAAGAGGCGGTGAGAAAATGAGACAATATATAGTAGACGCGTTTACAGACAAAGTTTTTTGCGGGAATCCTGCGGCTGTCTGCATAATGGAGCGGTGGCCGTCTGATATTTTAATGCAAAAAATTGCGGTAGAAAACCGTTTGTCTGAAACAGCATTTTCCGTAAAAGAGGAAACTGGCTACCGGCTGAGGTGGTTTACACCGGGAGGAGAAATTGACCTCTGCGGGCATGCAACGCTGGCGTCGGCCTATGTTATTATGAATTTTATCGAAAAAAATAAAACAAGACTGGTTTTCGAGACGATGAGCGGAGAACTTGCTGTAATGCGGCGCGGTGAGCTGTACGAGATGGACTTTCCGGCATATACACTGATGCCTACGGTAGTAACGGAGGAAATGAAAGCCGCGCTTGGCGCATCTCCATCTGAGGCTTATCTGGGGCGTGATTTACTTTGTGTGTTTGAAAGTGAAGAAACGGTGCGGCAGCTGACTCCTGATATGGAAAAGGTAAAAACACTGCCTGGATTACTGCTTCATGCAACGGCTCCTTCTGCATCGACTGTGCTGCAGAAAGCAGCACAAACGGAGACAGAAAAGACTGACTGTGTATCAAGGAGTTTTGCACCGAAACTTTCTATTCCGGAGGATCCTGTCTGCGGTTCCGGACACTGTCATATTATTCCGTACTGGGTGAAAAAGCTTGGTAAAAGGAGTCTTATCGCATATCAGGCTTCGGAGCGTGGCGGTACGCTGTACTGCCGGCTGGAAGGCGGACGCGTTAAGCTGAGCGGAAAGGCAGTGCTGTATGCTGTTTCAGAAATCAATGCAGGTTTTTGAATAGCAGATGCTGCGTATTTGACAAAGAGAATGAAAAGATGCTGATGAAAAACTGCCCTGCAAACGATGGAAATTGTTTGCAGGGCAGTTTGGTTGTTTTATAAAAATTTACAGCAGTGTTTCTGTCCTTTTATTGAATGACGCGTACGCGGATAATGCCGTCGTCCGCTGCAAGCTGTTTGATGATGGATGCTTCATCTACAAGTGCATCTGTGTCTACCATAGTGTAAGCGTAATTATCCTTGCTCTGGTTTACCATGTTAGCAATATTGATATTCATTGCTGCCAGCATACCGGTAATCTCTCCCAAAATACCCGGCACATTTTTATTGAGGATACAGATGCGCGATTTTCCGTTGCCTGATATGAATTTGCCGAGCGAACAAGCTGGAAAATTGACGGAGTTTTCGATATTTCCGTTTTCGATGTAGTTTTTGATTTCTTCTACTGCGAGGATTGCGCAGTTATCCTCTGCTTCCCCTGTTGATGCACCAAGATGCGGAATATAAATGATATTTTCATGACCGACGATTTTATCATTCGGAAAATCAGTGATGTATTTTTTCAGTTTTCCTTCATCGAGTGCTTTGAGGACAGCGTCTTCATCTACAAGTTTGTCGCGCGAAAAGTTGAGAAGAATTGCTCCGTTTTTCATGGACTGAATGATATCGGCATTGATCATGCCGTTTGTCTGCGGGGAAGCCGGTACATGGACTGTAACATAGTCGCAGTCTCCGATGACGGAATCAAGATCAGTAGTAAACGGGACGGTGTTTGACATATCGTGAGCTGCGCGTACTGTCATAAACGGCGCATATCCCACTACCTCCATGCCAAGCGCTTCGCAGGCATTTGCAACCAGCACGCCGATGGCACCAAGACCGATTACACAGATTTTCTTGCCGGCGATTTCGCGGCCGGCAAATTGACCTTTTCCTTTTTCAACGGCTTTTACAAGACCAATCTCGCCCGGGTCTCCTTTAGTTGCGAGCTTATGTACCCAGTGCATACCGTCATAAAGATTTCTTGCTTCTGCCAGCATTGCAGTAAGAACGAGCTCCTTTACGGCGTTGGCATTTGCGCCGGGAGCGTTAAAAACAACGATGCCTTTTTCAGCACAGCGGTCAAGCGGAATATTGTTTACACCGGCACCGGCTCTGGCAATTGCAAGAAGCTGCGGTGAAAATTCCATTTCCAGCATATCCTGACTGCGCACAAGAATCCCGTCGGCGGAATTGATATCGTCTGTCAGCGCATATTTGTCTCCTAATTTTTTGAGACCTTTTGGTGAAATTTTGTTTAATGTTGCAATTTTGTACATGATTATGCTCCTGCCTTTAACTGTGATAGATATTTTATCAATGAATAATATTATATCACTTTACTAAAGTAAGGTAAAGTGATATAATTACATATTATTTTGTTTACAAATTTTCATATTTTTTGGAGGTGTAATTATGACAAACAGAGTGTATAACTTTTCGGCTGGCCCTTCCATGCTCCCGATTGAAGTCATTGAAGACGCAGCAAGGAATCTTTTGGATTATAACGGCTGCGGGCAGTCGGTGATGGAGATGTCACACCGCTCCGAAGAATTTGAGAAAATCATTCAGGATGCTGAGGCCAATCTGCGTGAGATTATGAATATTCCGAAGAATTACAAGGTGCTGTTTTTGCAGGGCGGAGGAACGCTGCAGTTTGCAATGGTACCGCTCAATCTGATGACAAAGTCAGGAAAAGCGGATTATATCGTTACCGGTACATGGGCTAAAAAGGCCGCCGCTGAAGCAAAAAAGTTCGGAGACGTAAAGATTGTTGCAAGCTCGGAGGAAAGTAAATTTTCTTATATTCCGCGTATTCAAAAAGGGGATATCAGGCCGGATGCTGATTATGTTTATATTACGACCAATAATACGATTTACGGTACGCACTACTGTGAAGAAGCAATTCCGGATACGGGCGGAATTCCGCTTGTAGCTGATATGTCTTCCTGTATTCTTTCTGAGCCTGTCGATGTCAGCAGATATGGACTGATTTATGCAGGTGCGCAGAAAAATGTGGCGCCGGCTGGTGTAACGATTGTAATTATCAGAGAGGACTTGCTCGGACAAGCGGCGGAAACAGTGCCAACTTATCTCGATTACAAGATTCATGCGGATAACGGCTCCATGTATAATACACCGCCGTGCTTCGCTATTTATATTGCGGGAGAGGTGTTCAAAAAAATCAAAAAAGAAGGCGGCATTGCCGCGATGAACGCAAAGGATGTTGAAAAAGCGAAAATGCTGTACGATTATATTGATGCAAGCAAATTGTACCACTGTCCGGTGGAGAATAAGGACGACCGTTCCCTGATGAATGTTGTATTTGTTACCGGAGAAGCGGAGCTTGACAAGAAATTTGTTGCAGAAGCTAAAGAGGCTGGGCTTATCAATCTAGGCGGTCATCGTTCAATCGGAGGTATGAGAGCATCTATTTACAATGCGATGCCAGTGGAAGGCGTGGAGAAGCTCATTGAATTTATGAAGGCATTTGAAGCACAAAATTTTAAAGGCTAAAAATATTTTGGCACACATAATTTTCACACAAAAAAGGGGCTTTCCATGATATAATAATGGAAAGCCCTTTTCTCGGCCTGCGGCAAAATATTCTGACTTTTTCAGACGAAGAAAAATGCGGAAAAGATAGAAGAAGCAGCGAAAAAGCGGAGCTGAAAGTGTTAAAAACAAAGAAAATAAAAAAGAAGAAAGGGATACATTATGAAATACTTTATACTTGTACCTGATGGAGCTGGGGATTATCCAATTGAAGCGCTTTCCGGCAAATCACCTCTTGAGGCAGCAGACATTGCGAATATCAATGCGCTGGCAGCAAAAGGTCGTGTGGGCATGGTACAGACAATTCCGGAGGGCGTAGCGCCGGGAAGCGATGCTGCCAATCTTTCGGTAATGGGGTATGATCCAAGTATTTATTTGACGGGCCGTTCGCCTCTTGAGGCGGTCAGCATCGGTATCGATATGTCAGATACGGATGTGGCGTTTAGAACGAACCTCATCACGCTGACAGGCGAGGGCGCTTATGAGGATTTGATTATTAAAGATCACAGTGCAGGTGATATTACAACAGAAGAAGCCGCACAGCTTATCGAGGCAGTGAACGAAGCCTTTGCCGACGAAAAGATTCGGTTTTATACGGGTGTCAGTTATCGGCACTGCATGATTGTACACAATGGAAGTACGGAATATAAGCTGACGCCGCCGCATGATGTGCTGGACCAGAAAGTGGGGCCGAATCTGCCGGAAGGAGAAGGTAGTGAGTTCATTGTGGAAATGATGCGGAAAAGTTATGATATTTTAAAGGACCATCCGGTAAATATTGCAAGACGCGAAAAGGGACTTAATCCGGCGAATACGCTGTGGATCTGGGGACAGGGAAAGAAGCCGAATCTGTCGTCTTTCAGGAATAAATATCATATTGACGGCTCAGTGATTTCAGCGGTTGATTTGATCAAAGGAATTGCAATCTGCGCCGGACTTGACTCAATTGATGTGCCGGGAGCAACAGGTAATCTTCATACAAATTACGAAGGAAAAGCACAAGCGGCGATTGAAGAGTTTAAAAAAGGTAAGCAGTTCGTTTACATGCATGTAGAAGCGCCGGATGAATGCTCACATCAGGGCGATCTGGAAGGAAAAATAAAGAGCCTGGAGTATATCGACCAAAGACTTTTTTTGCCGGTATATGAATATCTAGCGGCATCGGGAGATGATTTTAGAATTCTTATTGTACCGGACCACAGAACACCGCTTGTATTTAGGACGCATACTTCAGAACCAGTGCCGTTTGTGCTTTATGACAGCAGGATGGAGACAGAACCGGATAACATGAAGCAATTCCATGAAAAATCGGGCGAGACGGGACTCTATTTTAACGGCGGTTTTGCAATGGCAGATTTTTTCTTTGCTGATAAATAAAGATGCTTTAGGCGAAACTGACTCACAATCTGTACACAAGGTATGGTGAATTTATGTGCAGAATCATTGTGAAACCAAAAAAGCTAAAAAATAAGAATACGAAAACCAGAAACTGATAGCAAGAACAGCAAAAGATATTAAAAAGAAACGACAGACAAAGAATTTAGGGACTGATGATGATGAAACGACTCTCGGCAATAATTGCAATAATGATAGGAATCACAGGTTTTGCTTCCGCCCTGTTTAAAGATACAGCGCAGGCGGCGGTAACAGCACCTGAAATTATAGCGGAAGCTGGAATTTTGATTGATGGAACGACAGGACAGGTGCTGTATACAAAAAATGAAAATGCGCAGCTGGAACCGGCCAGTACGACGAAAATGATTACCTGTCTTTTGGCACTGGAAAATCTGGATCTTGCTCAGGTGCTTACAATTGACAATGAAACGCCGTTTACGGAAGGAAGCCGTATCTATCTTTTAGAGGGAGAACAGATTACGGTGGAGCATGTATTGTACGCGCTGATGTTGGAGTCTGCAAACGATGCGGCAGTTGCGCTGGCAAAAGAGATTGCAGGCAGCGTGGAAGCGTTTGCGGTGATGATGAATGAAAGGGCAAAAGAGCTTGGTGCGACCGGAACAAATTTTATCAATCCGAATGGGCTGCACCTTGAAGGTCATGTGTCAACGGTACATGATCTTGCAATGATTGCAAAGGGATGTATGGAGAATGAAATGTTCCGCGAGCTTGTTAGTACTTATTATCATTATATTCCGGCTACCAACAAGCAGGACGAGCGGCATATGTACAATACAAACCGGTTGCTTTATGATGAAAAAACAAAAGTGCCGGTTAACGGTGTTAATATTCCGGCTAAATATGAAGGAACAGTGGGAATCAAGACCGGTTATACGCCGAGTGCTGGCGGTTGCCTTGTAGCAGGAGCAGAAAAAGACGGTACCTTTTTGATTGCTGTCGTCATGAAATCCACAGATGCCGGCCGCTTTGGAGATTGTATTGCACTGTTTGACTATGGCTTTTCTGCTTATCATACTGTAAAGGCAGTGGATGCTGCTGAGGATATGGGAATTGCGGAAGTAAAACGGGGAGCTGTTACAAAAGTAGGCTTGGCACTGGCGGAAAGCGCCTATGTGACGCTTCCGATTGAAGCTACAAAAGATGTGCTGAGTACAGAGCTGAAGCTTATTGAAGAGATTAAAGCGCCGATTAAAAAAGATCAGCAGATTGGGCAGCTTGAAGTTTATGAGGGCTCCAATCTTGTGGCGGCAGTGCCGGTGCTTGCACAGGAGGAGGTTGGAGAAGGTACTTTTCTGTCCGTTTTTGGTATTGAAAATAAAACCGCATATACGATTTATATTACAGTCGGAATTGTTACATCGCTTCTGCTTATACTGCTGATTACTTATATTGTTCTAAAGAGACGGCAAATTAGACGGCGCCGGATGCGGCGCGCACAAAAGGCGCTTGAAATTGCAAAAGCACGGGCGGAACGCCAGAGTGACACTGCAAGGCGGGAATGGTATTTTTAAATGTTTGATATTGAAGAGAATCTTAAAAAACTCCCGGACACACCGGGAGTTTATATTCACAGAGACAAGCTGGGGCAGGTTATCGACGTGGGGAAGGCAATTTCTCTGAAAAACC
>CALXBT010000006.1 GCA_944386585.1 uncultured Clostridia bacterium | reverse complement strand
TGGGAGAAGGAAAGCTTTTTGTTTCCTATTTTTATTTTAATGAGGAAACAGTAGAGACGGCACCGGAGAGCGCACAGCACACTGCTACTGCTTTTTTCAACTCTGATTTAAGGCTTGCGTATAAAATTGCGCTGACACAGTTTCGCGGCAGCAAGCGGATCGTGCCGAGCCTGCGGGAGGTATGGTATGACAGAACTCTTCAGCGGGCAATTGACCGGTTGGAAAAGGCGTCTATTCCGTTTTTTTTGCTGTTAATAGGACTTGCCGTATTTGCAGGGCTTGGTATGCAAAATTGGGGGCAGAAAGGGGCGCTGCTGCTGATGGGCGTTTGGCTGATAGCAGACCTGTTTTTTTTGAACCCGCTTCTTTTTTATGCATTTTTACCCAAGCCGATTGCACCGCATATAAAGCGAATAGACATTTTGAATGATGCCGACAGAAAGCTGTATGAAGCGGAGCTTGCGGAAAATAAAAAAGTGGAAAAGATTTTTAAACGCTACGAAGTGCCGGGACGGGAGAAATATAAAGATTATAGCCGTTACAGTACGGCTGCGGCAGAAAAAACAGAGGCGGAAATGCAAAAAAACAACGAAAACGAAAGAGAGAAGGAAACGAAGAATGATATTTTTTAGAAGTGATTACAGTGCCGGCGCTCATCCGCGGATTATAGAGGCACTTGCAAGGACAAATTATGAGCATACTGACGGTTATTTCATGGATGCTCACTGTGAGCATGCGGCGGCGCTGATCCGGGAAAAACTGGGAGATTCTTCTGTCGATATTCATTTTATGGTGGGCGGTACAATCACGAATTTAACAGCAATTTCCGCATGGCTAAGACCGTATCAGGCTGCAGTTTCTGTGGATACGGGACATATCTGCGTGCACGAAACCGGTGCGATTGAAGCGACGGGTCATAAAGTTATTCATGTACCCGGAAAAGACGGAAAAATCAGGCCAGAGCAGATAGAGCGGATTGTTGAGGAACATGAAGACGAGCATATGGTGCAGCCGAAGCTGCTTTATCTATCGAATACGACGGAAATTGGTACGATTTATACAAAATCAGAGCTGACGGCGCTGCGCGATGTCTGCCGCGCCAATAACATTTATATGTATATGGACGGCGCGCGGCTTGGTTCTGCACTGACGGCAGAGGGCAATGATATTGCATTTACGGATCTTACAGGGCTGCTGGACGCTTTTTATATCGGCGGCACAAAAAACGGATTTTTGATGGGAGAGGCGCTGGTAATTGTAAATCCTGCGCTGAAAGAAGATTTTCGGTTTATGATAAAACAGCGGGGCGGCATGTTTGCGAAAGGAAGATTGATAGGAATTCAGTTTGAGGAGATGTTCCGTGACAATCTTTATTTTGATTTAGCAGCGGAAACAAACGCCTATGCCGGAAAACTACGTGAAGGAATCAGGGAAAAGGGTTATTCTTTCATGGTGGAATCGCCGAGTAATCAGATTTTTCCGCTGTTTACACCGGAAAAGGTTAGAGAGCTGGAAAAGAAATATTTCTTTTATCCGTATTTGCCGCTGGATAACGGACTGGTGCCGATTCGTCTGGTATGCTCATGGGCAACGACGCAGGAGGATGTCGATTCGTTCCTTCAGGTTCTTTGAGAATAAAGGAAAATTCAAAAGCATAAAAATACATAATTATAAATATTTATACATTAAAAAAATATAAAGTAAGAGTATATGCACTAAAATATCAGAATAGGATATTTTAGTGCATATTTTTTATACAAAACAAAAATATAAAACAGAAAAATATAAAAATATAAAAAATTCTATAAAATTTTATATAAGCGCTTGAAATACTTTATATAAAATGCTATTCTGTAACAAAGCAAAAGAAACAAACAGGGGTTGACGATGATCGTGCTAAACCGTCGTTTCCTTTTTCTTCTGCTAACCGCAATTATTTTTTTATTTATTTTAGGAGGAAATGATTTATGTCGCAAGAAGTAAGACAACTGGCGTACAGCCCATTGCTTTGGATCGTGACGATTGTAGCAATACTGCTCGTCCTGTTCCTGGCTACTTATTACTTGATTAAAGGTGTGAAAGTGGCAAAAACACTTGGAGTAACCAATACTCAGATTAAAGATGCAATGAAAACCTCATCAATCGCTTCTATCGGACCGTCGATTGTAATCATGATCGGGATGATTTCCCTTCTTGTTATGGTAGGAGCGCCTACCGCATGGATGCGTCTTTCCGTAATCGGAGATATTACGCAGGAGCTGATGGCTGTCGGATTTGCAACGGATGCTTATGGTTTGACGGCGACGGCGGAGGTTATCACGCCGGAGATTTTCCAGATTGCCGTATTTCTAATGGCTGCAGCTTGTATCGGATACATAGGTGTACCTGTTATTTTCTGTACCTCGTTTGAAAAAATGCTCAACAAGCTCGGCGGCAAGAGCGGCGGAAATTCCAAACTGATGAATATGCTGGCTTCGGCAGCGATTCTCGGCTGCTATGCGTATATTGATGTTCCGTATCTTCTTTCAAAGGACGCTTCAACGATTGCGATGCTGGTTGGTTTTGTTGCCATGCTGATTCTGCAGTGGATTCAGCAGAAATTCAAAATTAAATGGCTGATTGCATGGGGATTTCTCATTGCAATGTTTATCGGTATGATTGCCGGCGTTATTGTAGCGTAAAAGAGGAGGTGCTAATATGAACGAATATAGAGAAAAATTCCTGCCGCAGATTACAAGAATGGGGCGATTCATTATGATCATTTCACTGCTCCTTTTCTTTGTACCGTTTCTGATACTTTGGTTTGTATACGGAGTGCAGCCGCAGTGGTCTCATCTTATAAAGGCGCTTATTCCGTGGCTTTTGATTAATCTTCCTTGGTGGATTTCCAATCCGATTTCCTATTTCCCGATTTTGGGAATTCCAGGCACGCTTCTCTGTTTTCTTTCCGGAAATATTGCCAATATGCGTATTCCGGCGGCGGTAGCGGCACAGAAAGCGGCGGAGGTAGAAGCCGGATCTGAAAAGGGTGTATTGATGTCGACTGTTGGGATTTCAATGTCGGTATATGTGAATCTTTTCATCCTTGCAGCAGGCGTTATCGCCGGTGAGGCAGTACTTTCTGCATTGCCGCAGTCCTTTACGGATGCACTGGGATATTTATTGCCGTCCCTCTTTGGATGTGTATTTGCAAGCTTCATGGTTGGAAACGGTCTGGCCGCAGCAACGGCGATCGGAACAGCCCAGCTTCTGACCATAGGCTATAACAACGGTGC
>CALXBT010000005.1 GCA_944386585.1 uncultured Clostridia bacterium | reverse complement strand
TGAATGTGCGCAAGGTGATTGATATGTCGCGCGCACTGGAGGGAATGCCGCGCCATGCTTCAACCCATGCAGCAGGTGTTGTAATTTCTAAAAAGAGCATTGATGAATATGTGCCGCTTTATTATTCGGACAAAGGTATTTCTACGCAGTTTCCGATGACAACGATTGAAGAACTTGGTCTTCTGAAAATGGATTTTTTGGGGCTGAGGACCCTTACGCTGATTCGGGATGCTCTTTTAATGATTGAAAAAAATCATGGCGTAAAGATCAATTTTTCTGATATGGATTATGACGATCCGAAAGTCTACGAGGAAATTTCTTCAGGAAATACGAAAGGCATTTTCCAGCTGGAAAGCGCTGGCATGACGCAGTTTCTCAAAAATTTGAAACCGAATTGTTTTGAGGATGTGGTAGCAGGTATTGCACTTTATCGTCCCGGTCCAATGGCGTCTATTCCGACTTACATTGAAAATAAGAAGAATCCGGCCGGAATCAGATACGTTCATAAAAGTCTTGAACCAATTCTTTCTGTAACCTACGGATGTCTGATTTATCAAGAACAGGTTATGCAGATTGTGCGTGATCTCGGCGGCTATTCTTATGGAAGAAGCGACCTTGTACGCCGTGCTATGAGCAAAAAAAAGGCCGATGTTATGATAAAGGAGAAAGAATATTTCATCTTTGGAAAAACAGATGAGGACGGAAATATTGAGGTGCCCGGTTGCATTCGAAACGGTGTGCCAAAGGAAGCGGCAGAAGAAATCTTTAACAGCATGGTAACCTTTGCTGAATATGCGTTTAATAAATCGCATGCAGTAGCATATGCGGTGCTGGCGTATCAGACAGGTTATTTGAAAGCTTATTATCCGACGGAATTTATGGCTGCTGTTATGACTTCCGTCATGGGAGATACGAGCCAGATTGCTAAATATATCAGAAACTGCAATGAAATGGGAATTCGCGTCCTGCCGCCGAGCGTGCTTTCTTCCGGCGGCAAATTTACCGTAGAAAATGGAAATATTCGTTTTGGGCTTCTGGGTGTTAAAAATGTAGGAGAAGGTGTCGCACAAGCGATTGTGGAAATGCGGCAGGAAAAGGGACTGCCAAAAGATATCTTTCAGTTTATTGAACAGATTGATACACACGAGATTAATAAAAAGTCGCTGGAAAGCCTGATTAAAGCAGGGGCACTGGATGATTTAAACGGAAATCGGGCGCAGCATATGGCAGTGTATGAATCCCTTCTGGAATCAGCGCAAAGCAGCTCAAAAAAGAATCTGGAAGGGCAGCTTTCCCTATTTCAGATGGCGGAAGCAGAAAGCGCGATGGAAGAAGCTTCGATCGGCGGAACGCTGCCTGATATAGAAGATTTCCCGCAGGAACAGCTGACAGCAATGGAAAAGGAGATGCTCGGTGTCTATTTGACAAGCAATCCGTTGAATGAATATACAGAGCTTATCAAAAAAATTTCAACAGTAACTTGTGATGAGATTGCGGAGGCGGCGGACGGTACAAGCAGTGTCGGCAGCCAGATTCGTGACGGGATGAGTGTTACGATTGCCGGTATCATTAACAATAAAAAAACACTGATTACAAAATCCAATAAAATGATGGCGTTTGTCGATATGGAGGATTTATGGGGAAATATCGAAGTAATCATATTTCCGAATATTTATGAGCGTTGCCGTAATCTTATTAATGAGGATCAGATTGTTGTCATTAAAGGAACTCTGAATTTTAGAGAAGAAGAAACACCGAAACTTTTGGCTGACAGCGTGATAAATATCAATGAGATAAATTCAGGAACGCTGAGTAGAGATACAGAAAATGATAACGATGCGGTAAGCAGGAAGAATGATAGAGAAAAAACAGCTGCCTCGTATATACAGCAAACGGACGGAGGGAATACTGAGGCGTGGAGGCAGCAGGTGATAAAGCTTAGAATCACAGGAGATCGTCCGCAGGAGACATTATCTTATATCCGTTATCTTATGGGAGAACATCGAGGAAATATTCCGGTAGTTCTTTACCTTGACGGAAAAAATCAGGGCTTGCGTGCAGAAAGAGATTTATGGGTCGATGGAAGTGAAGAATTCAGACAAAAAGTGCAGCAGGTGTTAGGCGAAGAAAATGTAAAATTTTAAGGAAAGCGGGATAAACGGTATATGAAAACGATTGGGATTTTGACAAGCGGCGGTGATTCGCCGGGAATGAATGCAGCAATCAGAGCAGTAGTCAGAAGTGCTGTATATTATGACATGAAAGTATATGGCATTAAACGGGGCTACGAAGGATTGATTGACGGAGAAATTGAGGAACTGAATGTAGCGTCGGTATCAGATATTCTTCACAGAGGAGGCACGGTGCTTCGGACAGCAAGATCCAAGCGTTATATGACGCCTGAAGGAATCAGGAAAGCCTGCGAGATGCTGGAGACCTTTCAGATTGAAGGACTTGTGATCATCGGTGGAGACGGTTCTTTCCGCGGGGGCTTTGAACTTGCAAAACGCGGAATCAGTGTCATGGGACTGCCGGGAACGATTGACAATGATCTTGCCTATACTGATTTTACGATTGGCTTTGATACGGCGGTTAATACAGTGCTTTCAGCCATCAGTAACATCCGCGATACTTCATCATCGCATGAACGGACAACAGTTATTGAAGTAATGGGGAGGCATTGCGGCGATATTGCACTATATAGCGGTCTTGCCGGTGGAGCGGAATTTATTTTGGTTCCGGAAGAAAAAAGTGATCTTAAGGCTCTGTGCCGCAAGATTTTACAGGGGAGAAACAGGGGAAAGCTTCACAGCATTATTGTAAAAGCGGAAGGAGTTGAGATAACCTCGCAGGAACTTGCGGATTATATTGAAGAGCATACCGGCCTTGAAACAAAAATAGTGGTACTTGGTTATATTCAGCGGGGCGGATCGCCTACGGCAAGAGACCGTGTTTTAGCTTCACGCATGGGATATAAAGCAGTGGAGCTTTTAAAAAATGATAGTGATTCAAAGGCAATTGGAATTTCCGGCGATGAAATTGTTGCCTGTGCACTGGAAGAAGCAATTGATATACCGAAGTGTTACGATAGAAATATTCTTCGGTTAGCGGATGTACTTTCGATTTAATATGCTGTTATTTACAAAAACTAAAAAAAATCCTGCAGGATATAGACAAGCTCTTATTTCGCAGGATTTTTTCGTGAAATTTATTCTTCTTTCGTTTCATCAAGCTCAATTCCAATATCGTTATTGATAACGCTTCCAAAGAGAATCGCTTTTTCTCCGAATTTCTGACGGATGTTATCCATTGTGATGCCCAGCTTTTCTCTGCTGCGCCGGCTGTTTTCGTCACTTTGAAAAATTGAGAGCTGTTCTGCTTCATCTTCTTCCGATAAATTAATTGCAGTTACGGTAAGGAGACGGATGGCACTGTTTAGATCCCAAGACCGCTTCAGCAATTCGAGTACAGAAGAAGCGATTTCTTCTGCAAGATTAGTTCTGGTATCAAGCTGCTTCTGCCGTGAAATAGTTTTAAAATAAGGGTCTTTAATATCGACTTTTACACCGCCTGCTTTAAGCTGATACTTGCGCAGCCGGCTGGCTACAGTATCTGCAAGAGAGATTACAGCAGTACGAATATCATCTTCACCGATGAGATTGCGTTTAAATGTGATTCCGTTTCCGACAGATTTGATTTTTTGTTTCTCTGTAGCCAGAGCAACCGGGCTGTTTTCAAGTCCGTTTGCTGATTCATACATTGCAAGTCCGTTTTTGCCAAAAGTATTTTCAAGCCAGTTTTTATCGGAAAGAGCAAGATCGCCGATAGTTTTGATACCGAAAGCATGCAGTTTTTCGGCTGTCGCACTGCCGATAAAAATCATTTCACGGATCGGAAGCGGCCATAAAAGATCTTTGTAGTTTTCGCGTGTAATTATTGTTGTTGCATCAGGCTTTTTATATTCTGAGCCCATTTTAGCGAAAATTTTATTGAAAGAAACGCCGACAGAAAGAGTAAGCCCAAGTTCTTTTTTAACTGTTTCACGAATTTGGTCGGCGATTTGTCCTCCATTTCCAAAAAGTTTTTGACTGGCGGTCACATCGAGCCATGATTCATCAATGCTGAAAGGTTCAACCATATCAGTAAAGCGATAATAAATTGCATTGATTTGTCTGCTGTATTCACGGTATTTCGCGTGATGCGGACGCAGAAACTGCAGATTCGGGCATTTTTTCAGCGCCTGCCAGACAGTTTCGGCTGTAACTACACCGGCTTTTTTGGCAGGCTCATTTTTGGCAAGGATGATACCGTGCCGATTATCAGGATTGCCGGAAACCGCCACAGGAACTTCTTTCAGTTCAGGATGTGACAGCAGTTCTACAGAAGCAAAAAAGCTATTCATATCGCAATGTAAAATAACTCTATCCATAAAAAAATTATACAATAAAAATATTTTGATTGCTACACAGAAATCATTTTCACCGTAAAATCACTTTCAAAAAAACACTGAGTATGGTAAAATAAATGGAAATGCGGAGGTGTTTGATTTGAGACTACTTACAATAGCAACAGGTGTTTTATCTGCTATCGTTGCGGTATGGTGCTTTGCCAATCAGGGTGCGGTATTTGCATCGGTAGCGTTTGTAATTGGGATGATGATGCTGTTACACGGCGTGTGTGAAATATGCGGATATTTTGCTGTTCACCGTAAAATGGGACATGCTTCCTATATTCTTTCAGAAGGTGCTTCTGATTTTCTTTTGGGAATTCTGGTACTGGCAAATTGCCTGAATACGGAATCTGCAGTTCCTGTTTTCTTTGGAATGTGGGTACTTTTTTCCGGCTCAATCAGAGCAGCAACGGCACTTAACAGCAATATTAAAAAGGGCGGAGATATCGATGCGCTTTACATGTTGATAGTTGGTACTATCAGCATGATTGTTGGCGTTTACAGTTTTTGTAATGTACTGCTTTTGGGAGTGCCAAATGTGCTGTTGATTTCAATTTGTTTTCTGATTAAGAGTGTTAATACTATCGCGACGGGAATTGAGATGCCGCACAAGAAAAAAGAGAGACTGATGGCGGAAAATTTGCAGGTACTGCCGCTAAAGAGGAAAAAAAGGCAGGAAGAGGGAAAGAGGGCTGTAAAAATACAGCGTGAAAAAGCACAGGACGAAGATACTAACGCAAAAGAGGAAAAAGTCCTTGAATTGTTTGCGCAGATTCTTGCAGCGCAGCAGGAAGAAAAAGAGGTGAATGAAACAAGGAAAGACTTGCCGGAAGACAATTTGGAGACTGAAGGAAATGAAAATAATACAGAAGAAAATAAGGCATAAGATGTGAAATTTGTAAAAAGAAAGAAAACAGATATGCTTCTTTAGATGTAGAAAAATAAAAAGAAAAAATGCGCTTTATGCTTGGCTCTATAGGGTTGTGGACTAAATTGAACCAAAGTAACAAGCGCATTTGCTGTTTTTGTAAAAATACGGGCCTATTGACCGACGGTAATTACTGTTACTTCCGGTACAGCCCGAAAGCGGAGAGGAAGTTTTGTCGTACCAATTCCTTTTGTTACGTAGAGAAAACTGCCGGCACTTTCATAAAGACCGCTGACATAGATTTTTCCGTAAGTAGGAAGAAAAGAGTCTGTATAAAAGGGAATCCTAACCTGCCCGCCGTGCGTATGGCCGGAAAGCATTAAGGAAATGCTGTAATCAGAAAGTTCATTGAAGATATCCGGTTCATGGCAGAGCACTAAATTGAAGCAGTCTTCAGAAGCATATTGTAAAAAGGAAGGATCCCCAAAACCAATGAGACAATCATCGATTCCGTGCACGGCGACATTTAACTCCGGCAGGAAAAAGGATTCGTTTTCCAGTACTGTAAAGCCGCCGTTTTCCATGATTTTTCTGTAGACAGCTTCACCGCTCAGCGCATAATCATGATTGCCGTAAACGGCAAATTTTCCGAAGTTTGCAGAAAGCCGCGTGAGCATTGAAGAAATTTCCGAAATATCACCGGTATAAGTGTTGAGATCATCGATTAAATCTCCGGTAAAAATAATGAGATCAGGCTCCTGACTGTTTATCATGCTGATGACTTCTTCAAAATGGGAGCAGTCGTAATCGAATCCAAAATGCGTATCACCAAATAGAACGATTGTAAAGGGGCAGATTGCTGCTGTTTCTTTTTCAGACAGCGAAATCTTCCGGCATTCCAGTCTGTACGGCTCAATAAGCCGGGCATAGCCGAAGATGAGAGAAGCGATAATGATCAGCAAAAAAGCCGTTTTAAAAATCAATTTAAGCAATTTAATCATAACTTGTATATATTATCATTATTAACGCAGTGTTTCAACCGTGAAACCGTGAAATTTTGCAGATTAAAATTTTCGTAATGCATTTGTAATAGCTATTGAAAAAGGGATATGATATGATGTATTTATCTGATTTTACATTCATGTAATCTTATTCATAAGGAAAAAGAATATGCAGACATACGATATAGGGATTATCGGTGCCGGTGCTTCCGGTATGGCATCGGGGATTGCCGCGCTTGAATGCAAGCCTGATGCAAAAGTGCTTCTGATAGAAAAAAAGGAGAAACCGGGAAGGAAGCTTGCGGCAAGCGGGAATGGCCGCTGTAATATTACAAACATATTTTGTGCGGAATATCGCAGTACAGCTGATTTTTTAAGTCATGTCGGAATTTTGCTCCGTGAGGAGGAGCAGGGCAGGGTCTATCCATATGCAGGGCAGGCAGCGCAGGTGGCAGATATACTGCAGGCGCAGCTTTTGAAGCAGGGAGCTTCTTTTTTAACTGGAGATCCGGTGATTTCATTTGATAGGGCTTCAGAAAAAAAAGGGTTTTCTGTCATAACGGCATCCGGCCGCAGAATTATCGTTTTAAAATTAATTGTTTCCTGCGGCGGTAAAGCCGGACCGCAGTATGGGACAAGCGGAGATGGGTATGCATGGGCAAGGCGTTTTGGTCATCAGGTTACAAAGTTGGTGCCGGTTTTGACTCCGCTTATACTGGCGGATAATTATCCAGGCATAGATCTAAAAGGAGTACGGGCAAAGGCGGAAGTT
>CALXBT010000004.1 GCA_944386585.1 uncultured Clostridia bacterium | reverse complement strand
GTTCCTCCTAATGCTCCCCTAACATTACTATTTTCAGTCCTGCTTCTGCTAAAATATCAACGGACAGCTTGTCCGGATATCCTTCTTTCACAACAATTCTGCGGATTCCTGCATTGATAATCATCTTGGCACAAATTACGCATGGCTGATGAGTCACATAAATCGTTGCACCTTCAATACTCTGCCCCAGCGTTGCCGCCTGAATAATTGCATTTTGCTCTGCATGAAGCGCCATGCAAAGTTCGTGTCTTTCCCCAGACGGCACCCCCAGCTTCTGGCGCAGGCAGCCTCCGCGTTCAGCACAGTGCGCAATTCCGCGCGGAGCTCCATTGTACCCTGTCGCAATAATATGTCTGTCCTTTACAATGACAGCTCCTACGCTTCTTCTCATACAAGTTGAACGCTTTGCTGTCAGTACCGCCATCTCCATAAAATATTCATCCCAGCTTGGTCTGTTGTCCATCTTATGCTCCTTTTCGTTCCCTTTTTGTCTTTCTCCTAAAAACTCTTCTATTCTTACTGCCTGTTTCTCTGCAGCTTTTCATATCTGTTCCCTGTCTGGCATTCTCTGTCTAATCTTGCATACAGCACCGGAACATTTTATCTTTTGCTACCGCACATCCGCCGTATACTGTTGTTACAGTATACCATATTTTCGCATAAATTTATAGAAATTCTTTTACTGTATTCCATTTTCACTTCGTTATTTTTTAACAGAGGAAAACTAAAGTAAATACAAGCAGTATAAAATTTCTGCGGATTACAATAATACTCCGCAAAAATCCTAAAAGAGCATTTCTGATTTTAAGAAACGCTCTTTTAAAACGCGGCTGTCCGCCATTTCAGACATCTTTTGCAAGTTCTTCCATCTCTCAAAACGACTGCTGCAATGCTGTTTCATCATAGTATACTTCTTTAAGATATAATCCCTGCGGCGGTGCGGTATATCCAGCACGCCTCCGGTCACGGCCGGCCACTATTTCCGCCAGTTCCTCCGGCGCACGCTTTCCAAGTCCGACTTCTGCCAGCGTACCTGCTATAATGCGCACCATATTATAAAGAAAGCCGTCTCCGCATACCGTCAGTACAATTTCGCGGGATTCCTCCTCTCTCTGCTCCGCCAAAGCCGTTCTTTTCCGGCACAGAGCGCTGCATTCTCCGCTGTTTTTCATATTAATCCCGCATGCAGCTAAAAGCGCATTCTCCTCATAAACCCGGATTCCGTAAATCGTCCTTACGGTCGTCTTCTTTTCTTCCCCTCCGGCAGCCTGAAAACATCTAAAATCGTGCCGGCCCGCAATATGCTCTGCCGCTGCATTCATCGCCGCAATATCAAGCATTTCAGACAGCTGGCATCGATAGTTCCTGAGAAAAACATCAGGCTTGTTGCCACAGTGAAAGCGGTAAAGATATTTTTTCCCCTTTGCGCTAAAACGCGCATGAAAATCCATCGGCACCTCAACTGCTTCCCGGATCCTCACATCTCCAGTACCGATCAGCCTGCTTTCTGCCAGCATATTATTCGCCGCCTCCGCGAGGCGTTCCGTCGGGATTCCAAAACAACCGGAAAATGAAGCTCTCTGACCAAGCGCATGTACACCTGCATCCGTCCGGCTGGTGCCGGAAATTTTTATCGGTACTCGGCAAAGCTGCGATAGCACCCGTTCAAGTTCTCCTTGAACAGTACGCTTTTCAGGCTGCCTCTGCCAGCCTGAAAAATGCGTTCCGTCATATTCAATCGTTAAAAGAATATTTCGTTCTTTCATCGCCTTCGTCTCCTTTTCTTTCCAGATGGTGCCCCGCCATTTGCTTCCGCTTTTTTCTATATCAGTTTATCTTACTTTATAGTATGCCATTTTCACACACAGTCTGCAAGACGAAAACGCAAGTAATAAAAAGACAGCACCGATTGAATTTCCTTTTTCAATCGGTGCTGTCACTCCTGCTGAAACACTTCTGGCGGACTCACCCCTTTCTTCATTAAGTTCCAATTCTCACCTATTCTCTGGTCTATTAAAACTTAATTTATCTGAAAAGCTTGGTCGAAAAATTCACTCTGACCTGCTTCTTGAATTTATTATAGCACGGGAAATATCATTTTGCAAGAATTTTCTGAATTTTTTTGGAGCAAATTTTCCTTTTTATTTTCTACCACAAAAAAACTTCTGTTCTAATAAAAACTCTCTGTCCGAGATAATTATTGGTGTGTATAACTGACCTTTTTATTCATTTTTTGTGAATGCCCATTGAAAAATGAAAAGGAGCAAGGTTGAAAAATACCTTGCTCCTACTATGGAATATATGCTATTCAGTTCTACAAATTGGAATTGGTCAATCTCTTATCTGAGTTTCAATCTCAATTCCAAACAAATAGTATGTATATTTCGTTACTCCTGGAAATTCGTCTTCTGGCATAAAGTTTCCTTTAATGTCAAATGAATATCCAAGACCAATATATTTGCCAGAACCACCATCTTCATATCCTGGCTCAATTATAAAACTAAATATTGGTCTTTCGAAACTATGAACTCTGCCATAGTCAACAATGCCAATAGCAATCCATAATACAAGAACACAGACTATGGCTATAATAATTTTCTTCTTTTTCATACAATCACACTCCTTTCTCAAATTAGGGTTTATCTAATTGTTTCGTTATCTATTTAGACGAAAAAACCAGCAAAAAGTTCCGAACTATGGCTATATCATAGCATACTTCGGTTCATTTGTCTCATTCCAGAAAATGAAATTTAAACTTTTTTCAAATTGCCAACCTCTTCATATCAAAGGAAATTGGCTTGTATTTGAACTTGGCAAGCGGTATCTTCTCCGTCTGATTGGATAACAGAGTGATAATGTCATAGGCTTGTTCAAGATAGGTCTTGCCCTTATTCTTCTCGACCCAATAGAACAGAGCCAAATAGTAGTCAAGGAACTTGGAACTGACACCGTGATACAGATACATAAAATCACTAATGTTATGATGGTAGCCGTTGATATGACCGAGATGGTATCCACCGCTTGTATGCTTTCCGCTTGGAATTTGATTTAAGTGTATCTTGTACTTGTTGGCTACGGTCTTATATGCTCTATGGCTGTCTGTGACCAAAACGGTATCTTTGGTGAAGTGGGGAACAAGTGCCTTCTCAATATGAGTAGGCTGTATTCTGCCGACACAAATACTCTGCAAGAAATGGTTGTTGTTTGTGTCTACGCAAGACAGACAACAAACCTGCTGATTGCTGATACCTCTCTTTTTCTTCTGCTGTTCGTGTAGGGTATTCAAGACTTGGATGATTTTCTCCGTTTCCATACTATTCAGAGCAGTGGAAAACTTCTCTTGTGATTTCAAATCTTTAAGTTCAACATAGTTCAGCAATTCAGCCTGGTTCTGTACTTCATTTTTAATGTAATTATGTAAGAAGTCTGTGTCAAATCCTTGTTTCTCAACATATTTGATTTTCTTTCTATAGCTGATATGGGTATAGGGCATTCTGCCAAGTGTACCCAAGAAGAACATAGGGTCTTTAACGTCCTTAAAAGACAGAGGATAGTAATACTCGTCACTCTCTGCCAAGCTCTTGAAATCGTCCTGATTGCTGACGAACTGAAGGAGGACAGAGCATATCCTATGTCTGTTATGGAGTACGGTCTGCTTATTGATACCGAGTTCTTTTGCTATGGTACGGCAACTCTCACCCTGTAAGGTCAACTTGATTAACTCAATCCATTTACCGATAGACAACTTGGAGCGAAAGGCAACTGTGCCGTTGGTATCCCCAAATGTCTTTTTACAATCTTTGCACTGATATCTCTGTCTGCCGTTGCTCTTTCCGTACTTGATAGCCTTGACAGAGCCACAATGAGGGCAGACAACAGTATCTAACTCTTGATTATGGGCATAACTTCTACGCTCTCTGCAACATTGTAAGAAGACCCTTTCTTCCTTGGTCAGTTCGGGTCTTGCACTTCTTCTTGTTTGCAGAGCAGCCACTAACTCTTGGATTTGCTCGTCTGTTAAGTCAGCCACAGCGATTTGTTTTTGTATATCATTGAAATTGGAATTGAAATCAGCCATAAAAATGTCCCCCTATAAAAATTGTTTTTGTAAGGGAACATAATTATTTCTGTCAGCAAAAAATCAATTTATGCATAATTTTTTGTGAAAATGTATATTTTTTGCTCACCAATATTTATCTCGGACAGAGAGAATAAAAAAAGAAATACACTGCTGTTGCTAATGCAAGATACGGTGCCAGCGGTACAGCATCTTCTTTTTTCAGCCTGCCTTTTAAAATGCCGTATAAAAACCCTGCACACGACAATAAAGATGCGGCAATTAAAATAAATGCTGTTCCGCTCAATCCCGCTGAAAGCCCGATTGCACCCATCAGCTTTACATCACCAAACCCCAGCGCCTCCCGCCGCATAACCAATCTGCCGAAAAACGCTGCAAGTAGCATCACCCCTATGCCGAGCAAAAATCCATATATCATATCCTGAAATGTTTCTTTATATATTGACATCGGAAAAGCAAACAGCGCTAAAAAAATCACAAACTGATCAGGAACTACCATGTATTTCTGATCTGCCAGCGCAATCATTAGAAGAAGCCAAAGTTCAAACAAAACGGTCAGGCCGTATACATAATCCCGCGTTCCGAAGAAAATTCCCAGCACAGTAAAAAGTGCTGAAAAAATAAATTTATTTGGATATCCTTTGATTCTCTGCACTGCCCGGTCCTGCAGCGCCTCTGATGATTCTTCCCCGTACTCGCAAAGCCATTTGGGCGGCAGATGATTGAAAACATACACCGCACTGCACCCTAAAAAAATTCCCAGCGGAATTGAAACCGCTGTAACTATCAATATCTGAAAAATTTCTCCCATTATTCCTTAATTCCTTCAAATCCCCTCTTACCGATTCTTACATTATTTTCCATATTTTAGATTATTATAAACTTTTGCTTGATTTCTGTCAAGTTTGTGTTTCTTTTTTCATTCTATCACTTTGGCAATACAGAATCTCTCAATATTAAAAATTCCACTCCTGATTTGCTTTTCCAGCCGCCTTTACAGCTTTCTCCTTTTCTGCTACAATAAATCTAAAAAGAGGTGTTTTCATATGAATACTAAGGATAATCTTGCCGAAACAATGCGCGGGTTTACTGAAGAAAGCAGGAACGAAGCAATTAAAAATCTTGGCGGAAACCATATGCTTTACGAAAAATATTTTACTAAATTTACAATTAGCTATAAACATGCCTATGATGAAATCAAAGCACTCATCGAAGCCGGTGAAATAAACGAGGCCCGCATTGAAGTTCACTCCTTAAAAGGCCTTGCTGCTACGCTGGGGCTTCTTCCTCTCTCACAAGCAGCTGCAGAACTGGAAAAAATTCTTCGCGATGAAACAGAAGGGCAGGATCCTTTAAGTACAGAAAAAGACCTCACGGCTTCCATATTGCCATCAATGGAAAAAAAGAGTGTATTCTCTGCACAGTCTGATCTCGGTACAGCTCTTGCTGTTTTTCAGCATGAACTAAAAATTGTCTGTAGTTAACCGACAAAAAACAGCAAGAGCCGTCTGTGCTTTTCGCATAGCGGCTCTGTTTTTTCGTACATTCTGCCTTGCAGGTACTTGTTTTTAATTTTATTTGCTGTAATCGAAGAATCCGATTCCGGTCTTTCTTCCAAGTTTTCCGCCTCTTACCATCTTTCTGAGGAGCGGATGCGGTCTATACTTTGTATCTCCGAATTCTCTGTAAAGAGTTTCCATGATAGCAAGACAAACATCAAGTCCTACAAGATCACCAAGAGCAAGAGGTCCCATCGGATGGTTTGCACCAAGCTTCATGGCCTCATCAATTCCCTCTGCCGATGCAACACCGTCAGCAAGGATACCAACTGCTTCATTGATCATTGGAATAAGGATTCTGTTTACTACAAAGCCCGGAGCTTCCTCAACTTCTACAGGAGTCTTTCCAAGAATTGTGGCAAGCTCGGTAACAGTTTTCTTTGTTTCTTCTGAAGTAGCAAGTCCACAGATGATTTCAACGAGCTTCATTGCAGGTACAGGATTGAAGAAGTGCATACCGATAACCTTATCTGGTCTTTCAGTTGCGGAAGCAATCTCTGTGATTGACAATGATGAAGTGTTTGTAGCGATGATAGCTTCCGGCTTGCAAAGCTTATCAAGCTCAGCAAACAGTGCCTTCTTTGATTCCATCTCTTCTGTAGCAGCTTCGATAATAAGATCAGCATCTGCAATAATATTGATATCAGTGGAGCCTTTGATTCTTCCCATGATTTCTTCTTTTGCTTCAGCCGTGATCTTTTCCTTAGCAACTAATTTCTCTAAGTTCTTGTTTACAGTTGCGATACCCTTTTCAACTGAAGTTTCTCTTCTCGCTCTAAGTACCACTTCGTAACCGTTCTGTGCAAGAACCTGGATAATTCCAGCGCCCATTGTACCTGTTCCAAGTACGCCGATTTTCTTCATTATAATATCCTCCCTTTAAAAATATTACAAAGCTTTGTTAAAAAATTAACTTTATTGTATTTTTATTATATCACATAAAATAGGAATGTAAAGTATAATTTTCCGAAAAATCATTTCTTTTTCCAGTCGTATTTTTTAAAGAACTTCTCTCCTACAGCTGGAAATCCACCCATCCTCCGGACTGCATCGAATCTTTTCACTGCGCATCGATTGCTGCACCGGAAGAACTATCGGCGCTTTTTTCTAAATAATCCTCAAAATGATAGATCTGATCAATCATTGCTTCCGTTTCATCCATATCGGCATACCAGTAAGATGCTCCGTTTGCCATACCGGATTTGCCCGGTACCATCCATGTATACACATTCTCTGAATCAAGCCGCAGTGCCGAACCTGCGATTTTGAGAAGCATAGCAAGTGTAATATCTGATTCAACCTCACGGAACGCTACCTTCGCTACATCGACAATGCCATGTTCCAGTGCCTGATTAAAAGCAGATTTTACAAATTCCTGATGCGCTGAAATTCTTCCAATATCCCCTGTTTTATAACCCTTTCTATATCGCAAAAATTTTACTGCATCATCCCCTGACAGCACTGTTGGTCCCTCTTCAAAATAAATGTGAAGCGGAGGTGTATCTTTCGGATCGTCATATTTCATGGTAAACGGAATATCAATCGGTACACCGCCCATCTCATCAACGATTGCCCGCACTGCATCATAATCCACCACAACATAATAATTAACCGGCATTCCAAGCAACACTTCAGAAACAGCCTCCGCCGTCTCGATCAAACCGTCCGTATGATAAATAGAATTGATTTTCTGTGCTCCCGCACTCTTATATTCGGCACGGTAATAATAAGTGTCACGCGGAACTGAAATAATATCAACGCGCTGATTTTTAAGATCATAGCTGCCAAGCATCATAACATCTGTCAGGCCGTCGTTTATACCGAGCATAAGGATATTAACCCGTTCACTGTTCTTAAAATCTTCATAAAATGGATTGTCCGGGTCGATAATATAGTTCATATCTTTCATGATACTGTCCGTACCAGCAAAAAGCCGTGTTCCGCCAATTTTACCTAGTGCCACATTCACCGGAATCAGCACTATCGTAAATACAACCAGGTAAATCACAAATTTTTTAAAGAAATATTTCCTGTCAAAGCCTTTCAAAAATTTTTTCATTTGTCCTTCATATTCCCCTTTTTAATCCCGCTTCTTTTCTCTTATCCCTTTTAAACCTCTGCTCCTCCCAAAGCCACAGTTTGCCTTTGGAGTTCCTTTTGCATTTCTGCTTTATAACTTTCCACTCCCGGCTGATTGAACGGATTGATTCCCATCAACCCTCCTGTAACCGCACAGGTCATTTCAAAGAAATATATCATTTGACCGAAATAATACGGTGTAAGTTCCGGAATTTCTATTTTTATCATCGGAATTCCGACTTTTTCGTGCGCTGCAATCACTCCGATCATAGCAGCTTCGTTTACTTGATTCATACTTTTGCCGGCAAGCGGTATTCCCGCTGATTCCGGTATAATAATATCGCAACCCGGCTTTTTTACATAGAGTATTGTTTCGAAAAAAATCTGACGCCCTTCCTGAAGAAATTGTCCCATTGAGTGAAGATCGGCGCTAAAAGAAAGTGAAGCCGGAAACAAGCCTTTTCCTTCTTTTCCTTCGGATTCACCGAAAAGCTGTTTCAGCCATTCGGCAAAATATGCCAGTCTCGGTTCATAATACTCAAATATTTCAACTGTTTTTCCTTTTTTTTCAAGCAAATATCGTGCGGCAGCATACCGATATGCCGCCGTTTTCTCATCTCCGCCGCAAAACTCTTTCCTATGGCCTGCTTCCTCCGAAACCCAAAACGCAGCACCAGCCTCCTTCGCCCCTGCCAGAAGCTCTTTTACATCAATACCCGCTGCTGCAATTGGCAGAAGCCCCACCGGTGTCAGCACCGAATAGCGTCCCCCAATATCTTCCGGTACCGCAAAAACTGTATATCCTTCCCGGTCCGCTTCCTCACGAAGCACTCCTTTTTGCCTGTCTGTAATCGCATAAATACGCTTCTTTGCTTCCTTTTCTCCGTATTTACGAATCAATGCATCTTTTAAAACCGTAAAAGCGATAAGCGGCTCCGTTGTCATTCCCGATTTAGAAATTACGCAAAGACAGGTCTCCTCACGCATAAGCGCATGCAAAATCTCCATATGATATATTCCGCTGATATTATTGCCCGCAAATAAAATGCGTACTCCGCGATTTTCTGCCTTGTCCGGGCAATTTCCATCCAGTATTGTTTGACTTTGCAGCGCTTCTATCACTGCCCGTGCACCGAGATAAGAGCCTCCAATCCCAATAACTATCAAAAGACTGCACTTCTTTTTAATTTCCTCCGCCGCAGCCAGCACCGTTGCAAGCTCTTCATGGTCATACTCTTGCGGCAATCGTACCCATCCGGTAAATTCTGTATTTCCCGAGCAAAGCGCCAGGCAGGCTTCTTCCGCACGCGGTGCAAGCGCGTCTATTTCCGCTTCCTTTATTCTCACCTTCGAGAGATCTATCGCAAGGTTCATCATAAGTCCGAGACCCCTTTCTTTCTCTTTGCCGCTTTTTCTGCCGCTACTCCTGCGGCGTATAATTAGAAACGAGCTGATGCAGCCATTCTTTCACTTCTGCATCGCTTTTTTTAATCAGACTGTCGATTTCTTTTTCCAACCCTCTTTCGTTCTCTGGAAAAAGAAGCTCCTGAAGACGGGGCTCTGTCGGCAGCGGATGTTCTACATAGATCTTCTGATGAGCTGTCTTTGAGGTCTTTTCCTCATCAAGCAGCAGTTCCTCATAGAGCTTTTCTCCCGGCCGCAGTCCTGTAATTTCAATATCAATATCGACACCCGGCACATAGCCTGAAAGGCGTATAATATTTTCTGCTAAATCCATAATCCGTACCGGTTCGCCCATATCAAGCACAAAAATTTCGCCGCCGTCTGCCATTGCTCCGGCCTGTATCACCAGCTGCACCGCTTCCGGAATCGTCATAAAATATCGCGTAATTTCAGGATGTGTTACCGTTACCGGACCTCCGCTTGCAATCTGCTTTCTGAAAATCGGAATTACTGAACCGTTGCTGCCAAGCACATTGCCAAACCGCACCGCCGTGTAGCTTGTCCTTGAATGAACGCTCTTTTCCTGCAGAATCATTTCTCCTACCCGTTTTGTAGCGCCCATGACATTCGTCGGATTTACCGCTTTATCCGTTGAAATCATCACAAACTTTGAGACAGAATATTCATCGGAAAGATCGACCATGTTCTTTGTTCCGATAATATTATTGACAACCGCTTCCTTTGGATTTTTTTCCATCAAAGGTACATGTTTATGTGCTGCCGCATGAAAGACTACATGCGGCTTGTATTTTTCAAATACTTCTCTCATTCTTTCCAAATTCCTGACAGAGCCGATTACTACTTCAAACTCCAGCACCGGATATTTGGTCTTCATTTCATTCGCTAATTCAAATACTGTATTTTCATAAATGTCAAGCGCAATAAGCCGGCGCGGCCGAAAACGCGCAATCTGGCGGCAAAGTTCCGAACCGATTGAGCCGCCTCCTCCGGTTACCAGTACAATTTTCCCTTCAAGATATCCTGAAATTTCACGAAGATTCACTTTCACAGGATCACGGCCCAGTAAATCTTCAATTTCCACATCTCTTAAGTTACTCACGCTAACATTGCCGTTAATAAGGTCTATGAGCGCTGGAAGCACTTTAATCTTGCATTTTGTCTTATTGCATTCATTTAAAATGTTCTGTATTTCTTTATGATTCGCAGACGGAATTGCTACGATGATTTCATTGATTCCGCGTTTACGCGCTGTTGTTTTGATTTTTGAACGGTCTCCGACGATTTTTACACCGGAAATACGGCTTCCAAGCTTGTTGGGATTATCGTCAATTGCTGCAATTACTTTCTTACCGTATTCCGGATGCTGTTTAATTTCCTTAATGATTGACGCACCGGCATCACCGGCGCCTACAACCATGACTTTCGTAACATTGCTGCCAATCAGCTCTTTTCTGCCCACGCGCAGAATCAGATTATTAAAGCTTCCCGGATTGCGCAGATTACGAAGAAACCGGTAAGTATAACGAGAGCCTGCCACCAGCATAAACATCAGCATGCCCGCAATAATATAAGTACTGCGCGGAAGAATTGTCATCGGTCTTGCAATTGTAATAAAAGACAGTCCAAAGATCGGCGCCAGAAACGCGCCGATTGCAATCTTTACAAGCTCCTCTGATCCGGCATAGCGCCAAATGCTTGTATAAAGCCCTACCATTGAGAATGCAAGAAGCGACACTATTGTCAGAGGCAGAATATTATCCGCATATACCGTAAAATACTGATTGAACTGATTGCTATTCACCTCAAATTCAAACCGCAGGAGCAGTGCGAAAATATATGAAAAATTTACGATCAGCAGATCCACAAAAAGCAGTGCTGCCATTCTTGAATATTTAACCATGAAACATCGTACCTTTCATTCTTTCTTCTTGTAATCCTCGCGGAATTTCATCCTATAATTATACATGAAAAAGGGTGTATACTCAAATTACAGTTCAATTACACACCCTTTTGATTGCTTTTTTCTTATCCTGTATCCTTTAATTGCGATAAACAAACCAATTCTCTCAGCATCCGTCCATAAGCAAATTGATACTTCAGTTCATTTTACCGTGTCCACCGCCGGAAATGATTCCCTTTTTAAGCAGGCTGTGCTCCGGTGCCATCAATTTTGCACCAAGCTCATCCTCATAGTATTTTACACCCTCACGCAGTAAAAATGCTTTGATGACATCCATGTGTACGCACTGTCCCAAATGAAGCGGACTGATCCTGCTCTGCATTCCGTAAACAATACCGCGCGGATCAAAAAGAGGTCCGCCTGTAAGCCCTTTAAGTCCCGGCGTACTCATTTCAATACCGACGATTTCACCCTCTTCTGCGGCGATCAGCCGCGTTATCATTCCGTCTGCCGGAAAGCGAGGGCTACGCGCCTTATCCTTCGTCCATACAATATCATCTTCTTCCTCATCATAGCGGAAATTTTTAAACTCTGGAAACGGATAACCAAGCCGGCAAAGAAATCTACCCGGTTTTACCGCCTCCGGCTGCGCTGCAAAAGTCGCATAATTCGTATATCCCAGCTTTCTGTAACCATGAAAATGCAGCAGCGCCACATCGTACTGCGGATGAACTTTGCATTCCACGCCGTCCATGCGGTCTACACAATCAACAAAATTAACTTTTAGCTGGCAAAGGCTTTCACTTTTGTATTGATTTAACGCCGCAAGGGCTGCAAGCTGCCGATCATAATCAGGACCGAGCGGAATTTCGCTTTTCTTTTTTTTGAATTCGGCATATTTCTTCTCGATTTTCCCTGCGTCTATAATCATTTTAGCAACCTGTTTTGAAGTGACCGCCCAGCCTTCTTCATTCACAAAGAAAAGCGTAGCCGCACCCGGCAGTACTTTCTTATCTCCAAACCGGCGTGCGATTGTAAAAACAGGACGAGTATATTTGCTTGCCTGTTCAATTGCACTTACAAACATTCTATTGCCTCCCTCGCCGCTTCCATCGTTCTTGCCGATTCAAGCGCAAAATTCAGGAAAGTTTCAGCCAGCATAGAATAGTCTTGTCCTTCCGCTGCCATATATGCGATATTTTCCATAACAAGAATATAATATTCTGTAGTTTCAATAAAATCATATAGCTTTCCGCAGGCTGAAAACTCTTCTTCTGTAAAAGTCTCTGTTTTTAAGAGTGATGCCGCTTTTTCTTTATATTCTTTCGCCTTTTTAAGATCCTCACTGATTGAAGCCGCCATAAGAGGCGCCTCCTCTCGCGTCCATTTTCCCACATTAGAAATTTTTACCGTAGCAAGATTATATACTTCTGCTTCTTGATCATAAAGCTCGATAATATCAAGCGTCTCTTTTCTTATTTCCGGCACTTCGGTTTCTTCAATCGGTTTCATCGAGCCAATATAGACTGTCTTTGTCTTACCGTCCCAGACGATTTCCTCTCCCATCAGCCCGGAAACTGCACGAAGCGGCAGATAATTGCTGCCATTATAGTTAATAGGGTAGATTACTGTTCCTGCTTCATTTCTAAACTGCTTCGTTTCAAAATCATACATTACAAAAATATCGCGCTGTTCACGCACTACAACGCTCGACATACCACCGGAAGCATTATCTGAAACAACCCTTACATACGGCGACTCTTTCGGATCGATAAAATATTTTACCGGCTGTGACAATGTTCTCCCTACATATACCGTTTTTGCCGCGCGGTTCCATTCAATGGGCTCTCCCATTAAACCCGACACTGCGCGAATCGGCAGATATGTACTTCCATTATATGTAATCGGATAAACTAAACTTCCTTTTTCATCAAAAAACGATAATTTTTCACGATTTAACTCTACTGTAATATCCTCTCGCAGATACGCAGTTCGCCGCATGTTCTGTGTTTCTTTATTCTGGTCGCTTGGCGCGCCGAATGCCAGCGCTGTACCTGTACCTGACACCAGCAGGATTACTGCAAGGACTGTAACAACTATTCTTTCTGCTCGTTTTTTCTCTTGTCTCTGATTCATAATGCTCTTTCCCCTGATTGAAGCTCTTTTTGATTTTTCGCCTCGTTCTCAACCAATACCAAACTGCAGTCTTCAGCCGCAGTTTTACTTTCTATTGTAATTATTGTACCATATCTGCTGTATTTTGGCAAAAAAATTTCAGTACATTTCAACCTTCTTGCAATACTCTCATATCAAAGTTTCCACCGTTTTTCAAGGCAATGGAAGAATCGGCTGTCCCTTTTCAAGATAAGTAGTGATGAACCAAACTCCGTCAGTTTCACCCAATAGCATGTCCTAACTTGAGAACAGCCACAAGCAAAAGGTGATTTGCCTCGTG
>CALXBT010000003.1 GCA_944386585.1 uncultured Clostridia bacterium | reverse complement strand
CCTGCGGTGTTGTCACCTCAATATCCTGAATCGTCATGCGCTCCTTCACAACCCGTTCCATTCTGGCAAGACCAATGCGGAACTGATTTTGAAGCAGCTCTCCTACCGTCCTTAATCTTCTGTTACCGAGATGATCGATATCATCAATATTTCCGATACCATGATTTAAATTAAGGATATAAGAAACAGAAGCAATGATATCATCAATAATGATATGCTTCGGAGAAAGCTCATTTTTCCTCGCGGAAAGCGCTTCTCTCACCTGATCTTCACCTTCATTTTCTTCCAGAATCTCTTTCAAGACAGGATAATATACCTTCTGTGCAATTTTAAGATCAGAAATATCAAAATCAATATAAGCATCTATCGAAACAAAATTATTTCCAATGACCTTTGTAACTGTCTCTTCCTCATCTTTTCCATATACAAGCACCTGCTTTACGCCAGCGTTTTCAACAGCAAAAGCCATGTCGCGCGCGATTTTCTGCCCCTTTTCTATCAGAATTTCTCCTGTATTCGGATCAAAAATATCCTCCGCCGCAACTGCACCGTTCAGCCTGCCAGAAAGACCCAACTTTTTATTGTATTTATAGCGTCCTACCTTTGCAAGGTCATATCTTTTCGGATCAAAAAACAACGAATCAAGCAGAGATCTTGCGCTCTCCACTGTCGGCGGCTCTCCCGGCCTCAGTTTTTTATAAATTTCTTTTAGTCCGTCTTCATAATTGTCTGTTGGATCCTTTTCCAGCGTTCTGCGAAGACGAGTATCTTCCCCGAAAATATCTATAATTTCCTGGTCGGTACCGAATCCAAGTGCGCGAATCAGCGTTGTTACCGGCTGCTTTCTTGTACGGTCTACTCTAACGGAAATAATTTCATTGGAATCCGTCTCATACTCCAGCCATGCACCTCTGTTGGGAATAATTGTCGTTGAATATAATCTATTGTTAGACTTGTCTACGGTTACATCATAATACGGTCCCGGTGAGCGCACAAGCTGCGTTACTACGACTCTCTCGGCACCATTATAAATGAAAGTACCCTTTTCGGTCATGAGCGGAAAATCTCCCATGAAGACTTCCTGTTCCTTAACCTCACCGGTTTCCTTATTCACAAGCCGTACTTTTACTTTGAGCGGAGCTGCATATGTTACATCTCTTTCCTTGCACTCCTCCTGTTCATATTTCGGAGGATCCGTCAGGGAATAATCTATAAATTCCAAAATTAAATTCCCGGCATAATCTTTGATCGGTGATATATCATCAAACACTTCACGAATACCCTCTCGGATAAACCAGTCGTAGGATTCTGTCTGAATCTGAATCAGATTCGGCATTTCTGCAACTTCATTGATCTTTGAGAAGCTCATGCGCGTTTTTTTACCGAATTTCACGGGCTGTGGCATATTCATCACTCCTTTAGTTATAAAAGAAATTGTTGTTTTAACACCCCGCATTGGGCGTCAAAACAACATTTGCGTGGCAGTCTAATATGTTATCATATTTTTGTCAACAAGTCAAGCTCTATTATGAAATTTTTTACAGGAGCTCTTACGCCGCAGCATCTATGCTTTTCTATAGAAAAACACCGGATAAACCGGTGTTTTTATTCATGATTTTGTTTTCATTCCAGTAGCACAGTAAAAAACATGTCTGTTTCCTCTTCTACTGTGCTTTCTCAAACTTGGAAACATCAAAGTTTCTCTGCCCTGCAAGGCATTTTTTATGGTGCGATCCCACCCAAAGCGCATTCAGAATGCCAAGCAGGCAGACAAATGCCATAATGAAAAAGACATATCTGTATCCTACATAAGCATGTGCTTCATCTCCAAAATTATCCAGACAGTATCCGAAAATCGGCGGCAGAATCATTCCCTGAATAGAACCGCCAAGTGCTGTAATTCCACTTGCCGTTCCGGTAAACATAGCCGGAATATGGCATTCTCTGATAATCGAATATGTTACACCGTAAAGCGCCATAGATACCGCTGCCGGCAAAACGGTATAAGCTCCAGCTAGTATCATATTAGAGCCCGGCCCGAAGAGGAAAGTTATGCTCGCATACAGTGCGGCAATAATCAAAAATGCCATGATATACCATTTATATGTTGCTTTCAGAACCCTGTCACACATAAACCCGCCAAGAGGCGCGAGAATTAAGGTGCAGTACTGCCTCACAATTGCAAGCGTCGACGAAAGATTCTCATCCATGCCAAGCACATTTGTTAAATACGGCGCAATATAAGACATATTTTCGTAGAGCACAATCGTACTCGTATACGCAAGAATCAGCATCCATGTTCCCGGCCATTTCAGAACATACCCGATATGCTTTATCTGAATTGGCTCATCACCCTTCAAATAGATACCACGCTGCGCCAGTTTCTTTTCATCCTCGAGAAAAATCAGCACCAAGATTGTTGCAATCGTTGTAACGATTCCCATAGAAACTACCGCCACATTTACACCGGTGCCGCCTCCAAAACGAGTATTCGCCCAAAGCGGTACAAAATTTCCAAGTGCTCCTGCAAGGCCGTTGATTAAGTAATATGTGCCAAATGAATTTCCTGCCTCATCCTCGCCGCCCAGATTATTGATATATTTCATCAAGCAGCCCCAGTATGCGCCCATAACGAGTACATTTGCACATTGAAAAAAGATGTAAGAGCCGTACCCATGAACATAAAGCGGGAACAGCAAAGCCAGAAGTGATATGCCACCGGCGCTGAACACAATCACTTTTTTCGCTTCAAATTTATCCGCAAGATATGAGCCCGGAATTGCAATGATAAATGAAATCATATTTGTTATTGTAGACACCAGACCAAGCTGAACATTTGTCATATGCAAACTGTCAATCAACTGGGTATAGAATGCGAATCTTATGTACGATGTCGTATAAATGGTTCCTCCCATATACCCAAGCGAAGCAAGGACTGCATATTTTCTAAATATACTTTGTTTCTGCATTGTATGCCTCCTGTAAAATAAAAAAATAACGGGTATGGCAAGCGCAGCAATCTGTACTTGCTCATAATTTAAGAGTGGATTTCTCTCTCATCTCTGATTACAGAATATCGTCCGCTCCTCCGTTCTTCAACATACAAACAGTAAAATTTGTCTCCATGTATACATTCTTGCTAAGTTGTATCCTATCCTACATCTGTCGTCATACCTCGCCGTCCAAATTAAAAGACTGCAGGCATCCTTGCAGTCTCCATCTATTCTTTCTGTCTTTCTTCTGACATCATGCTTCTCATCAGAATATTGCTGTTTTTGTTAAGGTTTTCTGATAATTCCTCTGCAGAAATCGGCATATCTGCCAAAATCCATTCGATAATCATATATCTGCAGGCTCCCGAATGATACCAGATACTTTTTTTCATTTCCTCCGTGAGCGGAGTAGAGTTTACAGCCTCATACCATTCCAAGTCTGCTGTTCTTCCTTTGTCTACTATATATTTCCACAGACAGTTCTGCCCTTCCATCATGCACGCCTCTTTCATAAACCGGCCGTGCCGCTGAATAGCGCAGAACCATTCTATTCTCCATCTGTTAATCTCATCTTTATCCGTAATTTCATAGTTCCACTGCGGAATTATCTTCGTATCATAACAATATTGAATTAAATCATACTTATCCTTGAAATGATGATAAAATGTCTTCCTGCTAGCCCCGCATTGTTGAAGAATATCCTCTATTGTAATCTTCTTAAGCGTTTTATTCTCGCATAAAGCTAAAAAAGCTTCAGCAATGATTGCTTTTATATCGATTGACATAAATATTTTCCACCTTGCATAGAAAGAACGGACTGATTCTTTTTAAATCAGTCCGTCTACAACATTACAATTTCAAACTATTTGAGTTCTACTGTTGCGCCAACTTCTTCGAGCTGAGCCTTAATCGCATCTGCTTCTGCCTTTTCAACGCCTTCCTTCACATTCTGTGGAGCGCCGTCTACGAGATCCTTTGCTTCCTTAAGACCAAGTCCTGTAATCTCTCTTACAACTTTGATTACCTTAATCTTTTCAGCACCAGCTGCTGCCAGAACTACTGTAAATTCTGACTGTTCTTCACCGCCTGCTGCTGCAGGACCAGCTGCGCCTGCTACTGCAACCGGTGCAGCTGCGGATACGCCAAATTCCTCTTCACATGCTTTTACAAGCTCGTTTAACTCTAATACTGTCATCGCTTTTATCGCTTCAATAATCTGATCTTTGTTCATTTTCATTCTCCTTTTCGATATTTGTTTTCCGGAATTACCGGTATTCATTCTCTTTTATCCTGCGGCATCAAAGTCCCGCAGCAAGCGTTTGCCACTTATTCTGTCTTTGCATCTGCAATTGCCTGGAAAGTACGCACCAGCTTTGATACCGGCGACTGAATGCTTCCCATAAATTTGGCAATAAGCTGATCTCTTCCCGGAATTGCAGCGATTGCTTCCATTCCCTTTGCGTCATAATAAACGCCTTCTACTACTCCGGCTTTGAAGGACATCTTTTTGTATTCCTTCATCACTTCGTCGAGAACTCTGGCCGGAGCCGTCGCATCATCATAGCTGAGCGCAAATGCAGAAGGCCCGTCAAGAACCTGAGCCAGCTCTTCATACTTCGTACCTGCGATGGCTCTTTTTACAAGCGTGTTCTTATACACTGTGTAATCTACATTGGCTTCACGAAGCTTTTTTCTCATGGCATCCGCTTCTGCAACAGTTATTCCGATATAATCGATGATAACTGCCGACTGTGCTCTTTCCAGCTTTTCTTTAATCTCGTCAATAACGATTTGTTTTTGTGCCTGTGCTTCTATTGACATATTCGTCTCCTTTCCGCCGGCATTTTCCGCGCTTCCGCAGCTTACCGGTCAAATCATAGGGGTACTCCATAAAAAAGCCCCGCAAAAAGCGAGGCCAATCTTTTATATTGTACCTCGGCGGGAAATTAAGCTTTCGCACCCGCTGTCTTCGGTTTTGTTTTCTAATTTTATGTCTGCGCTTAGAACATAATCCTTGCCGGATTGATCTTTACGCCAGGTCCCATCGTAGAAGTGATAGTTACGCTTCTCATATACTGTCCTTTTGCAGCAGCCGGCTTTGCCTTTGTTACTGCTTCAAGAAGCGCATTTAAGTTATCCGTGAGCTTTTCTGCTCCAAAAGACTTCTTTCCGATTGGCGTATGAATGATGTTTGTCTTATCAAGTCTGTACTCGACCTTACCGGCTTTAATTTCTTCAAGTGCCTTTACAAGGTCCATCGTTACTGTTCCTGACTTCGGATTCGGCATCAGTCCCTTTGGACCAAGCACCTTACCCAGTCTTCCAACAACACCCATCATATCCGGTGTTGCAACAACAACATCAAAATCAAACCAGTTTTCCTGCTGAATCTTCTGCGCCATTTCTTCAGCGCCTACATAATCAGCGCCGGCCTCTTCAGCTTCCTGCGCCTTCGGTCCTTTGGCAAATACAAGCACTTTTACGCTCTTGCCTGTTCCGTGCGGAAGAACGATTGCGCCTCTGACCTGCTGGTCCGCATGTCTTCCGTCTACACCGAGTTTAATATGCACTTCCATTGTCTCATCAAACTTTGCCGGTGCCGCTTTTACTGCCAGCTCTACAGCCTCTTCTACATCGTAAAGATTCTGTCTGTCAATGAGCTTTGCAGCTTCTACATACTTCTTACCTCTTTTTGGCATGTTACATTTTCCTTTCCTGGTACAAACGACCTTTTCTGTCCGCAGATTCCCGCTGCTTTACTTTTCAGCAGTTTCGCCGAAATCCGGACGGTCTCCCAAATTTTAATCTTCCACAACAATTCCCATGCTTCTTGCAGTGCCCTTAATCATTGCTGTTGCAGATTCAAGATTTGCAGCATTGAGATCAGGCATTTTCACTTTTGCGATTTCTTCTGCCTGCGCTTTTGTAATGGTGGCTACCTTCTTTTTATTCGGCTCACCGGATGCATGTTCAAGACCCGCCGCCTTTTTCAGCAGTACCGCTGCCGGAGGCGTCTTGCACACGAATGAGAATGATCTGTCTGCATATACCGTAATCACTACCGGAATAATCATACCCGGCTGATCAGCAGTCTTCGCATTAAACTGCTTGCAGAAATCCATGATATTCACACCCTTCTGGCCAAGCGCAGGTCCTACCGGAGGTGCTGGTGTTGCATTCCCCGCTGCGATTTGCAGTTTGATATAACCTTCTACCTTTTTTGCCATTTTCTCTCTCCTTTCTTTTAGATTTTGTCTACCTGTCCAAATTCTAACTCGACAAGTGTATCTCTACCGAACATAGAAACGATGACTTTCAGTGTCTGCTTATCCATGTTAACCTCTTCTACCGTGCCCATAAAGCTTTCAAAAGGTCCGCTGATAACTTTAACAGTGTCACCGACCTCCACATCCAGATCAATCCATACTTTTTCTATTCCCATTCTCGCTACTTCTTCATTTGTAAGCGGAATCGGTTCGGAGCCATGACCGACAAATCCCGTAACACCCTGTGTATTTCGTACGAGATACCAGGATTCATTTGTAACAATCATCTTGACAATCACATAACTCGGGAACATCTTTCTGGTCTTAATTTTACGCTGTCCGTTTTTAATCTCAACCCTATCTTCAGTCGGCACAACGATATCGAGAATGAGATCCTGCATTCCCCTGTTCTCTACGATTTTCTCAATATTCACTTTTACCTTGTTTTCATGACCGGAATAAGTGTGGACAACATACCACTTTGCTTCACCGTCGCGACCTTCTCTGCCGCCGAAATCAAGGTCTTTCAGATTTTTTTCTGTTTCAGACATATTGTACCTTCTTTATCCTAAAATCCGCATCTACATGTTAATTCCGAGAATACCTCTCAGCATTGCCAGCACGCCTGAGTCGATGCCCCAAAACGCAAGTGCAAAAAACGCGCAGGTAACGAGTACTACGGCAGTAAATGAACCAAGTTCCTTCTTCGTCGGCCATACAACCTTTTTCATTTCGGTCTTAATGCCTCTGAAATATTCACCCATACCGCCTCTTTTTTTATTCGGAGCCGCAGGTACCTTTTTGTTATTATCAGCCATCTTGCTATCTCCTTACTATTTTGTTTCCTTATGAAGGGTATGATCCTTGCAGAACTTGCAGTACTTCATCATTTCGATACGGTCAGGATCATTCTTCTTGTTCTTCATTGTGTTATAATTTCTCTGTTTGCATTCTGTACAAGCCAGAGTAACCTTCACTCTTGAACCAGTTGCCATTTGCTCCACCTCCTATGTAATTGCATAAAGTCGCTAGATTAGTTTATACCAAAACCCTTGTTGTGTCAAGGGCTTTATCCTTTTTTGCAATCTAAAATCAGCGGGAAACACCCGCTGATTTATTCTTTGATTGTATTTATTATATCCGTAAATTTTTAAAAAAGCAAGCAGTATTTTGATTTTTGTCTTTACTGCTTTTTATATTCTCCGCAATTCCTTCAAATCCAGTTCCTCTTCTTTCTGAAATACAGAAAACCGGGCGGAAATTCCGCCCGGTTTTTAACCGCGTTTATCGCCGGTTTTTCTTCCGGCAATCTCAATTTATTTTCGCTTATTTTACGATTTCATCAAGATCTTTGTCTGCCTGGTGGAGCAGTACCATCGCCTTCTTGCACTCTTCCATAGAAGAAGCGTAAGAAATTCTTACGAAGCCTTCACCCTCTGAACCAAAGCAGCTACCTGTAATCATCGCTATGCCATAGTTCTGTACGAGCCAATCACAGAATTCGTCAGATGTCATGCCAGTCTTCTTGATATTCATGAAGATATAGAATGCACCCTTCGGTGTAAGGCATGAGAAATGCTTCATCGAATTAATTTCCTTTACAAGGAACTGTCTTCTTTCGTCGAAAGACTGTCTCATCATTTCTACGGTCTTATATTTCGGCTCATCGTTAAGCGCTACTGCACCTGCTTCAAGAACGAATGCCGGAATACCGGAAACCTGATGTCCTGCATGGAGATAAAGCGGCTCCCAGAATTCCTTCGGTGTGATTACATAACCGAATCTCCAGCCTGTCATTGCAAACGCCTTTGAGAAACCATTGATAATGATTGTCTTTTCTCTGAGGCTCGGAATGGATGCCGGGGATACTGGCTCAACACCATCATAAGTCAATCTTTCATAAATTTCATCGGAGCAGATGAAAATATCCTTATCGCCGACAATATCAGCAACTGCCTGGAGGTTTTCCTTTGTCAGAACACCGCCAACAGGGTTTGACGGAGAGCAGATAACAATCATCTTTGTCTTGTCTGTGATAAGACCAGCAAGCTCTTTTGTGTCAATCTGGAAGTCGTTTTCTTCCTTCAGAGCATATTCCTTTACAGTTGCGCCGCAGATCTGACCGATGATCTTATAGATATTGTACATCGGGTTTGGAATAATCACTTCGTCGCCAGGATCAAGGAATGTAGTAAGTACGAGGTATGCAGCCTGTGCAGCACCGCAGGTTGAAATTACCTGATCAGCATCAAACTTCAGACCGTTTTCTCTTTCATACTTGTCGCAGACTGCCTGACGGAAATTAAGAGGTCCGCAGTAATCCGGATATGTAGTGAAGCCGTCATCAAGAGCCTTCTTGCAGGCATCTACGATGTACTGAGGAGTCGGGAAATCAGGCTGTCCGTAAGTAAATCTAACGATTTCCTTACCGGAAGCTTCAAGCTCATCCATCAGCTTACTTGTCATTCTGATCTTTGAGAATGTAAGGTTGTCAAGTCTATGCGCTTTTCGCAGTGTCATTGTAAAATCCTCCTTATCGAATTTTATTGAAATAAATTCTTGTTATTACTATTATAGCTTCAAAGCTGCTTTTGTGCAAGTGTAATGTCCATTTATTTTTCATACATTTTTGATATTTCTTACAGAAGCTGTTGTTTTCTTTCTCCAGCGCCGCTTTCTTTTTCGTATCAGCCCTGTTCCAGCTTCGATCCAGTATAATTTCTGCTGCCGGCGGCATATTCGCCCATGTGGATATCAAGCAAATCTCTTGTTGGCTGTACCATCGCTGACTCATAATGACACTCCCAGCGCACATCGTCAGAAAGCTCTCCCTCCCGAATGCCGTCCACAGTCTCTCCGCTCTCAATTACCGCACCGTTTTCATAAAGATAAAGAAGCATCTGATACGCATGATTTACAACAAGATTTGGGTCTATGCCGATGAAATGATACTGCAGATCAGGTAGAAAAAGCGTGCTCATCCCAAGTGTATCAAGCAGCAGGTCTGTACCGCCTTCCACGTTAAAAAGTCTTGCATTTACGGCAAAATAAATAAACCGTTCTTCCTTCGGAATCTGATGTCCCAGTATCTTCTCTCTTTCAAACATCTTGCCCGATGTTTGAAACTGCACAGCGGCGCACTCCGGATACAGTTCCACCAAAGCCTCCATAAAATTCATTAGCAGATCAGCTCTTTCCTTATAACTGGGCATTGCACCGGCGAAAAGATCTGTTGCCGCAACATGATACTGACAGGCATCTAAAATTTCTTCACTGTTTTCACAGTCCCACATCTGGCTCCGCTCCATTGCACTGATTTCATAATCGCCAAGTTCCGTGCAGCCTGTAATGATCAGTTGCGGAGGCACATCTTCTCCTTTGAATTCGGCCCGATATCTTTTAGCGGTAAAACCGGCAACATTTTCATCACAGCAGAAGCATTCTACCCCTCCTAAATGTTTTTCCAGCACCTCCTCCATTCTTTTCCGGGACGGCATACTGCATTTCTCTTTCATCAGAAGATGCATCACAAAAGGCCCTCCCGGCTGTATTTCTCCGGACAACTCTCGCCGGAAATTCTTTTCATAGTCATTATCTATCAAATTCTTATTCCTCCGCTTTTTCTGAACTTCTGTTTTCGCATCTTTTTTAGAGTGCTAAAGAAAGGTTAGTAGCTCGTCCGCTTCTTTGCGGGCCGGTGCCGGCGGCATTTTCTCCGGATAGCCCATCGGAATAACTGCTGCGATGTGTTTTCCGTCTGGAATATCAATTACCTTTGCAATCTCATCCTCATCAAAATAGCCAAGTATCACAGTACCAAGTCCTTTTTCATACGCGGCAAGACAAAAAGTCTGAACTGCAATCCCTGCATCAAACATCTCCCAGCCTGCACCTTTCTTTGTCGAAGGCGTACCGTCCTTTTCAAAACCAGATATGCCCGTCTCATACACAGCAAGCACCACTGCTGGCGCTGACGCCACCGTTTTGCAGTTGTACGAAAAGCCAGCCATGCATGCCTCGCTTGACAGCGCAGCAATTTTTTCGCGGTCTTCGACAACAATATATCCTACAATCTGTGTATTTTTCCAAGATGGTGCATATCTTGCCGTTTCTACAATTTCACGCAGCACTGCATGATCGATTTTGCGTTCCTCAAACCTGCGCACGCTTCTTCTTTCTTTAATTCCCGTTCCTAATTCCATTTTATTCGTTTCCTTTCTCTCTGTCATATTTTTTATAATTCAGGCGTTCTGCTTCTTCTGTCTGCTTCACCTGCTCTTTTCGCTCTTTGAGACCGTTTTATTATGCCCCTATTCTATCACATCCTCACTAATTTCTTCAAGTCTTTCAAGACACCCTAAAAAACAACAGAAATGTCAAGGCCCGCTAAAAAGCGGCTCAAAAGAGCCGCTTTTCTATGTTTTCTGATATTTTGTTTGTTTTTAGCCGAGAGCTTGATCCGCCTCATGCAGCAGTCTGCAGGATTTTTGAATATCCTCCATAGAGGATGCATAGGAAATTCTAACAAAGCCTTCTCCTTCCGAACCAAAGCAGTTTCCTGTAATTACTGCAACTCCGTAATTCTGAACAAGCCAGTCTACAAACTCATCTGATGTCATGCCTGTTTTCTTGATATTCATGAAAACATAAAACGCGCCCTTTGGAGTTAGACAAGAGAAATGCTTCATGGCATTGATTTCTTTAACAAGGTATTTTCTTCTTTCATCAAAAGAAGCCCTCATCTTTTCTACTGTACCGTATTTAGCTTCATCGTTAAGCGCTACTGCTCCCGCTTCCAGAATAAAAGACGGAAGTCCGGATACTTGAAATCCGGCATGAAGATAAAGCGGCTCCCACAAATGTTTCGGTGTAATAACATAGCCGAACCTCCAGCCCGTCATCGCGAATGCTTTTGAAAATCCGTTGATAATGATCGTTTTTTCATAGAGGCTTGGAATATTGGCAGGACTAACTGCCTGCACGCCATCATAGGTCAGACGTTCGTAAATCTCATCTGAACAAATGAGAATGTCACGGTCTTTCACAAGCTCCGCTACCGCCTCCATATTTTCTCTTGTCAGTACCGACCCCAACGGATTGTTCGGGGAGCAGATTACGATCATTTTTGTTTTTTTGGTCAAAAGACCCTCAAGCTCCTCGATATCAATTTGAAACTCATTTTCTTCTTTCAAAGCATATTCCCGTACAACAGCGCCGCAGATTCCCGCAATCATTTTATAAATATTGAACACTGGATTTGGAATAATGATTTCATCGCCCGGATCGAGGAAAGTCGTCAGCACAAGATACGCCGCCTGCGCCGCACCGACGGTTGAAATCACTTGATCCGGCTCAAACCGGAGCCCGTTTTCGCGTTCATACTTATCGCATACAGCCTTTCGGAAATTAAGCGGTCCGCAGTAATCGGAATACTTTGTAAAATTATCATCAATTGCCTTCTTTGCCGCTTCCTTTATATAATCCGGCGTCATAAAATCCGGCTCTCCCCAGGTAAACCGAATCATGTCCTTTCCTTCTGCTTCCATCTGATCTACCAGCTTGCTCTGCATTCTTATTCTGGAAAAAGTAATATTGTCCAGCCTATGTGCTTTTTTCATTTGAAATTCCTCCTTATCCGCTTTAGATTTTTT
>CALXBT010000002.1 GCA_944386585.1 uncultured Clostridia bacterium | reverse complement strand
TGGCGCACGGATCTGGCGGAAGAACGGGTGCGGAGCTAATGACAAATATTTTCGGAAAGCATTTCCATAACGAAGTGCTCGATAAAATGGAGGATGCGGCAGTCCTTGAAATAAGTGGCAGAATTGCGTTCAGTACGGATTCTTTTGTTGTAACACCGGTAGAATTTCAGGGAGGGGATATCGGAAAGCTATGTGTTTGCGGTACGGTAAACGACCTTTTGATGATGGGTGCAGTGCCTAAATACATCACCTGTGGTTTTATTCTGGAGGAAGGGCTTGACATTGCACTTTTGGATAGACTGACAGCTTCTATGGCGAGGGAAGCTATGCGTGCGGGCGTTCAGATCGTTGCCGGAGATACGAAGGTGATTGAGGGAAAAGGTGGCCTTTATATTAATACTTCAGGAATTGGCGTCATCCCAGAGGGACGCAATGTAAGCGCGGCAAACTGCCGGCCAGGAGATGCGGTGATTCTTTCGGGTACGCTTGGTGACCATCATGCCTGTATTTTGAGTGCGCGAATGGAGATAAAAAACAATATCAAAAGCGACTGTGCTGTGCTGGCAGAGATTCCACGAGGTTTATTTGCAGCAGGAATTGCTGTCAAGACGATGCGCGATGTAACGCGCGGTGGGTTGGGAACGATTTTAAACGAAATTGCAGAACAATCCCGCTGCGGTATTGAGCTTACAGAAACCGCTATTCCGGTTAGTGAAGAGGTGAAGGGCTTTTGCGATATTTTGGGGCTGGATCCTCTTTATATGGGAAACGAAGGAAAAATGATTGCAGTTGTACCAGCTGAAGATGAAGCTCGCGCGCTGGAAATCATGCGGGCTACAGCTGTGGGAAGAGATGCAGCGGTTATCGGTCATATCACAGAGGGAAGCGGGACGATAATGATTACGCGGCTTGGAGGAAAGCGCGTGGTTGATGTTTTGTATGGAGAGGGGCTTCCGCGCATCTGCTGAATTAAGATGCAGATATTGCCTAAACGATTGAAAAAGCGCCTGATACAACCAAAGCTGGTGATACAGGCGCTAAAACTATTTTTTGCATTTAAACAAAATGATTTCTGCAGTGATATAGACGATGCTGACCTCACAGAAAATCGCATATCTGCATGGAAAGGAAAGCTCCGGATTTTGTTTTGCTTCATATTGATCTGCTTGGCGTGCATTTCCCGCAGCTGAATGGGGTATTTCTTCAGCATGATGACAGTGGACTACAGTTTTTTTATTCGGTCTGAAAGGGCAGTCCAAAGATTGGGGGACCGTTCTTCTGATTTTTAGAAGATGATGATCAAGATTTCCGGTGTGGCTGCTGATTAAAGAGGCTTCAAGTGATGCAAGACGGTTGTCGAACTGCTGCAGATACGGCATATCGTCTTTGATAAAGAATTCGAGCAGCTCAGAAAAATGAGTGCCGGTGAATTGCTGCCATCCTGCGGCAGTGCAAAAAGATATTTTTCTGCTGCTTTGGAGGTAGTGCCGTGTTCGTCAATCAGCAGCAGTTTTTCAGCAGTAATAAAGATAACCGAGAGAAGGCTTTTTCTGCAAAGGATGATTTTTATCCGGAACTGCGATTATTCCAAGAATCATATCGCTGAGATGAACTGCATGACAGAAGCGGCGGTGCGCCGCCTCAAGCTCGATATAGTTTCGACGGGTCAGATGGGAATATTCTTTTTTAAAATCTTCATAGGAAATAATTTTAAATGGAGTCATTTTTTGCTCTATTTTTATTTTTCAACAGTGGGTTTTCCGCTGGTAATTCCCAAAATATGTTTTTCGATAATGAGAGATGCATCTTCAATACACTTATCGCAGCTGCTCATTACCGTGCCGGTATCGATTCCTTTGAGTTCACGGCAGAGAAGCGAACCGTTTTTTTCTAGAAATTCTGCAATCATCGCGCGTGTCAGCATTGTCGTAGTCTTTTTGGTTTCTGACTGATCAAGTTTGCCGTCGCAGGTAGCAAAGCCTGCGGCCAGCGCCATTGCTGTTACAGCGCCGCAGGTGCTAAAGGCTGTCATGCCACTTCCCATTGCAGATGCTGTGATATAGGCTTCTTCTTTACTGATGCCGAGCAGGTCGGCATAGGTACAGAGAACGGACTGCGAACAGTTATATTTCGCATCATGTCTTGCCGGTGCTTTTGCAGCTCTGCTTTCGGTATCGCTTGCTTTTCCAAGTTCAATCATTTTATAGTATTTACTCCTTTTTTGTTTTTTTGCCGTATAAAAAATACGGCTGAAATGCTGAAAAAGCTGTACTTAAAAGATGCGTTGTCTTTCAAATACAGCTGCTTTTATGGAGCTCCCGGTCGGGCTTGAACCGACGACCTGCACGTTACGAATGTGCTGCTCTGCCAACTGAGCTACGGAAGCTTGACTTGTTCATTTTAGCACTTTTCTTTTTTTTCGTCAATATCTATGTTGAAAGTTGTTTTCGGCCATTTGGCCCCTTTTTGCTGCGGATAACAGCTAAGAACGCTTTAGGTTCTTTTTGATTTTATTTTGCAATAAATAAGAAAACACTTGCAAAGCATCGCACTTTGTGGTAAATTGATTATTGCGTCAGATAGATGTTATAAATGGATTTATGGAGGATTGACCGAGTGGCTAAGGAGCTTGATTGGAAATCAAGTAAGGTGTAACAGCCCCGTGGGTTCGAGTCCCATGTCCTCCGCCATTGGAACGCTGAAATTTCAGCGTTCCTTTTTCATTTTCTTTACGCGGAAATATTAGAAACTTCTAGTTGTTTTTATATTGATTCCCATCTTCCATTTGCAGCAATATAGCAGTTTCCGCCTACTTCAATAGTCCAGCTATTATCGTTTAATTCCGCATGAATATGCAGTACAGAACGCCTTCCCATATCTTCCCCTTGATAAACAGTATAGGAAATGTTGTTGGAATTAAAGTAATTATATTGCAGAAAGTATCCTGCTAAATTTCCGTTTGCGCTGCCAGTGGCAGGATCTTCTACAAAATCTTCCATGAGGCAGCGTGCTGCAAAAGTGTTGTCTTCCATATCTACGAAAAATAGATGGTTACAGTAGCATTCGGGGTGTCTTTTTACATACTGATTGAATTTTTGTTGGTCGATGGATAAGCTGCTCAGGCTTTTACGGCTTTTGAGCGGAACCATTACTGCCTCTAAACCTGTGCTTACCCACTGAATAGGATAATCATCGCGTATTTCATCGGAGGAAATTCCATAAATATCGGCAATTTCATTTTTATTGATTATATTTCCGAAAATTGGTGGTTTTTGCTGCATAGTAAGTCCTTGTGGTGAAACACGGACTGTAATCTGCCCTACTTCTAAATTTAGTTTTACTTCATCTGTGCTGCTGTTCTCAATTAGGCGATGGATGATATAAGCAGTTCCGAGCGTAGGGTGTCCAGCAAAGGGAACTTCGCTATGAGGGGTCCAGATTCGAACATGATATCCGCCATTCTCTTGTTTGCCAGATAAAATGAACGCCGTTTCTGAAAAATTGATTTCTCTGGCGATGTTTTGCTGTTCTTCATCGCTGATATTTTGGTCGGGGATTACTACCAACAGTTGATTTCCCTGATATTTTTCTTCTGCGAAGCAGTCTACGATATAGAATTTCATTTTGATCTCCTTTCTGTTGTTGAAAGTGGAATTCAGTGGGATTGAATATCAGTATTTTATACTGGGCGGGAAAGAGAATGCAACTTATAAATTGTATGCAGAACAATTTTCATGCTTTGAGAAATCAAAGAGAGAAATGATAAAATTATGGACAATATTGAAGAAATAAAATATAATCATATGTAAAATGTATAATAGCGTCTGCCAGGAGCTTTAAAAAAGTACAGTTAGGAATAATGGATTCTTTATTTTGAGGAGCAGTGATTTTTTAATAAGAGAGGAGAAACATATGAAGCGGAGCACTGTTGCTATTTTATTAGTTTTAGTTTTGATTTTTGGATTCAGTGCCTGCGGCTCTGACAATGACTCCTCTGATGAAGAGAAGCTGCCGAGTGGTTCGGTTGGTTTGGAGGAAGATAGTTCTGTTTCAGGAAATGATGGGTTACAAAGTGATTATCCGCCTGAAATACGGGAAATTTTTGAGTATGCAAGTTCGGAAACAGCGGAGCAGTCGGGTGTGTGCGGTGAGAACATTGCATGGTATTACTTAGACCATACGCTTGTTGTAAAATATCTTGGAGAAGATCGTGAGGGGTATATATATATAAATGACTATGCCAGATGTAATCAAGTTATAGAAAATCCATGGAAAGAATCTTTATACCAAGAAATTACAAAGCTGATTATAGATGATAGAATAACGAACATAGGGAATGACGCATTCTCGGGCCTTACTTCATTGCAGGAGGTTTATTTACCGCGGCAATTAGACAGTATCGGATCGAAAGCCTTTTTTGACTGTAGGCAATTAGAAGAGATTGAAATACCTGAAGGATTCAGAAATGAAGGGGTAAATATAAAATATTGGGCATTTGGTAATTGTAAATCGTTAAAGAAAGTACTTTCGACGGAGAATATTCGCTCTATAGACAAGGCTGCTTTCAGAGATTGTGAATCTCTTGTGGAATTTGAAATTCCTGATACGATAACTTGTATCAAGGATCTTACTTTTGATGGATGTACTTCTCTGACAAGTTTAACATTGCCCGATAGTGTTGTGGAAATAGACGGGTCTAATCCGTTTCCTTATAATTGCACTATTTATTATTCAAATCCGGATTTAGAGTGGTATGTAGCTAAATATTCGGACCTATGCACTTGGGTTAAGCAGTAATCCGTAAATGGTATATAATAAAGGAATCAATTTAAAAACAAATTTATTTAAGCATTTGACAGCGTTTTTGAATATCAATAAAAAGACTCAACTCCTTATCAATAGAAGTGTTGAGTCTTTTTGGTATCTTGCATTTTTGCGTCTGTGTCCGAAGCGGGAAAAATCTTTTCTAAGCACGGGAATACTGCAGTGTACTTGGGTTGATGAATCTATAATGCTTCTTTTCGATTTTGAGATGAAAGACGGCATAATCGACAGCATCATCATATTTCATATAGTCGTTTAAGTCGTAGATTCCGATGATAAGCTGCGAGTCCTCAATTTCTTCAGTCAGGGCACTATACATGTTTGTCCCCGGCAGACTGCTCTTTTGAAAAAACGGCAATGTTTTAATATGACTGCATTTTAAAAGCCATGCGTCATTTCTTTTTTTGATATCGTCCTGCCAAGTTTCTTTCCAGCTGCTGCAGGGCAGGGTGCAGCGAATAATGAGGTCGTGAAATAGTTGTTCCTTGACACTGGTAAGGATTTCTCCGGCAAACATACCAATGCCCTCGTCAGGAACAAGATGCCATTCTTTTACCCCAGTAAAACATAAAAAACTGATGTCTTCACGTAGCATTTCCTTGATTCTTTTGCATCTAAAATCTTTTTCATCGGTACCCCACGGAAGCCTATTGACAGGCGCCCCTAAAATGCTGCATTTTCTTTTCATAATATTTTGCAAATCCTGACTTTCATTTCTTTTTATACCAGATATTATACTCGGATATTCGTACATATTCAACTTGATTTTGCGCAATTATACTTTAAGTAATGAATTGCGGGGTGATGAATGTGATAAGCTATGAGCCTTTGTTTGCTACGATGAAAGAAAAGGGGATTTCTTCGTACAGATTAGAAAAGCTTGGTTTCCCGAGAAGCAATTATTATGCGATAAGAAAAGGAAAAAGCATTTCAACGAATACAATCAATCATCTTTGTCAGATTCTTCACTGTGAAGTAAGCGATGTTATTGAGTTTGTGGAAACGGAGTTAGAGAAAAAAGAAAAAGAAAAATAAAAACCGACCTGTTTTTCTCGCTGAGGCAGGCGGTCTTTTTATTTTTTGAGACAAGATTTCAGGGAAAACCGAATAATGCTTTTCACATTATGAAAATATAATAGAGAAGAATGGAAAAAACGAAAAAAGGAAGCAGAAAAGATATGACTGGAGAGTACCGGGAAAGTTTTTGTGAAAAAATGAAAAAAACGGCGCTGATAGGGCGTCATCGGGTAATAAGATTTTTTAAGGAAACGAAGGAACGAGTCGCTTTTCGGCAAAAAAGAGGTGGTTTCTGGAAAGTAATCCGGGAGGAAGCGGACCTGCGGGCTGTGGCCTGCGCTGGAATCACAGCGCTGCTTATTTCATGGATTGTTGTTTTTGCAGGGGGCTGCGGCGAAAGTGAGAGGGCATATATTACACCTGTTTCGCGAGAGGAAGGGTCCGGAACGAGAGGTGCATTTACGGAGATTTTCGGAATTGAGAAGATCGGAGATGATGGAGAAAAATATGATGCTACTTCTGATTTATCGGAGGTAACAAACAGCACTTCCGTGATGATTACTACGGTGATGCTTAACAAAAATGCTATTGGATATATCTCTTTAGGTACAATGAGCGAGGAAATAAAGGCAGTTGCAATTGACGGAGTGATTCCGACTGCTGAAACTGTAAAAAACGGAAGTTATCCGGTCGTAAGGTCATTTGCGGTAGTTACGAAGCAGAAGATCAGCGCAGAAGCTTCTGATTTTATCAGATTTATGACGAGTGAAGAGGGAAGGCAGATCATCGAAGAAAATGGGTATATCGCACCGGCAGTGCAAGATTCATCTTCCAAATCATATCGGAGAGACTCATTTTTGTCCGGTGCGGTTTCTGTTGCAGGATCTTCTTCCGTCGTACCGGTTATGGAGGCTTTAAAAGAATCTTATGCTTTCAGGCAGCCGCAGGTAAAAGTTGAGATACAGCAGAGCGACAGTACACAGGGAATTGCAGCAGTGCGGGAGGGAATTTGCGAAATCGGCATGATTTCACGTCCTTTAAAGGAGAGTGAAGCGTCAGCAGGGATGACTGCTTTAGAGATTGCAAAAGACGGCATTGCGGTGATTGTGAACTGTGAAAATCCGGTCAGCGGGCTGACAAGCAAAGAGGTGAAAAAAATCTATATGGGAGAGCTGACAGAATGGGGCGAAATTGGATGGAATGAATAAAAATGTAAATGCGGTAAAGGAAATAGGAATGAAAATTGTCTTTTTAGCGGCTGCCTGTGTTTCGATTGCAGCGGTTGTGCTGATTTGTCTGTTTTTATTCGTCAGCGGCATACCGGCCATTGCAGAAATCGGAGCAGGAAGTTTTTTGCTCGGAAGCCGCTGGAAGCCGCTCAGCGGGCTCTATGGAATCTTTCCGATGATTGTTGGTAGTCTTTATGTAACAGCAGGTGCAGTCCTTATTGGTGTGCCGATCGGGATTTTGACTGCGGTCTATTTGGCGGAATTTTGCCGTCCTTCTGTTTATCGAATCCTGAAACCGGCAATTGAGCTTCTGGCGGGAATTCCTTCGATTGTATATGGTTTTTTTGGTTTAATGGTGATTGTTCCGGAAGTGCAGCGGATTTTTGGAACGAGCGGAAAGGGAGTTCTTTCGGCATCGGTGCTGCTTGGGATTATGATTCTCCCGACGGTTATCGGTGTGACAGAAGCGGCAGTACGCGCGGTACCGGGTAATTATTATGAAGGTTCTTTGGCATTAGGTGCCACACATGAGAGAAGTGTCTTTCGTGTCATGATTCCTGCAGCGGGCTCCGGTATAGTGGCCGGTGTTGTACTGGGAATCGGACGGGCAATCGGTGAAACGATGGCAGTGATCATGGTTGCCGGCAATCAGGCAGTAATTCCGAAAAACGTGCTGTCGGGCGTACGCACGATGACGGCTAATATTGTGCTGGAAATGGGGTATGCAGCTGACCTGCACCGGGATGCGTTAATTGCGACGGCTGTCGTGCTGCTTGTGTTTATTCTCCTAATCAATTTATCTTTTTCATTGCTGAAAGGAAGAAATCTATGAAGGAAAGGATGATGAGGAAAAAAACACAGCGTGAGCAGCTGCGCTCAGCCCAGATAACAGCGCTTTTGATGCGGAGCATGGTATATGCTGCAATGCTTGCAACCATATTGGTACTGGGCTTGATTTTAGGATATATTCTTATAAAAGGCGTGCCGCATTTGACACCTAGTCTTTTTGCGTGGAAATATACCAGTGAAAATGTTTCCGTACTGCCTGCAATTATCAATACCATCATCATGACGCTTTTGTCGCTTATTTTTGCAGTCCCAATCGGCATATTCTCTGCGATTTATTTAGTTGAATATGCAAAAAGGGGCAACAGGCTTGTTGCGCTTGTACGGCTAACAGCAGAAACACTGGCGGGAATTCCTTCGATTGTATATGGACTGTTTGGATTTTTGATGTTTGCAGTATATTTTGGCTGGGGATATACAGTACTGGGCGGTGCGCTGACGCTGGCGATTATGATCCTTCCGCTTGTCATGCGCACGACGGAAGAAGCACTGCGCTCGGTGCCGGATGCGTACAGAGAAGGCAGCTTCGGACTTGGTGCCGGAAAGCTGCGTACAGTGCTGCGTGTTGTGTTGCCGTCTGCGGTGCCCGGCATTTCAGCAGGAATTGTACTTTCCATTGGCAGGATTGTCGGAGAAACAGCGGCGCTGATCTATACAGCCGGAACAGTCAGCGGTATTCCACAAGGGCTGTTTTCCTCCGGACGCACGCTGGCAGTGCATATGTACGCGCTTTATTCAGAAGGGCTTTATATGGATGAGGCAGCAGCCACTGCTGTTGTGCTTTTGGCAGTCGTGATGCTGATTAATGTCCTTTCGGGAATTACGGCACGAAAGCTGACAAAGCGATAGCAGAAAGAGCAGAAGGCATGCAAACGGCATAAAGATCAAATAGTGAAAACAGATGACCGCGGAAAACGGGCAGAGAAAAGAGAAAAGCTCGGCAAAATGAAAGGAGAACAGCGGTGATGGCACTTACAGATAAATTTACGATTGAAAAATTGAACTTGTATTACGGTGATTTTCAGGCACTAAAGAATATCAGTATGCATATACCGGAAAAGCATATTACGGCATTTATCGGGCCGTCTGGGTGTGGAAAATCCACCTTTTTAAAGACACTTAACCGCATGAATGATCTTGTTGCCGGCTGCCGGGTAGAAGGAAAAATTTTACTGGACGGTGAAGATATTTATGGAGATATTGATGTAAATCTACTGCGTAAACGCGTCGGAATGGTATTTCAGAAGCCGAATCCGTTTGCTATGAGCATTTACGATAATATTGCCTACGGGCCGCGTACACACGGAATCAGGGATCGGGTGAGGCTTGAGGAGATTGTGGAAAATTCGCTTCGCAGTGCGGCGATCTGGGATGAGGTGAAGGACAGACTGCGGACGAGCGCGCTGGGACTGTCCGGCGGGCAGCAACAGCGTCTTTGTATTGCAAGGGCGCTGGCAGTCGCACCGGAGGTACTTCTGATGGATGAGCCGACAAGTGCACTGGACCCGATTTCTACTTCTAAAATTGAGGACCTTGCCGCTGAACTGAAGAAAAAATACACGATCATTATGGTGACGCACAATATGCAGCAGGCGATTCGTATTTCAGATTATACAGCTTTTTTCTTATTAGGCGAGGCAGTAGAGTTCGGCCGCAGTGAAAGAGTTTTTTCTGTTCCGTCTGATAAGCGTACGGAGGAATATATTACGGGTCGTTTTGGTTGATGGAAAAAGAGCCGGACTTTTGACGGACGGAAAAGGGAAAACAAAGAAAACAGGCGGAAAAAGAAAAGAAAGAGGAAGCGTGTTTATGCGGAATAAATTTGAAGAAGAACTAAAAGAACTGAATACTGAATTGATAGCAATGGGAGCGCTTTGCGCAAAGGCAATTTCAGAGGCGGCTGCCGCGCTTTTGAATGACGACCTTTCGCGGATTGAAAAAGTGCGGAAAATCGATCATCTGATTGATCAGAAAGAACGAGAGATAGAAAATCTTTGTATGCGGCTGCTTTTGCGTCAGCAGCCGGTGGCAAAGGATCTTCGTGTTATTTCCTCAGCGCTGAAGATGATTTCAGATATGGAGCGAATCGGCGATCAGGCTTCCGATATTGCTGAAATCGTGAAATGTGACCGTGATTTAAACGGAATCAGCCGGATTCATATCGGAGAGATGGCGGATGCGGCGATCAAAATGGTAAAAGAGAGTGTAGATGCCTTTATCAATCAGGATGTCGGACTTGCGAAAGAAGTAATGCTGTATGATGATGTAGTAGACAGGCTGTTTGACCGGGTAAAACATGAGATTACCTCGCTCATCCGTGCAAGTGATATGAGTAGCGAGTGTGGTCTTGATCTTCTGATGATTGCTAAATATTTGGAACGGATTGGGGACCATGCTGTCAATATTGCCGAATGGGTTGAGTATGCCGTTTCTGGGCGGCACAAAAAAGATTGGCTAAAATAAAGCAATTTTCACCGCTTTTCTTGCCTGAAACATCAAAAGATGTTAGAATATACTATTAGCATTTGAAAATATCGTATCACTAAGCAAAAATGGGGAAAATAGATGAATAGTAAGAAATACAGGGATGTACTTTATGAGGCGCGGGAAATCAATAATTTAAAGGAGCTGTTTCAGAGTTCAACGGAACTTTTCGCGCATAAGACTGCATATTTGATTAAGGAGCGGCCGGGTGGAAAATATGTGCCGGTCAAATACTCCAAAGTTAAGGAAGATGTTGAGTGTTTCGGCACAGGTCTTCTGAAGTTGGGGCTTCAGGGAAAGAAAATCGCCGTGATCGGAGAAAACTGCTATGAATGGATTCTCACTTATATTGCAACAGTAAACGGCGTCGGCGTTATCGTACCACTTGATAAAGACCTGCCGGTGAATGAAATCGTTAATCTTCTTCGGCGATCGCATGTAAGTGCGGTTGTGTATTCCAAGAAATGCGAAAAGCTGGTGATGGAAGCTGTAGCACAGATAGCCGATACAGAAAATATTGAATATACGATTTGCATGAAGCCGGAGCGTGACAAAAGAAGCAGAAGCATCGCGGAGATCATAGAGATGGGAAGGATAGCGCTGATAGAGGAGGATAGGAGCTATCTGGATGCTGAAATTGATTCTGATGCAATGTGTACACTGATGTTTACTTCCGGAACTACGGGTCTTGCGAAGGGGGTTATGCTGAGCCATAGGAATATCGCAGCCAATGTGTATAATATGTCGAAATATGTCAAAATTGATAAGGACGGCGTAGGGCTTTCCGTGCTACCGATGCATCATTCTTATGAAATGACCTGCCATATTTTTACCGGTTTTTATCAGGGAATTACAATCGCAATCTGCGAGGGCCTGAAATATATCAGCAAGAACATGATAGAAGCGAAAGCGACTGTTATGCTGGGCGTACCGCTTGTCTTTGAAAATATGCATAAAAAAGTTATGAAGCAGGCAGCTTCAAAAGGAAAGCTTGAAAAAATGCAGAAGATGATGGAAGTTTCCAAAAAATACAAGCTGTACAATGAACCGAAACTGATTAAAAAAATCTTTAAGGATGTTCATGCCGCAACCGGCGGTCGCATCGCACTGTTTATTGTGGGCGGAGCCGCGATCAATCCGAAGGTTGTGGAGGATTTTCAAGCGCTTGGGTTTCCGATGATACAGGGTTATGGAATGAGTGAGAATGCCCCTATTATTGCTGTAAACCGTGATAAATACAGCAAGCCTGCGTCGGTAGGGCCTGCGATGCCGGGTACGGAGATCCGGATCATCAATCAGAATGATGACGGCATAGGTGAGATTATTGTGAGGGGACCTTCTGTAATGCTCGGCTACTACGAAAATCCTGAAGCGACAGAAGAAGCAATCCGCGATGGATGGCTCTATACCGGTGACTATGGATATTTTGACGAAGACGGCTTCCTTTACATAGCGGGAAGAAAGAAAAATGTTATTGTTACTAAAAACGGGAAGAACATCTTTCCGGAAGAAATCGAATATATGCTGACAGAGGCCGATTATATTGCAGAGGCGCTGGTACACGGAGAGATTGACGGAAAAAGCGGCGATACGGTTGTAAAGGCTGAAATCTATCCGGATTACGAGCAGATTAAGAAGGATCTTGGCAAGCTGAAAGAAGAAGAAATTGAAGGGCTGATCAAGCGTGTAGTAAATGAGGTCTGCGACACGATGCCGGCTTATAAGCGCGTTACCAGAATTGGAATCAGAACGGTTGAATTTGAAAAAACAACGACGCGAAAAGTAAAGCGTCATGCAGAGGCGAACAAATCTAAAAAATAACATGGATGCAAGCGGCCGCAACAGCGGAAATGCGTTTGAGGCTAAAAAATACGAAAAATAGTGGGAAAAAGAGAGGAAAAACGATGTTGAGCGAAGCAGATTATCAGAAGCAGAAAGCACAGAACAGAGCATGGGCGGAGCATTTTGTAGAGACGATTCAAAACAGCGCTGACCCTACCGTAAAATACAGAGATTCTCGTCCGATTACGGATATCAAGGATATGCTTGAAAGTTCCTGTAGGGAATTTGCAGAGAATACAGCTTTTCTGGTTAAAGACAAAAAGGGCGGCGAATATCGTCCGATCAAATACAAAGAAGCGCTGGCGGATGTCAATGGACTGGGTACTGCGCTGATTGCAGGCGGCCTTAAAGGAAAAAGGATTTCTGTCATCGGTGAAAATAGCTATCAGTGGGCAGTATCGTATCTTGCCGCTGTGTGCGGAACGGGTATCATTGTGCCGCTTGATAAAGAGCTTTCACCAAGCGAGCTTAAGCAAATCGTACAGCAGGCAGAGGTTAGCTGTGTGATTTTTGATGCAAAACATGAGGAGACTTTCCGCCGGATGAAAAAGGACGGGGATACTTCGATTGAGGTTTTGATAGCAATGGATGCGAAGGACAGCACGAGCGAGGTGTTTGCATGGAAAGATCTTGTGGAATCCGGAAAAAACATGGTGCTGACAGGAAACAGAGAATTCATGGAGGCGCAGATTGATATTGACGAGATGAGCATTCTGCTCTTTACTTCCGGAACGACTGGTATTTCCAAAGGAGTTATGCTCAGTCACAGAAACATTGCAGCGGATTTGATGACAGCGCCGACGGTGCTGCTTGTTAAACCGACGGATATGTTCTTTTCACTGCTTCCGCTTCATCACACCTACGAATGCACCGCAGGCTTTTTGATGCCGCTTTATAAAGGTGCGTCGATTGCTTATTGTGAGGGTCTGAAATATATTGTTAAAAATCTCAGTGAGGCAAAGCCGACTTTCTTTCTTGGCGTACCGGCTGTATTTGAAAATCTTTACAAGAAGATATGGCAGAATGTCAGAAAGAAAGGTAAGGAAGATCTGCTGAAAAGGGTAATTAAGATCAACAGAAAAACAAAGAAAATAGGTATTGATTTAGGAAATCTATTTTTTAAGGAAATCAGAGCATTATTCGGCGGCCGCATGAGAATGGTAATCTGCGGCGGCGCGGCAATCAATCCGGCAGTGCTTGAGGGAATCCAGGATTTTGGCATTATGGCTCTTCAAGGTTACGGCCTTACAGAAGCGGCTCCGCTGGGCGCACTGAATCCGGATACAGCGCCTAACAGCAGGTCTATTGGAAGAAAATTTCCTTGCTTTGATATTAAGATAGAAAATGCCGGTGAGGACGGCATCGGAGAGATTTGTCTCAAAGGTGAAAATATCATGCTGGGTTATTATGAAAGACCTGATCTTACAGCAGAAGTGCTGAGAGACGGATGGTTCTATACCGGAGATCTTGGTTATATGGACCAGCAGGGTTATGTGTATCTTACCGGCAGAAAGAAAAATGTCATTATTACAAAAAACGGCAAAAATGTATATCCTGAAGAGCTTGAGTACTATCTTTCAAAGGTGCCTTATATTCAGGAGTCTATGGTATGGGGTAGAGAATCGGAAAGTGGAGAGGATACCGTTATTGTGGCATCCGTTGTAATCAACAGCGAAGCTTTCAGAGAAGTTTTCGGGGAGCAGGAAATGAGCGATGAAGAAATCATCGCGCAGTTATGGAAGGAGGTCGATAAAATCAATCTTGAAGTTCCGTTCTTCAAGAAAATTAAAGCGATTGTCCTTCGGAAAGAGGAATTTGAAAAGAACAGCTCCAAGAAAATCAAGCGTTTTGCGGAAGGAAACAAACAGGAATAAGGAGGGATTCTTTTCCCTAAACAACTGGGGAAGGGAGCCGTAAAGATACGAAGAAAACGGAGGAACGAAGAATGAGCCTCAGTCAGAAGAAAGAATACGAATATCCGTGTCTCGAAATTGATTTAACAAAGCTGCGGGAGAATGTCGCCGCAATGAAAGCGCTCTGCGAAAAACAAGGCATTGAAATGGCGGGCGTTATCAAAGGCTTCAGCGGTATTCTCCGCTGCGCGCGTGAATATGAAAAAGCAGGCGTCAGCTATATTGCATCTTCAAGACTTGAACAGCTTGCTGCTGTGAAAAAGGATGGAATAAAAACACCAACGATGTGCATTCGGATTTCGATGCTTTCAGAGGTGCAGGATCTTGTGCGCGTTGCCGACTGCTCGCTTCAAAGTGAAATTGCTGCGCTTTCTGCTGTTGAACAGGCGGCGCAGGAAGCGGAAAAGATTCACGATGTTATTCTCATGGTGGACCTCGGCGATTTACGGGAGGGTTTTTGGACTTTAGAACAGCTGACGGAAGCTGCGCTTCTTGTAGAAAACGATCTTCCGCATGTTCATCTTCTCGGTATTGCAACAAATCTTGGCTGCTACGGTTCGATTGAGGCAACGCCGGAAAAAATGAGCGAGCTGATTGAAAAGGCGGAGGTTATTGAGAAGAAGATAGGCCGAAAGCTGAAATATATCGGAGGAGGGGCGACGACTTCGCTGCCTCTTGTAATCAACCGGAAAATGCCGCCCCGCATCAATCTTCTCAGGATTGGGGAGGCGGCAATCTATGCGAGGGACCTGCCGGATTTCTTTCATCTGCCGCTGCCGTTTCTGCATGAAGATGTATTTGTGCTGAAGGCTGAGATTATTGAGAAGAAGGTAAAAGCATCTCATCCGATCGGAAATATTACGGTTGATGCGTTTGGGCGCCGGCATGAATATGAGGATCGGGGCATGCGGATGAGAGCGCTGGCGGCGATTGGCAAGGTTGACTACGGAGATCCGTTTGATCTTATTCCGCGCGAAGCGGGCGTTGAGATTATTGGAGCATCCAGCGATCATACGATTCTCGATATTGAAAATGCAGAGAGGGATATTCAAATTGGAGATATTATAGAGTTTGGTGTTCGCTACGGCACCGGTGTATATCTTACGAATTCTCCGAATGTAAAACAATATTTTATTGAGAAATAAGGGATTAGAATTTGACAAAAGAAAGGCTTTTCTTGTATAATAACAAGAATATGACGAAGGTCAAAAGGAGATAAAAAATGTCAGAAGAAATTTTATTAACCAGAGAAGGCTACGACAAAATAGTTGCCGAGCATGAAGAGCTTGTAGCAGTCAAACGGAAGGAAGTCGCTGAAAGAATCAAGGAAGCGCTTTCTTACGGCGATATTTCCGAAAATGCTGAATATGACGCTGCCAAAAATGAACAGGCTGAACTCGAAGAGAGAATTCATAAGCTTGAAAATATGATGCGAAAGGCTAAAATCATTGAAGAATCTGAGACTAAAAGCGATATTGTTTCGGTAGGGACAAAAGTAAAAGTAAAAGATATGGCATCAGGGAACGAGATGGATTTTATCATTGTTGGTTCAACAGAAGCCGATCCGTTTGAGGGAAAAATTTCAAATGAGTCGCTCGTGGGAGCGGCGCTTCTCAATAAAAGAATAGAAGAGGTCGCTGAAATTGCAGTGCCGGATGGAATTGTAAATTACAAGATTGTTTCGATCGGATAAAAAAACACCGCTCGGAACCGACTCGGAATTCGTTCTTATATACAAAGTCAGGTCTTCGCTGAAGAAAACCTGAAAAAAGAAAGTGGGAGCGAAAGATAACAGAAGAAGAGAGGGAAATCAAATGACAGACGAAAGAAATGTAAATGTGAATCTGGAAGCAGAAGAAGATCTGACGGAAGAACAGCTGACTGAACAGAGAGTAATCAGAAGAGAAAAGCTTAAGAAGCTTCAGGAGATGGGCAGAAATCCGTTTTTGATTGAAACCTGGAATGTAGAGGCATACAGCAAGGATATCAAGGATGATTTTGAAGCGTGGGAAGGAAAAAGTGTGTCGATGGCCGGAAGGATCATGGCAAACAGACACATGGGAAAGGCTTCTTTTATCGATATTCTTGATAAAGACGGTAAGATTCAGGCATACATCAGACAGGATGTCATTACACCGGAGGAATATGAAATCTTCCTGACTTATGATATCGGAGATATTGTAGGTTTTGTCGGCGAGGTATTTAAGACAAAACATGGAGAGATCTCTGTGAAGGTCGAAAAACTCGTGCTCCTCTCAAAATCACTGCAAGTGCTTCCGAATAAGTGGCACGGTCTGAAAGATATTGATCAGAGATATCGTCAGAGATATGTAGATCTCATCATCAACCCTGAGGTAAGGGGAATGTTCTATAAGAGGGCGGCTATCATTCATGAAATCAAAAGAACGCTTGAAGAAGACTTCGGATATCTGGAAGTAGATACACCGATTTTGACAACGATTGCCGGCGGTGCCAATGCAAGGCCGTTCAACACTCACCACAATACACTTGATCTTGATATGAAGATGCGTATTTCCACTGAGCTCTGTTTGAAGAGATGTATTGCAGGCTGACTTGATAGGGTATATGAAATGGGTAAAATGTTCCGAAACGAGGGCATGGACAGAAACCATAATCCGGAGTTTACTTCGATGGAATGTTATGCGGCATATACCAACATGGAATTTGTCATGGAGGTAACAGAGAAGGTTGTTTCCAATGCAGCGCTCAAAGCGAACGGCAGCATGAAAATCAATTATCAGGGAAAGGAATTTGACCTTACGCCGCCGTGGAGAAGACTGAAGATGTCCGATGCTGTTAAGGAAATTACCGGCGTTGACTTTGATCTTCTGAACACAGACGAGGAGGCAAGAAATGCCGCGATTCAGTACGGCATGGATGCAGATGATGTGAATAAGTGGACGAGAGGAAAAATTTTAGCAGAGATGTTCGAGGAGTACTGTGAGGATGTACCGGGCTATCTTGACGGACCGGTATTTGTAATCGGCCATCCGGTTGAAATTTCACCGCTTGCAAAGAGAGACCCGGAAGATCCGAGAATTACAAGAAGATTTGAAGCGTATGTCAACGGCTGGGAGATTGCAAATGCATTTTCCGAGCTGAATGACCCAATTGATCAGTATGAGAGATTTGCTGAGCAGCAGGCGCAGCTTGACAGCGGTGAAGATGATGAAGCGCATCCGATGGATCTTGATTTTGTAAATGCACTGGAAGTAGGGCTGCCTCCGACAGGCGGACTTGGCATCGGAATTGACAGAGTGATTATGCTTGTAACGAATGCACCGTCTATCAGGGATATTATGCTCTTCCCAACGATGAAGCCGATTGAAAAATAACAGACAGATGTGTGTTATTAAAGAAAAGTAATATAAAGATATAGAAAAGACGGACGGAAGCGACAGTTTTCCGTCTGTTTTTATTGTTTTTTCAACTTTAGTCAAGATTTGTAATATATCCATTCTTTTTTGGAATCGTTCTGGTGAAATAGAGAAAGAAATTGATTGGCAAACAGTTTTACAGTAGCCCATTTAAACAAATGAATTTTTTCTGCCGATTTTCTGATAAGAAGTGCGGAGAAGAGGTGAAAATGCGGTTTCATCCTTAAAAAAGAACGGTAATTTCAAAAAATGAAAGAAAGGTTGATAGAAATCGGCAAATATGGTATCATAATCTAATGAAAAAGAACATGAGGCCGCGCCGCCTCAGAGAATCCAATATTGAATAAGGAAGTCAGAGATTATGAAGGAAATTCAATTAAAAGAGCTATTCAGAAATGCAGAGCAATATGGAGGAAAAGAAGTTGTTATCAGGGGCTGGGTGAGAAACAACAGAAGCTCCAATAAGTTCGGTTTTATTGAGCTAAATGACGGTACTTTCTTTAAATCTGTGCAGATTGTGTACGAAGAGGAAGCTGTCAGAAATTTTGAAGAGATTGCAAAAGCGTATATAGCAACAGCACTAATGGTAAGGGGAATACTGGTGCTGACACCGAACGCCAAGCAGCCGTTTGAGATTAAAGCAGAGGAAATAACGATAGAGGCGCCGTCTACGCCGGACTATCCGTTACAGCCGAAACGCCACTCAATGGAATTTTTGCGTGAAATCGCGCATCTGAGACCGAGAAGCAATACTTTTGCGGCTGTATTCAGGGTCAGGTCGCTTGTTGCTTATGCAATTCATCAGTTCTTTCAGGAAAACGGATTTGTCTATGTACACACGCCGATTATTACAGGAAGCGACTGTGAGGGTGCAGGAGAAATGTTTCGCGTAACGACGCTTGATCTGGAAAAAACGCCGAAAAAAGAAGACGGCACGGTTGATTATTCGGAGGACTTTTTCGGAAAAGAAACTTCGATGACTGTATCAGGCCAGCTTGAAGCAGAGACTTTTGCATTGGCGTTTCGTAAAGTGTATACTTTTGGACCGACTTTCCGGGCGGAAAACTCTAATACAGCGCGGCATGCATCTGAATTTTGGATGATTGAGCCAGAGGTAGCGTTTGCCGATCTTGCTGACAATATGGAGCTGGCAGAGGCCATGATTAAATATATTATCAATTTTATACTGGAAAAAGCACCGGAAGAAATGGAGTTTTTCAGTAGTTTCATTGATAAAGGATTGCTCGAACGGCTTGAAAATATCGTAAACTCTGATTTTGCAAGAATTTCATATACAGAGGCTGTCGATTTGCTGCTGAAGTCGGGAAAAGATTTTCAGTATCCAGTGGAATGGGGAATTGATCTTCAGACGGAGCATGAACGGTATATTACAGAAGAAATCTTTAAGAAACCGGTTTTTGTAACGGATTATCCAAAGGAGATCAAAGCTTTTTATATGCGGTTAAACGATGATAATAAGACGGTTGCGGCATGTGATCTTTTAGTGCCGGGCGTAGGAGAAATTATTGGGGGCTCGCAGAGAGAAGAACGCTATGATGTGCTTAAAGAGAGAATGACGGAAATGGGACTGAAAGAAGAAGATTACTGGTGGTATCTCGACCTTCGCAAATACGGAGGTGTGAAGCATGCCGGCTATGGACTCGGATTTGAGCGAATCATCATGTATATTACAGGTATGAGTAATATCAGAGATGTATTGCCGTTTCCAAGAACGCCGAAAACTGCTGAGTTTTAAAAGAATAACAGGATAAAAGAAAATGGGAGTCTGAGTTTTCAGACTCCCGCTTTTTATGCAAGCATTTGCTCCGCTGCCTGATAGATAATTTCCTTTGATGAGGCAGGAGAAAATCCGACATTGAATGCTTGATGAGGAATCATTTTAAATTAAAAAAAGCCTGAAACTGCACATTTTAAGCAGTCATCGGTTTCTATATATTTTTGTATAAAATATTTCTGATATTCATTTTGAAATCTGGAAAAAAATAACTTTACAAGTGCGAAAAAGCCTGATATTATAGATAATTATTGCATGGATTCTATTTTTTAATGAAGCATGCAAAATAAAATAATATTCAAGATAATGAATAAAAATAAGGTGGAGAAGGAACATGGAAACACTAAATGAAAAGAAAGGGTCTAAAGTACCCCACAGCTATGTCATTATAGCCGCATTTGTTCTTGTGATGGCGATATTGACATACATCATTCCGGCAGGAAACTATGAAATGATTTATAATGAAGAGATTGACAGAGCAATTGTAGATCCGAATTCGTTCACCTACACAGAACGGACGCCTGTATCGCCGCTGATGCTTCTGACCTCAGTAACACTTGGCATGCAGGGTGTTGCCGATGTTATTTTCTTTGTATTTATCATCGGTGGTTCAATGGAAATTATCAATGCAACAGGAGCGATTAACAGAGGTGTTGGTTCGCTGGCAAACAGCAGACTGATTAACAGACTGTTTATTCCAATCTTTGCACTGATTTTTGCAATCGGAGGAGCTACTTTCGGTGCGTCGGATGAACTTGTTGTATTTGCGCCGATTGGAATTGCGGTTGCCCATGCGCTTGGATATGATGCGATTACAGGTCTTGCAGCCGTAACGCTTGGAGCAGCTGTCGGCTTTAATGCAGGCGTTTTAAATCCGTTTTCAACTGGAATTGCGCAGGATATTGCAGAGCTTCCGGTGTATTCCGGCATTGGTTACAGAATGATTATTTTTGCTGTGCTGTTTGTGATTACCGTAGCATACATTCTCCGTTATGCAAAGAAGGTAAAAGCAAATCCGGAACTCAGTATTGTTAAGGATTGTGCCTGTGAACTTGAAAGAGAAGATATCGATATTGCCAAGATGGAGCGGATGAACGGAAGAGATAAACTCGTGATACTTGTATTTGTCTTGGGAATTGCACTGATGGTCTATGGCGTATTTGTCTGGGGCTGGTACATTGACGAAATGGCAGGTATTTTCGTTGCGATTGGTATTCTTGCAGGTCTGATTGGAAAACTTAATCTGGATAAAATTGCGGTTACTTTTGTTGACGGTGCTGCTTCTCTGACATTCGGAGCGCTAGTGACAGGCTTTGCAAGAGCAATTACGCTGATTATGGAAGAAGGTCAGATTATGGATACTGTAATCTATGCGCTTTCTCAGATTGTTACGGCACTGCCTTCAGCAATTGCAGTGCTTGGAATGTATCTAGTGCAAATTATTGTAAACTTTTTTATCCCGTCTTCGACCGGTCAGGCGGCAACGATTATGCCGATCATGACAGCACTGGCGGATGTTTCGGATATTACAAGACAGACGGCGGTACTTTGCTTCCAGTTTGGAGACGGTTTCAGCAATTCAATTATTCCGACCTCGTCGGTGCTGATGTCATATCTTGCAGTATCGAAAATTCCTTATGAAAAGTGGGTAAAATTTATATGGCCGCTGATGCTGATTTGGATTCTCGTTGGTGCGGTTTTCCTCATTATAGCAAATGCGATTGAATATGGTCCGTTCTAAAGAAAAGAGATAGAAATACCGTTTGCTGCAAAACACGGAAGAACTAAGAAATATAAAAGGTAATGCGGCAGGACCTTTGCGGAACAGACTGTTAGATTATACAATGAGGGAGAAAGGATGGGAAACAGGAGGAGATACTTATGACGAAGAAAATGACAAAAGAGGAGCGCGTGAGAGCGGCAGTGAATTTTCAGGAGGTAGATAAAATTCCTCTGGGACTGTGGCCGCATTTTACAGATGTTGACCAAGACTATAAAACGCTTTCGGACAGACATTTTCAGTTTTATCAGTACACGGATATGGACTTTGTCAAGTTGATGCCGTTTGGGCTTTATGCCGTAGAGGATTACGGACCTGTAATTGATAAGCCGATGAAGCCTGATCAGTGGGCAAAAATTGTCGAACCGTTTATTAAAGAGGAAAGCGACTGGGACAAGATTGTACCGCTGGACCCGTCAAAGGGAACTTACGGCAATCAAATTCTCTATGCAAAACAGATGCTGAAGCTCATGGAAAACAGCGGAGATAAAGCACCGATCGTGCAAACAATTTTCAGCCCGCTGACGACACTTTTTAAGCTTGTGGGAGAAGAATGCCTTTTTAAAACGATTGCAGAAAAGCCTGTCCGGGTGCACAAGGCGCTGGAAACGATTACAGAAACGACAATCCGATTTGTCAGACTGAATATTGAGGCAGGCGTGAGCGGATTTTTCTTTGCAAGCCAGCTTGCGAATTAC
>CALXBT010000001.1 GCA_944386585.1 uncultured Clostridia bacterium | reverse complement strand
TAAAGGTGTAACTTCAAATTGGCTGGTGCCGATCCGGCTGATGTTGGCAGGTACGATGATACTTGTATTTCTTTTCGTGAAATCTCCAGGCCAGGTGATTGCGCCTTGGAAAAATAAAAGGGATGCGGCAGAATTTCTTATTTTTTCGTTTTTTGGCATGACACTGTGTCAATACAGCTATTTTATGGCAATTCAGCATTCCAATGCCGGTGTAGCAACAGTACTGCAGTATACGGGGCCGGCGCTGATTCTTATTTATGTGTGTCTGCGGGCAAGGAGAAAACCGAGAATTTATGAAACAGGAGCACTGATACTTTCACTGTCCGGTACATTTATTCTTGCAACTCATGGTGATGTTACGACGATGGCTCTGTCAGATGCAGCTTTGTTCTGGGGTGTGATGGCGGCGATTACTCTTGCCGTTTATTCCGTACAGCCAGAAAGAATCATTCATAAATACGGTTCTTTGCTGCCAGTTGGCTGGGCCATGTTTTTGGGTGGAATTGTTATGAATGCTACTTTCAGACCATGGACGGCAAAAGGAATCATCATTGATTTAGAGACAGTTTTAGCGTTGCTTGGTGTGGTGCTTTTCGGTACGATTTTAGCATTCAGTCTGTATTTAAAAGGAATGCAGCTGATTGGTGCAACAGATGCTGCGATGATTTCCTGTGTGGAGCCAGTTGCAGCTGTGTTCTTTGCAGTGATGTGGCTTGGTGAAACCTTTATGCCGATTGATTTTTTAGGTATGGCACTGACGATAGGAGCAGTACTTGTCATTTCATTCTTTAAGGACAGCGAAAGAAAAGAGGAAGGCGCTGATGACGACGAAGCTGAAACAGTAGAGCGCGTACTTCAGAAGATAGAATAAAGAATGGCAGGATACAAAGGAAAAAGAAAAAAGCAGATTAAAAATACAGCGCCTTACTGCGCTGTATTTTTTGTGTTATTAAAATGACTACCGCCGATTCAATTTTAGAGCATTTCAGAAATGCTGCGCTGCGGCGACCGAAGATAACGCTTCAACTGAAACAGACATTCAGGATTATGCGTAATATAGTTCATTCCCTCGCGGCAGGAGAATGTGGCCTGAAAACCAAGTTCTCGCACGAGTGTTTCAATTTCTTGATTATAGGCGCCGTATGGATAGACAAACGCTGATGGTGTTTTTAAGAGAAAATCCTCTGCTCGAGACTGAAAATGGGAAAGATCGTTTTGCAGCCGTTTGACATGTTCTTCATCGGTCTCGCTGCTGCGCTTCATAATGGGCTTTATACTGTCGTTACTGTGGAGATTATAACTGTGATTTTGTATTTCGACAGCACCGGACAATTCCATTTCGCGAAGATGGTCCCAAGTAAGATAGGCGTAGTATTCATGCGTGTTGTGAATCATGCTGTAATCATCTGTAAATTTTCCCACGGGGGAAAAAACGGCTTTCATACCATTTTCTTTGAGCAAGGGATAGGCGTATAGATAATTGTTGTAGTAGCCGTCGTCAAAAGTAAGCATAACCGGTTTTTCCGGAAGCGGAGCTTCGTTATTTACATAAGCAATCAAATCGCTTACAGTAACGGTAGTATATCCGTTTTCTTTTAAATACTGAAGATCAGAAGCAAAAATGTCAGGGTCGATAAAATAGGTGTTTTGGTATTTTGATTCGCTCACTAATGCGTGATACATGAGAATCGGCAGCTGAACTCCTTCGGATGTCAGATTGTCATCCGAAGCAGAGGCACTTGAAAGTTCCAAATCATTTGAAACAGGCGGATCCGAAAGTATGATTCTGTCATGCAGCTCGTAGTATTTTTGCAGCCGTTCTGTTTCTTCTTTGAGCAGCTCATCCTGGTAATAACTGCGTTCTGAGAAGAAGCCGCTGCGGTAATATTCTTTGCTGCCATCCGGCTGATAGACTTCCGATTGATGTTGGGAAAGCAGTTTTGTAATGGCATACATATCAATCCATATCTGGTTGGGACTGTCTTTTTCAGTTTCATCAAAAATGAGCTGCATACCGTAATGCAAATGCGGAGTGTCAATGTTGTTAACATTTTCTTTCCTGCTGTATCCAGTCTGGCCGGAATAGCCAATGACATCGCCGGCAGTAACAGTCATGCCTTCATAAATTCGGTCATTATAGGGATGGTCCTTGCGGAGATGAGCGTAGTAGTAATAGCGCAGGCCGTCATAGCTTCGAATTCCGATTCGCCACCCGCCGTATTGATTCCATCCTGTTGCTTCCACAATGCCGCTTTCAACGGCAATAATAGGTGTACCAGTGCTGAGCATTAAATCGTGTCCGAAATGATGGCGCTGGTAACCGTAAGAACGACCGGCGCCGAAATCGTCATAGTGCGTATAGTAATATCCGGATGCCACAGGAGAAAAAGCTTTCAGCCCGTACTGCTTATTTCCGTTTTCAGTAAATTCTCCGAGAAAACCACCGAGAACTGCTCCGTAAGCTTCCTGATAATAGGAAAACAATTTCATATCTTTGGTGATTTCGCTGATGGTTTCACCGTCTCTGCACCGCGCGGCAAAATCATCTGCATGTTTTTCCTGATACAGCGAAAAATTACCGCCATAGCGGGAACCGAGATAAGCAAGCGTATCAATCCAGCTGATATGCGTATCGGAAGAGTAACTTTCGATATCAAGTGTCATCGCTTTTTTTAGTGCTTCATAGGTAACATCGAAGTCGACCCATTTGATGGTATCGCTTTGGTCTGATGAAACATCCATAGAAACAGGAAGCAAGTCAGTGATGATGAGTGCAGCAGCGGATAAAAGAAGAAAAAATATCGTCCAAAAAATGCGTGAAATAAAACGCAGCGGTATTTTTCTGCGCAAAACAGTCAGCCTCCTAACATAAAAGAATATAAAAACAGGTCAAATAAAATATATGAACTGCACAGATAAGATATGTTTTCTTGTAAAACTATGCTATACTAAAGAAAAACAGAGAATGGACACAAGGAGAAAATCTGGAAAAAGAGGAGAGTTTTAATTTGAAAGTAGCATTTCATACACTTGGCTGTAAAGTAAATCAATACGAAAGCGAGGCTTTGGCCGAAAGATTTCGGGAAAAGGGATATAAGATTGTCAGTGAAAACGAGCCTGCTGATATTTATATTATCAATACCTGTTCTGTAACCTCGCTGGCAGACCGCAAATCACGCCAATATATAAGAAGAATGAAGAAACTGAACCCAAATAGTGTCGTAGCGGTTACCGGCTGTTATTCCCAAGTTGCTCCAGAAGAAGTTGCTGAGATAGAGGGCGTGAATATTGTTACCGGTACCAATGAAAAAAGCCGTCTACTGGAAATGATTGAAGAATATATAGCATCTTCCGGAGATCAGATGATCCGTGTTAAAAAACGGTGTGAGCTTGTCGGCTACGATGAAATGGGGATTATCACTTCTATGGAATCGCGTACCAGAGCGTATGTTAAGGTGCAGGAGGGATGTGACCGCTTCTGTTCTTACTGCATTATTCCGTATGCACGCGGTACCGTAAGAAGCCGTGCTCCGCAGGATATTGTAAAAGAGGTTCGGGAGCTGCTTGATAAAGGGTTTAAGGAAATTATACTCACGGGGATTAATACGGCACTTTATGGCATGGAAGAGGGGTTTCGGGAAAAATATCCTGAATGTGGTGACAAAGATGGAATTGAGGCTGCAATCAGTCTGATCAGCGAACTGACAGGGGATTTCCGGATTCGTTTATCTTCTTTGGAGCCGACTGTCGTTAATGTCGACGCTGTCAAAAAGTTGTTTCAGTATGATAAGCTTTGCCATCATCTGCATTTAGCACTGCAGAGCGGCAGCAATCGTGTAATTGACAGAATGAATCGGCACTATACACGCGAGGAATATTTAGAAATTATAGATGCATTAAAAGAATTTGATCCAAACTACGGAATCAGCACAGATATCATTGCGGGATTTCCCGGAGAAACGGAAGAGGATTTTCGAGACAGTATTGATATGATTGAAAGAGTTGGGTTCTGTAAAGTACATGCGTTTAACTATTCAAAACGGCCGGGAACAGCAGCAGCAGAAATGAAAAATCATCTGGCACCGGAGGTGAAAAGCAAGAGGACTAAAGCACTGATTTCAGCAGGAAACGAAAGTGCAAGAAAGTTTTTTGAACGAAATTCTGGAACCGTAAGAAAGGTGCTCTTTGAAGAATTCCATGTTGAAGAGAATGAGTTTATCGGGTATACTGATAATTATATAAAAGTTTATGCTAAAAACGGAAAAAGCAGGCGCTATAAGCAGAATGAGTTTTGCAATATTACGCTGCTTACACCGTACAAAGATGGAATGAAAGGAGAATAGGAATGGCAGATTGTATTTTTTGCATGATTGCAAAGAAAGAAATTCCTTCCAATATTGTTTATGAAGACGATAGGATTATTTGTTTTCATGATTTGGAACCGCAGGCGCCGGTGCATGTACTGATTATTCCCAAAAAGCATATTGCCTCTCTTGATGAAGTAGAGGAGGATGATGAAGAACTGCTTGGCTATCTTATGACAAAGGTAAAAAAAATAGCTGAAGATTTGGAATTGGAAAATGGTTACCGACTTGTGAATAACTGCGGCGAGGACGGAATGCAGACGGTAAAGCATCTGCATTTTCATCTGCTTGGCAAAAGGAAGCTTACATGGCCTCCGGGTTGATAAGTGAAATCAGTTTATGCTGGAAAACAGTGCCGCTTGTCGGTGCTGTTTTCCATATTTTAGGCAGGAGAAGTAAATGGAAAATACACTTGGAATTATGGGAGGTATGGGGCCGCTTGCAACACAGATGTTCTATAAAATGCTTATTGAGCATACGGTAGCAGAAAAGGACCAAGATCATATCAATGTTCTCATTTTCGGGCATGCGACTATGCCGGACAGAACAGCGGCAATTCTATCGGGAAATTTGAAGCCGGTTTATGAAAAACTGCGTGCTGATCTTGAAACACTGGCGGCATACGGCTGTAAAGCAATCGCCGTTCCATGCAATACTTCACATTATTTTCTTGACCGAATCGAAGAGGATATTTCTGTTCCCATTATCAATATGATTCGGGAAAGTGCAGAGGAAGCGGCAAAAACCTGCAAAGGCTGTCGCGTGGGGATTTTAGCGACGGATGGAACAGTAAAATCAGGACTGTATCAAAGAGCGCTTACTGAAAGAGACATCATACCTTATACAATGACAGAACGCGGCCAAGAGCTTGTAATGTATGAAATTTATGATTGTGTGAAAAACGGCCGGCCGTCGGATCCGAAGGTATGGAAAGAAATTGAAAGCGAACTTATCGGTGCGGGATGCAAAAAAGCGCTTCTTGCCTGTACGGAGCTTTCAGTCGTCAGGGATGAAAATGATCTCGGAAACTTTTATATCGATACTATGGAGGTACTCGCAGTACGCTCGATAGAATATATGGGTAAGAAGGTAAAGAGATGAAGTTTTGTAAAATGAACGGAATCGGAAACGATTTTATTATTATTGACAATCGAAAGATGCGCAAAGATGAAACAGCACTTTCTCAAATGGCTTCCCGTCTTTGTGAAAGACATCTTTCGATTGGCGCCGACGGCTTGATTGCGGTCGAAGAAGCGCAGGGAGAAGCAGATTTTCGTATGCGCTTTTTTAATGCCGACGGAAGTATCGGAGAAATGTGCGGCAATGGTGCCCGCTGTATTTGCCGCTATGGCTATGAAAACGGACTTGCAGGAGAAAAGCAAAAAATTGAAACTGATGCGGGATTTGTGACAGGTGAAAGGATTAGCCGCCGCTGTTACAGAATTCGCATGAACCGTCCTTCCGTTGTACGGTTTGATATGGAAGCGGAGGCAGGTGGAAAAATTTATTCCTGCGATTATGTAGAGCTTGGGAGTCCCGGCGTGCCGCATGCAGCTGTATTTTATCAGAATCTTCTTGAGGCCGATCAAGATGCGCTGCGGGAACTTGGAAGAGCACTTCGGCATAGTAGTGTTTTTCCTAAAGGAGCAAATATCAATTTTTATGATATTTTGGGGGATAATACTGTCTTGGAGCAGACATTTGAACGCGGAGTAGAAGATTTTACCTATGCCTGCGGGAGCGGCAGTGCATCGGTAGCGCTGATTCTGACAATGAAGAACCTTATGGACGGATGCGGAATCAAGCTTGTGATGAAAGGCGGAGAGTTGACAGTTAATATTGAAAAAGGAGAAGAAATAGATCCTTTTGTGAAAAATATATTTTTAACGGGACTGACGAATCTTGTGGCAACAGGAGAAATTACCGATGAGGAATTGTAATTTTCTTATAAAAAATCCTTGCTAATTAGGACAAATAATAGTATAATGCTAATGTTAAATATGCGAATGATCTGTTTGAGCATCTATGTGATTTCAGATATGGTCAGGAGGTGAGTAAGACATGGCACAGGTAGTTGTAAGAGAAAACGAGAGTTTAGAAAGCGCTCTTAAAAGATTTAAGAGATCTTGCGCGAGAGACGGAGTAATGTCCGAGCTGAGAAAGAGAGAGCATTACGAGAAGCCGAGCGTAAGAAGAAAGAAGAAGTCCGAGGCTGCGAGAAAAAAGGCGAAAAAATACTAATTCTTGAAGAATAAAAGAGGTGTTGGTATGACCTTAAAAGAGAAGTTAACTGCTGATTTCAAAGAGGCTATGAAAGCAAAAGATGAAATCAGAAAGAACACAATCAGTCTTGCTCGTGCTGCGATTAAGCAGTTTGAGGTAGATAACAGAGGAACGGAGCTTGACGATGATGGCGTTATTGCGATCTTGTCAAAGCAGGTAAAGATGAGAAAGGATGCCCTCTCTGATTTTGAAAAAGCAGGAAGAACGGATTTATTAGACGCATATCAGAAAGAAATTGAGGTGCTGGCAGCATATTTACCGAAGCAGCTTACACCGGAGGAAATTACCGATGTAGTAAAAGAAACTGCAGCGGCGATGGGAATCGAAGGTGGAAAGCAGAATATGGGTAAGTTGATGGGCGCTGTTATGGGCAAGGTTAAGGGCGTTGCCGACGGCGGCGAAGTGAAAAAAGCTGTCGATGCATTTCTTTCTTAAGAATCAGAACATACAATTGTAAAACAACCCGAAGGATTCGGGTTGTTTTTTTTAGTTTTCAGGCATAGACTGTTTTGAGGTGGTTTTATGAATTTAAAGGAAGAATTCCTTTTTGATTTTGCTGTAAAAATGCCGAGAATCCTTGTCAGCGGAAACGCTGCTGTACTCGATAATATCAAAAAAGTAGCGCTGATATCGGGAGAACAGATTATTGTTTCTAGCGGACGGCGTTTTACCGCCATCATCGGCAGAAATCTTGAGATTAAGGAGCTGGCGGATGAAAGGATGATGATAGAGGGGGAAATTGATGAGGTTCGCTTTTACGGTACATCGCAAGAAGATTAAAATAGAAGGCTTTGGATTGCACAGATTGATTACAGATTGTATTGCGAAAGGGATTGTGCTTCAGGATATTCGTTTTTTGTCAGATCTCGAAGCAGTCATGACAATCAGTGCAGAGGATTATCCGCGTTTTAAAAAACTGGCAAGAAGTAAATATCGGATTGTTATCAGCGCAGAGAAAGGTTTTATTCCCTTTCTGAGGCATTTAAAATTTCGAAAGGCAACGCTGGTTGGTCTTTCGATGTTTTTTATTATTTTGTATTATCAGAGTCTGTTCGTCAGTGAAATTAGGGTATACGGATATGAGCATTTCACAGAGCAGGAAGTACGCGATGCACTTTCGGCAGTCGATTTTCGTGAGGGTGAACGCAAGCTCAAAACAAAAGAAGAACTGAATGCTGTGAAACTGCATCTATTTCGGGAACTTGAAGATATCAGCTGGGTAGGCATTACTTATAAGGGTACGCTAGCAGAGGTAACGATTGTTGAAGGACAGGAAGGGGAAAACAGAAAACCTGATGAAACGCCGTGCCATATCATTGCTGATAAAAGCGGCTATATTGTGGAAATAATACCAAGAGAAGGACTGCGGGCAAAGGAAGATGGAGCCTATGTACAGCCGGGAGATATTCTGATTAGTGGAATCATTCCGTATACGAGTACAAACTATGCTAATGGTGATCAGGGTGAGCAGTATCGCTATGTTCATGCAAACGGCATCGTCAAAGTCCATATTCCTTATTATTTTCAGTTTCGGATTCGGCAGGGAGTTATTGACAGCCTCAGTAGTGAGCATTTTGATGCCGAAGGGGATGTTTCTGCAGCGATGCGGGAGGATGAGAGTGAATATGATTTTGTAAAACGAATTTCAGACCGCAAGATTCGGCAGTTCATGCGCGAAAATGTAACTGAAAAGGCTCAGATTACAAATAAGCATTTGAATTTTACCGAAAAAGAAAATATAATAGAAGTACAGGTACTGATTGAAGTACTTGAGGAAATCGGCGATGAGCAGCCGATAGAAATACTTCAGGAAGAAACACAGGAGATTTTGGATGGTAGTAAACAGCCAATTTGACAGAGCCTCGCTGTTTGGAAATCTTGACAGCAATGTCAGGCTTATTGAAAATCATTTCGGCGTGGAAATTACGGAACGCGGAAGTGAGCTTGTGGTGCGCGGAGAGCATGCAGACGAGGCAGAACGCGTGCTGAGTGAACTGATCAGAGTTCTTGATGCAGGAGAGAAACTCGACACGCAGAAAATCAATTATATTATAGATTTAACTGAAAAAGGCATTTCTTATCAAGAAAGCAGCCTTAATAAAGATATACTGTGCTTTACGCATATGGGAAAGCCAATCAGACCCAAAACGATCGGACAGAAAAGTTATGCGGACAGCATTCGCAGGAAAGATGTCGTATTTGGAATCGGTCCTGCAGGGACAGGAAAAACCTACCTTGCGGTGGCAATGGCAATTCATGCTTACAAAAATAAAGAAGTAGAGAAAATTATTCTTGCGCGGCCAGCGGTAGAAGCGGGAGAAAGGTTAGGATTCCTGCCGGGAGATTTGCAGGAGAAGGTGGACCCGTATCTGCGGCCGCTTTATGATGCGCTGTATGATATTCTTGGACGGGATTCAGCACTGCGTTTAAAAGAAAAAGAGACGATTGAAGTAGTGCCGCTTGCTTATATGCGAGGGCGAACTCTTGATAACTCCTTTATTATACTTGATGAAGC